>NZ_AHCF03000001.1 GCF_000238275.3 Pseudoalteromonas undina
TCAACAATTTTACAAAAATCAATCTTTTACTTGTGGATAAAGTGCATTCATAATAGTCGGTCTTGGGCTGCTTATTGAGCCATTTAAACGCAATACAGGTGTGATTTTTGAATCATTATTGATGTGCGGGAATAAAAATTATATCTCTGGGAGTTTTACTGTGTATCTGTCGGTTTGGCAAAGTTGTTTATATGTATTGCAAGATGAATTGCCTTCGCAGCAATTCAGTATGTGGGTCAGACCACTTCAAGCAGAAAGTACCGAAGATACCTTGACGATTTATGCGCCTAATCGTTTCGTACTTGATTGGGTGAGAGAGAAGTACTTAAATAGAATAAATGAATTATTGGTAGAAATTTGTGGTGTAGAAGCACCCGAGTTACGCTTTGATGTAGGTAGTAAGCCGCTATTAAATGCACAAGCTGCACCGGTGGTTGAAACACAATCAGCCCCAAGCACGCAATCAACGGCAAAACAACCACCTCGAGAACAAAAACCGGTTGTAGAACCTGCTCCTAAATCTGGTTATAAATCAAACATTAAAGAAAACTATACCTTTGATAGCTTTGTTGAGGGTAAATCTAACCAATTAGCAAAAGCGGCTGCCACTCAGGTAGCAGACAACCCTGGCTCTGCATTTAACCCTGTATTTATTTACGGTGGTACAGGCTTAGGTAAGACGCATTTATTACATGCGGTAGGCAACGGTATTATGGCCAATAAGCCCGATGCTAAAATTGTTTACATGCATTCAGAACGTTTCGTTCAAGACATGGTTAAAGCACTGCAAAATAATGCGATTGAAGAGTTTAAGCGTTATTACCGTAGTGTTGATGCATTAATGATTGATGACATTCAATTTTTTGCTAATAAAGAACGCTCTCAAGAAGAATTCTTTCATACCTTTAATGCATTATTAGAAGGTAACCAACAAATTATTTTAACCTCTGACCGTTACCCTAAAGAGATTGAAGGGGTTGAAGATCGCCTTAAATCTCGTTTTGGTTGGGGATTAACCATCGCGATTGAGCCGCCAGAGCTTGAAACACGCGTTGCTATTTTGATGAAAAAAGCCCAGCAAAGTAAAATTAACTTACCGCATGAAGTGGCATTTTTTATTGCGAAAAAATTACGTTCAAACGTACGTGAACTTGAAGGGGCATTAAACCGTGTAATTGCTAACGCAAACTTTACCGGCCGCCCAATATCTATCGACTTTGTAAAAGAAGCACTGCGTGATTTATTAGCGCTGCAAGACAAACTAGTCACCATCGACAACATTCAACGTACGGTTGCTGAATACTATAGAATACGTGTATCTGATTTACTGTCTAAGCGCCGTAGTCGCTCTATAGCAAGGCCTCGCCAAGTAGCCATGGCATTATCTAAAGAACTCACTAATCACAGCTTACCTGAGATTGGGGATGCTTTTGGTGGGCGTGACCATACAACAGTACTGCACGCGTGTCGCAAAGTTAAATCATTACGTGACGAAAGCCACGAGATTAAAGAAGATTACCAAAACTTAATAAGAACATTGTCATCTTAGGGCTGACTTTATTATGCAAATAACAATATCAAGAGAACAATTTTTAAAACCATTGGTACAAGTATCGGGTGCCATTGAGCGCAAGCATACGTTACCTATTTTATCTAACGTATTGCTCGTGGTAGAAAATGGCCAGCTTTCAATGACAGGGACAGACCTTGAAATTGAGTTAGTGGCGAGTGTATTTGTAGGTGACGATGTTGCCGATACTAAACTCACATTACCGGCTAAAAAATTACTCGATATTTGTAAAAGTTTACCGGATGGTTCTGATCTTACTTTAAGCTTGCAAGACCATCAGTTACTTTTAACCAGTGGGAAAAGTCGTTTTTCATTGACCACTTTAGCTGCTGAAGATTTTCCTAATTTAGAGCAGTGGGATGGTGAAGTTGAGTTTCAACTAACGCGTTTAGAATTACGTAAATTACTTGAAAGCACACACTTCTCAATGGCAAACCAAGATGTGCGTTATTACTTAAACGGCATGTCGTTTGAAGTTGATAACAGCGATATAAAAACAGTTGCCACTGATGGGCACCGTTTAGCTATTGCACAAAAACAACTAGGTCAGTCGTTAAATACACAGCGCCAATTAATTATACCGCGCAAAGGCGTACAAGAAATTATGCGTCTAATGGTTGCTGATCAAGAGCTGGTAACTATTCAGTTTGGTGCCAACCACATTCGTATTATTGATATTGAATTTACCTTTACGAGTAAATTAGTTGATGGTCGATTCCCTGATTACCGTCGTGTTTTACCGCGCGGTGGCGATAAGGTAATTACCGCGAATCGTGAATGGCTTCGTAATGCTTTTCAGCGTGTGTCGATTTTATCGAACGAAAAGTTTCGTGGTGTACGCTTAAATTTATCAAACGGTTTATTAAAAATTACAGCCAACAACCCAGAGCAAGAGCAAGCTGAAGAAGTGGTTGAAGTAATGTACGAGGGTGATGACCTAGAAATAGGCTTTAATGTCTCTTATGTATTAGATGTATTAAATACATTAAAAACCGAAGATGTATTATTTACCCTTGCCGATTCAAACAGTAGTGCACTTATAGAAGGTGCCGGCGATGAAGAAGCTATGTACGTTGTTATGCCAATGCGTTTATAAGATTATAAATACATAATGAGCTTAAGTCATTTGAGCCTCAAATATTTTCGTAATATTGAGGCACTGACGCTAGAACCAGTTAACGGCGTTAATATAATTTATGGTGAAAACGGCAGCGGAAAAACCAGCCTTTTAGAGGCTATTTATTACCTTTCTCACGGCAAATCTTTCCGAACCTCTAAACATAAAAGCATCATCGCCCATCAACAAGATCAGTTTGTTATTCATGGCCGAAAAGCGTTACACGATTTATCTATTCCAATAGGGATAAGTAAAACCCAAACGGGTGAAACCAATTTAAAAATACAGGGTAAGGCGAGTCGAAAAGTATCTGAACTTGCTCAACTTATGCCAGTGCAAGTTATTACACCAGAAAGCTATTCATTATTTTTTGGTGGCCCTAAAGAGCGCAGAAAATTTTTAGACTTAGGTTTGTTCCACGTGGAACATGAGTTTTTTTTCTTATGGCAATCGTTTAATAAAGTGCTAAAACAGCGCAATGCATTGTTGAAATCTAAGCCTAAGAATTATTTTGACCAAATCAAGTTTTGGGACAAAGAATTTGTTAGACTGGCTGAACAAATAAATAAATTAAGAATTGCGTATATAACTAGGTTTAAGCAGCAGTTTTTTGATAAAATGTGTGCAGAATTAACGCTAATACGCGATCTAGAAATTAGCTTTAATGCAGGCTGGAAAGAGACCGAATCTCTTTCTGATGCGTTAGAGCAAAGCTTTGAGCGAGATGCTCGCCAAGGCTTTACTAGTAAAGGCCCTCATAAGGCTGGTTTTAGTTTTAGTGTCGCTGGCAGCAGTGTTGAGAATGTATTCTCACGCGGGCAGTTAAAGCTATTGTTGTATGCGTTAAAAGTAACGCAAAATAGTTTAATTGAGTCAGAGACAGATAAGCAATCTATATTGCTAATAGATGATTTACCTTCAGAGCTAAGCGAAGATACAAAAGAGAAAGTGGGTCAGTTATTGACTCATTGCAGTTCTCAAATATTTATTTCTTCAATTTTATCTGAAAGTATTTCTGCTGTGGTGGAACCCATGAAACGAGAACTAAAAATGTTCCACGTGAAACATGGCAACCTAATAACAAGATAAGTGGGATTAACCATGTCTGAGAATTATGATTCGTCGAGTATTAAAGTACTTAAAGGATTAGATGCAGTAAGAAAGCGTCCTGGTATGTATATAGGGGACACCGATGATGGTACGGGCTTACACCACATGGTGTTTGAGGTCGTTGATAACTCTATCGATGAGGCCTTAGCCGGTCACTGTGATGATATATTTGTCACAATTCACTTAGACGGTTCGGTATCTGTAAGAGATAACGGCCGTGGTATTCCTACTTCTATACATGAAGAAGAAGGTGTATCTGCAGCTGAAGTTATTATGACGGTATTACACGCTGGTGGTAAGTTTGATGATAACTCTTATAAAGTATCAGGTGGCTTACACGGTGTTGGTGTATCGGTAGTAAATGCATTATCAGAAAAGTTAAAACTAACTATTCGTCGTGAAGGTAAACTTTACGAGCAGTTTTACACTATGGGTGTTCCAGATGCACCACTTGCAGCTATTGGTGATTCTGAAACAACCGGTACTGAGTTACGTTTTTGGCCAAGTGCAGAAACGTTTACTAACCTAGATTTCCATTACGATATTTTAGCTAAGCGTTTACGCGAGTTATCGTTTTTGAACTCAGGTGTGAGCATCATTTTAAATGATGAGCGCGAAGAAAATAAGAGTGACCATTTTAAATACGAAGGTGGTATTAGAGCGTTCGTTGAATACTTAAACCGTAATAAAACGCCTGTACACAAAGGGGTATTCCACTTTACTCACGAACGTGAAGAAGACGGTATTAGTGTAGAAGTATCAATGCAGTGGAATGATGCGTTCCAAGAAAACATTTACTGTTTTACTAATAACATTCCACAACGTGATGGTGGTACTCACTTAGCTGGTTTTAGATCTGCGCTAACACGTACGCTGAATAACTACATGGAAAAAGAAGGTTTTAACAAAAAGGCTAAAACAACAAGTAACGCAACGGGCGATGATGCTCGTGAAGGCTTAACGGCTGTTGTTAGTGTTAAAGTTCCTGATCCTAAATTCTCATCACAGACAAAAGACAAGCTAGTATCTAGTGAAGTTAAGTCTGCTGTAGAGCAAGCAATGGCTGAAAAATTCACTGAGTTTTTATTAGAAAACCCAATGGATGCAAAAATTGTTGTTGGCAAAATTATTGATGCAGCACGCGCGCGTGAAGCCGCTCGTAAAGCACGTGAAATGACACGCCGTAAAGGTGCTATGGATTTAGCTGGTTTACCGGGTAAACTAGCGGATTGCCAAGAAAAAGATCCAGCCCAATCTGAACTATACATAGTGGAGGGTGACTCAGCTGGCGGTTCAGCCAAGCAGGGTCGTAACCGTAAGAATCAAGCGATTCTTCCGCTTAAAGGTAAAATCTTAAACGTAGAAAAAGCACGTTTTGATAAAATGCTTTCTTCACAAGAAGTGGCAACGCTAATTACTGCACTAGGTTGTGGTATTGGCCGTGACGAATATAACCCTGAGAAATTACGTTATCACCGTATCATAATCATGACCGATGCCGACGTGGATGGTTCTCACATTCGTACTTTGCTACTAACATTCTTCTATCGTCAAATGCCGGAAATTGTTGAACGTGGTTATATTTATATTGCTCAGCCTCCACTTTATAAAGTGAAAAAAGGCAAGCAAGAGCGTTATATTAAAGATGATCCAGCATTAGTTGATTACCTTACATCTTTAGCGCTAAGCAATGCAGCACTGTACACTAGTGATAGTGCTGAAGCGGTTGATGGTGAAGCATTAGAGTCAATTGTTCACGATTATCAAAACACGGTTAAAGTTATCGAGCGCTTAAAGCGTAAATATCCGAACACAGTTATGAACCGTTTGATTTACCAAAGTGAGCTGAAAAAAGAAGACCTTTCAGACGAAGCTAAGGTAATTGCTTGGACTAAAGAGCTGGTTGATGACTTAATTGAACGTGATGAAGATGCAACTATTTTCCATGCGGGAACTGAGCACGATACAGAGCGTAACTTGTATTATCCAGTTGTGAATATTCGTCAGCATGGTGTGGATAAAGCACACGTACTTCATTATGACTTTATTACATCAAGAGACTACCAACGCATTGCTGTAACAGGTAAAAACATTGCTAATATCATCACAGAGGGTGCATATATCCAACGTGGTGAGAAAACAAAACCTGTTGATAACTTTGTGGATGCATTGGAATGGTTGATCGCAGAGTCTAAGCGCGGGATCTACATTCAACGCTATAAAGGACTGGGTGAAATGAATCCAAATCAGCTTTGGGAAACCACCATGGATCCTAGCGCACGCCGTATGTTGCAAGTAACAATTGAAGATGCTGTTGCAGCGGATCAATTATTTGCCACTTTAATGGGCGATCAAGTTGAGCCGCGTCGTGAGTTTATTGAAACGAACGCACTGCGTGTGGTTAACTTAGACGTATAAAACATTATCGTAATCACAAAAAAGGAGCCCTAGGCTCCTTTTTTATTTTTTCAAACGCACAAACTGCTTAAAACCTGAGTGTGCACAAGGTATACTGAGGGTAATTTTCACGCTACTTCTCAGATAGTAAAAAGCCAAATATGCAAAAATATGACGTTAAAACCTTTCAAGGTTTGATCCTGGCTTTACAGGATTATTGGGCACAGCAAGGCTGTGTCATTATTCAACCACTTGACATGGAAGTGGGCGCAGGGACATTTCACCCGCAAACATTTTTAAAATCAATTGGCCCAGAGCCGATGTCGAGCGCATACGTTCAACCGTGTCGTCGTCCTACCGATGGCCGTTACGGTGAGAACCCAAACCGCTTACAACATTACTACCAATTCCAAGTTGTGTTAAAACCATCTCCAGACAATATTCAAGAGCTTTACTTAGGCTCTTTAGCTGCTGTAGGTATTGATACCCTAACTGACGAAGTTCGCTTTGTAGAAGATAACTGGGAATCACCTACATTAGGTGCGTGGGGCCTAGGTTGGGAAATTTGGTTAAATGGCATGGAGGTAACGCAGTTTACCTACTTCCAGCAAGTGGGCGGTTTAGAATGCTCACCGGTAACGGGCGAGATTACTTACGGCCTAGAGCGTTTAGCAATGTACATTCAAGGCGTAGATAGCATTTACGACCTAGTATGGGCTGACGGTCCATTTGGGCGCGTAACTTACGGTGATGTGTTCCATCAAAATGAAGTTGAGCAATCAACCTATAACTTTGAACATGCAAACGTAGCCGACTTATTTGAACAGTTTGATAAATGTGAAGCTGAGAGCCAAAAGCTAATTGAAGCAAGCCTACCATTACCAGCCTACGAGCAAGTAATGAAAGCATCGCACGCATTTAACTTATTAGACGCACGTCATGCTATTTCAGTAACTGAGCGTCAACGTTATATTTTACGCGTTCGTGCGTTATCAAAAGCGTGTGCACAAAGTTATTACGATGCACGTGAAGCACTTGGTTTCCCGCTGTGTAAGGATAAGTAAGCATGTCAGCAGAAAATTTATTAGTAGAAATTGGCACCGAAGAGTTGCCACCAAAAGCACTTCGTAAATTAGCCGAAGCCTTTGCTGCAAACTTAACAGCAGAATTAGAAAGTCTAGAACTAGGTCACCAAGGTGTGAACTGGTATGCATCGCCACGTCGTTTAGGTTTACAAGTAAAAGCACTTGAAGCTAAACAACAAGACAAAGAAGTTGAAAAACGTGGCCCTGCAACTAAAGCCGCTTTTGATGCTGAGGGTAACCCAACTAAAGCAGCCATGGGTTGGGCTCGTGGTTGCGGTATTGAAGTAAAAGATGCGCAAACACTAGAAACAGATAAGGGCGCATGGTTATTGCACATTGCTAAAGTAGCAGGGCAAGAAACCAAAACGTTAATGACCGACGCTATAAGCAAAGCGCTCGCTAAACTACCTATCCCTAAACCAATGCGTTGGGGTGCGAATAAAACACAATTTATTCGTCCTGTGCATACGGCAACTATTTTATTCGGTAGTGAACTGGTTGAGGGTGAAATTCTTGGTAAGCAAGTGAGTAATCAACTGCAAGGCCATCGTTTTCATCACCCTGAAAAAATTAGCATTGATCATGCTGATGATGTGTTTGATGTACTTAAATCAGCTTACGTTGTTGCTGACTACGAACAGCGTAAAGCACAGATTCGCGCGCAAATAGAAGATGCAGCCAAAGCAGTTAATGCCGTTGTTGCTATGGATGAAGACTTACTTGAAGAAGTTACTTCATTGGTAGAATGGCCAGTAACGCTAACAGCCACATTTGAAGAAGCATTTTTAGATGTACCTGCTGAAGCGCTTATTTACACCATGAAAGACGATCAGAAATACTTTCCGTTATTAGATCAAGACGGCAAACTTTTAAATAAGTTTTTGTTTGTCTCTAACATCGAAAGTAAAGATCCTAGTGTAGTTATTTCTGGTAACGAAAAAGTAGTGCGCCCGCGTTTAGCCGATGCGCAGTTCTTCTTTGAAACAGATAAAAAGAAAACATTAGAAAGCCGTTTAGAATCTCTTGATAGTGTATTGTTCCAAAAACAACTTGGTACGCTTAAAGATAAGTCACAGCGTATTAGTGAACTGGCAGGTTACATTGCAGAGCAACTTGGTGCCGACAAAGCACTGGCAGCTCGCGCTGGCTTATTAAGTAAAACAGACTTAATGACCGAAATGGTAATGGAATTTACCGACGTACAAGGTGTAATGGGAATGCATTATGCGCGTCACGATGGTGAAGCAGAAGAAGTCGCAGTGGCACAAAACGAGCAATACATGCCACGTTTTGCCGGTGACAACTTACCAACTAATTTGATCAGCTGTGCAGTCGCCATTGCCGATAAGTTTGATACGCTGGTGGGTATTTTTGGTATAGGCCAAGCACCAAAAGGTGATAAAGACCCATTTGCACTTCGTCGTGCTGCTATTGGTGCATTACGTATCATGGTAGAAAAACAGCTACCGCTTGATATTTTAGACCTGGTTGCTAAATCACAAACTCTGTTTGGTGAAAAGCTGACTAACCTAAATGTATCAACAGATGTGTTTGACTTTATGCTAGGGCGTTTCCGTGCTTGGTATCAAGACGAAGGTATTGAAGTAGATGTGATTCAAGCCGTACTGGCGCGTCGTCCAACGAAGCCAGTTGATTTTGATCGCCGAGTTAAAGCCGTAAGTCATTTCCGTACATTAGACGCCGCAGAATCGCTTGCAGCGGCTAATAAGCGTGTAAGTAATATTCTGGCTAAAAATAACATTACAACGCAAGGTGATGTTGATCAGAGCTTATTAAGTGATGATGCTGAAAAAGTGCTTGCTTCGCAAGTTGCAAAATTTGCCACTGATTTAGCACCACTGTACAGCGATGGAAATTACCAAGAGGCATTAAGCCAATTAGCAGGCATTCGTGAGAGTGTTGATAACTTTTTTGACAATGTCATGGTAATGGCCGACGATGAAGCGGTTAAGCAAAACCGTCTTGCACTTTTAAGCCAGCTTAGCGGGTTATTTTTAGAAATTGCAGATATTTCTGTATTACAAAAATAACAGCTTATAGCTATTTAAAAAGCCAGCATTATGCTGGCTTTTTAGTATTCACTGTATGCAAAGGATACAAATGATGATCTCTATAAAACGAATTTTAACGCTAGCAATGGCTGGTTTACTTACGGCCTGTACCAGCCAAATTTCGATTAACGATGTGTTGCCGCAGCAAGAATTGGATCGCAGTATTTATTTAAGAGGGGATTTCACATTATGGGATGCAGAACCTCAATACCAATTTCAACAAGTTGGCCCTGCGCTTTATCAAGCTCAAGTTAAATTTTCGACCCCTGGCAAAGTGTACGAGTTTAAAATAGCCGATGCAGATTTTAGTGAAGGTTTTAACTGTGGCTACAGCGATTCACAGCCATCAGGGCAAAGCCTAACACTTGGCCAATCAACGCGCGCTGATTGTAATACCATTTATAATTACTTTAGCTACACACCCGCAATCAAAGGGTCGTACATAGTCAGCATTGATTTTAGTGACTACGATAAGCCGCAAGTAACGATAACTAAAAAGTAAGAGCTGTAAGCTATAAGCAGTCAGTCGTTAGCTTAAATATAAAATAAAAAACCGTGCTTGATTTAACAAACACGGTTTTTTAATTTTTAGCTGATAGCTGATAGCTGATAGCTGATAGCTGATAGCTGATAGCTGATAGCTGATTACAACCCTTTCTTCACCACATATCTATACGGTGATTCTTCAACTTCTTTAGCCACTAGCGTGTGATCCATAAAGGTACAAAAGCTGGGAATATCGCGGGTGGTTGAAGGGTCGTCGGCAATAATAAGCAGTGTTTCACCATCGCTCATTTTACGAATCGCAGCGCGTACCATCATCACCGGCTCTGGGCAACGAAGGCCGATGGCATCTAATTGGTGATCGGGGTTATCAAAGCTCATAAAAATTACCTGTAAAAATAGTCGCGGCTTGGTTAGGTCGGGTAGTTTAGCGTAAATAAAGCTGTTGGTTAACTATTTTACGTATAACAAAACAGCTCAACTTATTAATAGATAATCTGAAATAAGTTTAATGCACCCGATCACATTATTCATTTTAAACCTGCAAAAGCTGGTGGCATAAAAAAGGCGAACTAACTTGCGCTAGTTCGCCTTTTAATCACCAAGATGGTTTTACATGTTAAAAACTAATTAGTCTTGAACACGTTCAAATACAGTGGCAATGCCTTGGCCTAAACCAATACACATAGTTGCTAAACCGTATTTTGCGTTTTTGTCTTCCATTAAGTGAATAAGCGAGGTGCTAATACGTGAACCCGAACAACCCAGAGGGTGACCAAGTGCGATAGCGCCGCCGTTTAAATTCACTTTTTCGTCAACCACATCTGCTAAACCTAGGTCTTTAAGTACAGGCAGTGATTGTGCTGCGAATGCTTCGTTTAGCTCAGCTACGTCAATGTCATCAATGGTAATACCGGCTTGTGCTAATGCTTTTTTACTTGCAGGTACTGGGCCGTAACCCATGATTGATGGATCGCAACCGGCAACAGCCATAGCGCGAATACGTGCACGAATTGGTAAGCCCAGTTCTTTTGCTTTTTCTTCGCTCATTACTAACATAGCTGATGCGCCGTCAGAAAGTGCAGAAGATGTACCCGCAGTAACAGAACCCGTAGCAGGGTTAAATACTGGACGTAGCTGCGATAAACCTTCAACTGTTGTTTCTGGACGAATTACTTCATCATCTTCAACAAGAATAAGTGAACCGTCAGCATCGTGACCTTCCATTGCTAAAATTTCGCGGCGGAAACGGCCTTCAACAGTCGCTGCATGAGCGCGTTGATGCGAGCGGTAAGCAAATTCATCTTGTTGCTCACGGCTAATACCGTGAATAGTAGCAAGGTACTCAGCGGTTAAACCCATAGAGCCAGATGCTTGTGCAATTGATGTAGCTAAGCCTGGGTGAAAGTCGTTACCGTGAGTCATAGGTACGTGACCCATGTGCTCAACGCCACCAATTAGGTATGTGTCGCCAGCGCCAGTCATAATTGCGCGAGCAGCGTCATGCAATGCTTGCATTGATGAGCCACATAAACGGTTAACTGTGGTTGCTGGCACTGAATGTGGAATGCCTGCAAGTAGAGATGCGTTACGTGCAACGTTAAAGCCTTGCTCTAATGTTTGCTGTACACAGCCCCAATAAATATCGTCAATTGACGCAGGGTCAACTGCCGGATTACGTTCTAATAAGCCTTTCATTAAATGAGCGCTTAAGTCTTCCGCACGTTTGTTTTTAAATACGCCGCCTTTTGAGCGACCCATTGGTGTGCGGATACAATCTACAATTACTGGATTATTCATGATATTAACCTTCCACCTTATAGAAAACACGGCCTTCTTCAGCCCACTTGCGAGTTTGCTCTGATACTTGGTAAATCGCACCTAGGTGAGCGTATTTGTCAGCAGTTGCTACAAAGTTAGCTAAACCTGTTTGATCTAAGTAACGGAACGCGCCGCCTCTAAATGGAGGGAAACCAACACCATATACAAGTGCCATATCAGCTTCTTGAGGAGAAGCAACAATGCCTTCTTGTAAACAAAGTAGTACTTCGTTGATCATTGGGATCATACAACGGTCAATGATTTCTTGTTTATCAAATTCTTTTGGTGCGTCTGTGATAGGTGCAAGTAGTTCAATCGCTGTTTGGTCATGAGATTTTTTAAGACGACCGCGACGATCTGTTTCGTACTTATAGAAACCTGCTTTGTTCTTTTGACCAAAACGTTTTTCGTTAGCAAAAACAGTCACTGGGTCTTTATCTGCACGTGCCATACGCTCAGGGAAACCGTCTGCCATTACACCAGTACAATGATAAGCCGTATCAATACCTACAACATCAAGTAGGTAAGCCGGGCCCATTGGCCAGCCAAATACGTTTTCCATTACTTTATCTACTTTTGCAAAGTTAGCGCCTTCAACCACTAATTTGCTAAATCCAGCAAAGTAAGGGAATAAAACACGGTTTACAAAAAAGCCTGGGCAATCGTTAACAACAATCGGTGATTTACCTAGTTTAAGTGCGTAATCAACCACGGCATTAATCGTTTTATCTGAAGTTTTTGCACCACGGATAATTTCTACTAATGGCATTTTTGGTACTGGGTTGAAAAAGTGCATACCACAGAAGTTTTCTGGCTTATCAAGCGCTTCTGCAAGTAGGTCGATACAAATAGTCGATGTATTTGACGTAAGTACCGTGCCTTCTGGCATATTCTTTTCAAGATCAGCAAGTACGGCTTGCTTCACTTTAGGATTTTCTACTACGGCTTCAACAATGATGTTGGCGTTTTGTAGGTCTGCATCGTTAAGCGTTGGTTTGATTTTGCTAAGCGTTGCTAGCATTTTTTCCATCGGCATGTGGCCGCGCTTCACTTTTGCACCTAATAGTTTAGATGCTTCACCCATACCTAAATCTAGCGCATCCTGTTGGATGTCTTTCATTATGATTGGTGTGCCTTTATAAGCAGACTGGTATGCAATACCGCCACCCATAATACCTGCGCCTAATACTGCCGCTTGTTTAATTTCTACATCGCTGTGTTTAGCAAATTTACGTGCTTTACCTTTAATGTATTGGTCTGCTAAAAAGATACCCGTTTGAGCAGCAGCTTCACTAGTACGTGCTAGTTTTGCAAAGTTGGCATTTTCAATTGCCATTGCTTCGGCGCGTGAGCTGTTTGCTGCGGCTTTAATAGTGCGAACTGCCATAACTGGAGCAGGATAGTGGCCTTTGGTTTTACCCATTACCATACCTTCTGCCATTGCAAAGCTCATGCCTTGCTCAACACGGTTTAATTTAAGCGGTTGTAATTTTACAGCACGTTTTGCTTGCCAATCTAGCTTGCCAGCAATCGCTAATTCTAGTGTTGCTAAACTTGACTCTTGTAGTTTGTTGGCACTAACTACCGCGTCAAATGCACCTACTTTAAGGGCGTCAGCAGCGCGATTTTCGTTACCTGTGGTGATCCACATCATCGCGTTATCGGCACCAATAATGCGCGGAAGGCGCACTGTACCACCAAAACCAGGCATTATGCCTAATTTAACTTCTGGTAAGCCCATTTTTGCTGAGTCACTTGCAACACGATAATCGGTAGCAAGTGCCCACTCACAGCCGCCGCCAAGCGCCAAGCCGTTTATAACACTGAGTGTTGGGAATGGTAAGTCTTCAATTGCATCAAAAACGTCAGTTGCATCTTTGATCCACGTTACTAATTCTGCTTCAGGCTTAGTAAAAGTAGGTAAAAATTCGAAGATATCGGCACCAATAATAAAGTGGTCTTTATCACTGGTAAAAATCATGCCTTTAATATCAGTGTTAGCGGCTAATTCTTTTAATGCTGCCGCGCAATCTGAAAGAGTTTGTTGAGATAATGTGTTTACAGAACCTGTAGCACAAAACTTAAACTCGGCGATGTTTTCCTTCACGAAGCTAACTTCAAAGGAATCGCTTTTATATAACATTATTATTCTCCCTAGTTGATGAACTAAGACTGGTACGATGAGTTCATATTCAGACCAGTGTGCTTGCTTTAAATTAAAAATGCAACGAAAAATTTATCTTGGTTACAAACGTCTGGTTAAAATATAGCTGGTTTGGTGCTAAGGTGGGTTTGAAAGTTTTCTTTATTCATTTTATTGCGCTGTCTTGGTGTTTATAGCTTGGGTTTTATCAAAGTAAATAAAATAGAGTTACAGTGCCTGCGCTGTTTTTTATTTACCCATAGCCACACTCTTGTCAGCCTTGAAGGTAACTATGCCCTAAAGGACATTATGAAAAAATATTTATTAAGCGTAGCGGCAGCGACTCTATTTTTATCTTTTCCCTCTGCCAACGCAAATACCGAACTTGATGCATTTTTAGATGCAGAAAAACAAGCCCGCTATGGCGATTACAATAGCTTTAAACAAGCGGTAGACTCATTGTCTCACCCACTTAAGCCCTATGTAGAAAAAGCCTATTGGCAGCGCTACCCCAGTTTAAAACACCAAACAGAAATAGAAAACTTCCTCACTATTTATGAACACACGCCATTAGAGTGGCCAGTGCGCAAAGCATGGTTAAATTATTTAAAGCGCAGAAATAAAAAAGCAGCATTTATTAAAAACTACCGTGAAACCTCTGACACTGAGCTTAGTTGTACCCATCTTAGTTATCAGCTTGATTTAGGAGCGCCTAAAAAAGCAATACTCTCGCAGGTAACCGACATTTGGACGGTAGGCGAGTCACAACCTAGTGAATGTGACGGGCTTTTTGAGCGTTGGCGACAAAATGGTTATTTAACCCCTGATGTTGTGTGGCAGCGTGTTACTTTAGCGGCACAAGGGGGCTCTTATCGTTTATTGCCTTATTTAAAAACCTTATTGCCAGCCAAGGAGCGTTATTTAGCTGATTTATATTCCAAAGTAAGGCGCGATCCTAGTGCTGCTGCAGGCCTTTACCGCTATAAACGTAAAACAGCCAAAGAAGGGGAAATAGCGCTTTATGGTATTAAGCGTTTAATTTGGCGTGATAAAGAGCTGGCATTAAAGGCGTGGCAAAAAATTGAAGGCATGTTTGATTTTGCTGATGATGAAAAGGCGGAGGTATATTATACCTTTGCGCTGTCGTTAGCGTCGAGCGGCCATAGCCAGGCGAGCTTTTATTTAAATAAAGTCCCTAAAGCGCGTCAAGACCGTAAATTAATGCAATGGCAACTAGCCAATATGCTTAAAACTCAAGATTGGGAAGGCATTGCGGCATTTTTTACCGGAAAAGAAAACCTTAGCTTAGGGCAACAGTATTGGCTTGCATATAGTTATGACAAACGCGCAGAGCATGAAAAAGCTAAGGCAATTTGGAGCAAGGTAGCCGCTAACCGTGATTATTACGGTTTTTTAGCCGCTGCTCGCTTAGGGTTACCGGTTGATTTAAATGAGCTACCAGTCAATGTAAATCAAGCCTTAGTGACAAAAGTCAGTAATGCACCAGGCTTTAAGCGTGCTAAGGCACTATATGAACTTGAGCGATTTACAGCGGCCCGACGTGAATGGAATTATTTAACCAACACTTCTGAAGATGATGAAAAGCTAGCAGCGTCAGTGCTTGCGGCAGAACTTGATTGGTTTGATAGTACAATATTTACCCTAGCAAAAATAAAAGCATGGGATTATGTTGATTTGCGTTTTCCATTTGCGTTTCAAGAAATGTTTGAGCGCTACAGTAATCGTAGCAAAATAGATTTAACTTGGAGTATCGCTATTGCGCGTCGAGAAAGCTCATTTGCACCCGATGCCCGTTCTCATGCAAATGCACGCGGGTTAATGCAGTTATTACCAAGCACCGCAAAATATATTAACAAAGGCGATGTATCTAGCCGTCGCTTGTATCAGCCAAAAACCAATATTCGACTTGGTACCCGTTATTTACAGTATTTAAAAAAGAAAAATCACGGTAACGAGGTGTTGGCAACAGCATCCTATAACGCCGGGTATCACCGAATTAAGCGTTGGCTACCAGAGGAAGCGATGCCCGCAGAGCTATGGGTTGAGCTTATTCCATATAGAGAAACTCGAGACTACGTAAAAAACGTATTTGCGTATCGGCAGGTTTATCACACTCGCCTTGGCCGAGAGGGGAATTTACTCGCGCCACTATTAGAGATGACCATGGGCGGGTAGTAAAAATAAATCTACAACAGCAGAGGGATATTTACACGGTAACTATCCCTCTTTTTTGAGCGCTTTGTTTATAAGTGGTAGACTCAGAGCAAGTTAAATTTAACAGATGGGTTTATTATGGAAAAATTAGCCGTATTATACGCCGAACATATTGCAACATTGCAGCAGCGTACACGTACTATTTGTGAGCAAGAAGGGTTAGAAGGATTAGTCATTCATTCAGGCCAAGCTAAGCGCCAATTTTTAGATGATATGTATTACCCGTTTAAAGTTAACCCACACTTTAAAGCGTGGTTACCGGTTATTGATAATCCGCATTGCTGGATTGTGGTAAATGGTAGCGATAAGCCAAAGCTTATTTTTTATCGTCCAATTGATTTTTGGCATAAAGTACCTGATGAACCAAGAGATTTTTGGGCAGAGTACTTCGATATTGAATTGCTACTAAAGCCTGATCAGGTTGAAAAACTACTTCCTTACGATAAAGCTAAATTTGCCTACATTGGTGAATACCTAGAAGTAGCCCAAGCACTTGGTTTTAGCATCATGAATCCTGAGCCAGTACTTAACTATATTCATTATCACCGTGCTTATAAAACGCAATATGAACTTGAATGTTTACGTAATGCGAACCGTATTGCAGTAGATGGCCACAAAGCGGCGCGTGATGCGTTTTTTAATGGTGGTAGCGAGTTTGATATTCAGCAGGCCTACTTAATGGCAACGCGTCAGAGCGAAAATGAAATGCCATATGGCAACATTGTGGCCCTTAACGAAAACTGCGCTATTTTGCACTACACCCATTTTGAGCCAAAAGCACCGCAAACACATAACTCATTTTTAATTGATGCGGGCGCTAACTTTAATGGTTACGCTGCAGATATTACCCGTACCTACGACTTTAAAAAGCAAGGCGAGTTTGCTGATCTAGTTAAAGCAATGACGGCGCATCAGATTGAGTTAGGCAAAAGCTTAAAACCAGGTGTACTGTATGGCGAGCTACATATTGACTGCCATAACCGCATTGCACAGTTACTAAGTGACTTTGATATTGTTAAGTTACCTGCAGCTGAAATTGTTGAGCGTCAAATTACCTCAACCTTCTTTCCTCATGGCTTAGGGCATCATTTAGGTGCACAGGTACATGATGTAGGTGGCTTTATGCGTGATGAAACCGGTGCGCATCAGGCACCACCAGAGGGTCATCCATTTTTACGCTGCACTCGCTTAATTGAGAAAAACCAAGTGTTTACAATTGAGCCCGGTTTGTACTTTATCGACTCTTTGTTGGGTGATTTAGCACAAACAGACAACAAGCAGTTTATTAACTGGGAAAAAGTAGAAGCGTTTAAACCATTTGGCGGCATTCGTATTGAAGATAATATTATTGTTCACGAAGACAGCCTAGAAAATATGACGCGTGATTTATTACTCGACTAATATTTAACTAATAACAGTTTATATTATTCATGAAAGGGGCCTGTTGGCCCCATTTTTAATTTAACAGCCAAGTAAGCGCTATGTCAGAATATAAATACCCAGCCGACGATGTTTTTCATCAAGAAGAAATTAAAAAAAGTACCTTTATTGTGCATATAGGCCACACGCCTGATTTAAACTCTGCGAAAGCCTTTATTAAAAACATTGAAGAAAAATACAGTGATGCACGCCATAATTGTTGGGCGCATGTTGCGGGTAATCCTGGTGGAAGCCATGTTTATGGTTTTTCTGACGATGGAGAGCCAAATGGCACCGCCGGTAAACCTATGCTCAACGTGCTGGTGGGCTCTGGTCTAGGTGAAGTAACTGCTGTGGTAACACGATATTTTGGTGGTATAAAACTTGGTACCGGTGGGTTAGTTCGTGCTTATGGTGGCTCACTTAATAATGCCTTAGCAAAATTACACACAGTGGTAAAAGTACCCAGCATTGAGCTGGTTGGCTTTAGTGAATACAGTATGCAAGGCGCAATAGAACAGCACTTAAAAACCAATTTTCAGGTACTTAATATTGAAAAGCAGTTTACGGCAAATATTGAGTGGAGTATTACTATTGATAGCCGCCAAGCACAGCAAGCATGCAAAGATATTTTTGATTTAAGTCACGGCGCAGTTGAGTTAACAATCAAAGAGTAATAGTCTTACATCCATCCTATTTAATCACTACAGATTAAATTTTCGAGTCATACAGTAGTTATTTTAATTTACTAATAAAAAAGCGATACGCTCAATGCAATTTCGTACCATCATAAAAATTCTTGGCCAACTGGTCGCGCTATTTAGTATTACAATGGTGCCACCAGCACTCGTGTCTTTAATTTATAAAGATGGCGGAGGTGTACCGTTTGTTTTAGCCTTTATATTTAGCGTTATTATTGGCTTAATGGCTTACTATCCAAATAGGCATGAGCATGGTGATTTAAAAGCACGCGAAGGCTTCTTAATTGTGGTTTTGTTTTGGTTGGTACTAGGGGCGTTTGCGTCATTGCCGCTGATATTTTTACAAGAACCCAACCTCTCTTTGGCCGATGCAGTGTTTGAAGCTTTCTCAGGCTTAACTACCACAGGGGCGACCGTATTAACTGGCATAGAATACTTGCCTAAATCGGTATTATTTTATCGCCAGCAATTACAGTGGTTTGGTGGGATGGGGATCATTGTATTAGCAGTAGCCATACTGCCAATGCTTGGCGTCGGTGGTATGCAGTTGTACCGAGCTGAAATTCCTGGCCCAGTAAAAGACTCCAAAATGACCCCGCGTATTGCCGATACAGCTAAGCACCTTTGGTATATTTACGTATCTATTACTCTTGCGTGTACTTTGGCGTATTGGAGCGCAGGGATGAACTGGTTTGACGCTATATGCCATGCCTTTTCTACAGTTGCTATTGGTGGTTTTTCTACTTATGACGCGTCAATGGGGCACTTTGATAGCCCTGTAATTAACTTTATTTGTGTGTTCTTTTTAATTATAGCCGCTATTAACTTTTCACTACATTATGCCGCTGTAGCGAGCCGTAATATTAGCGTGTACATTCGTGACCCTGAATTTAAAGTATTCTTATGTATTCAGCTAGCGCTGGTGGTAATTTGCTTTACTGTGCTTTCGTCTCATGATGTTTATGCAAATGGTGATGAAACCCTCGATCAGGCGTTGTTTCAAGCGGTGTCTATTAGTAGTACTGCTGGGTTTGCCACAGATAATTTTTCAGCTTGGCCGTTGTTTTTACCTATTTTACTTATTTTTTCGAGCTTTATTGGCGGCTGTGCGGGTTCTACCGGTGGCGGTATGAAAGTTGTTCGCGTGTTTTTGTTGTACTTGCAAGGGATACGAGAGCTTAACCGCCTAGTACATCCTCGAGCTATATATTCAATAAAGCTCGGTCGTAAGGCCTTACCTGACAAAGTAGTTGAAGCGGTATGGGGCTTTTTCTCAGCTTATGCACTAGTCTTTATTATTATAATGTTAGCGTTAATGGGCACAGGGTTAGACAACATTACTGCATTCTCTGCGACAGCAGCCTGCCTTAATAACTTGGGCCCAGGTTTGGGTGACGTAGCCTCTCATTATGGTGCGATTAGTGATGCCGCTAAATGGATACTAACAGTCGCTATGGTATTTGGCCGGTTAGAGATATTTACACTGTTAGTATTATTTACCCCAACATTTTGGCGTGGATAATGTTTTAAATATTAGGAAGGAACTATGCAAAAAACCAATTTGGAAAAGTTAAACCAAATCGTCACAGGTGGCATAGTCGATGTAGAAATACTGACACCAACCAGTAGCCGACGTGTAAAAACGGAGTTTATTGGTTTATTAGAAAACAAATTTATTATTTTAAACTATCCCAGCGCTAAGCGACTTCCTATGGCAAGTGATTACCTGCGTGATGGTGTTATGGTGGTGGTAAGAGCGCTTATAGAGGGCAGTGGCGGGCATGTGATTGCGTTTCGTCAGCAACTTATGTCTGTTGCCTCTCACCCTGCTAAATTGTTGTTTATTCAATACCCTTCACAAGTGCAGTTGTTTGGGCTGCGCTCACAAGCACGCATACCCACGTTGTTTCCTGCTAAGTTAACATTAACCGATGAGCAGCCTCCCTTTGAAGGGGTTATAAAAGACATTTCGCTCACCGGAGTTATGTTTGATATTAAAACAACCCAAGCACTCGATGAGTTAAAAGACATGCGCTGTACGGTTGTATTTGATGGTGATACTAAGCATGAGGGGCAAATATGCAGTGTAAAAAAACATGCTAGCGGTATCTGTTGTGGAATTCGATTATTTGCCAGTGAAGAGCAAATGAAAGCGCTAATGGGGGATCATTTTATTGACCCTAGTGCACTTGAAGTTGAAATAGTTTAGGGGCATATCAAGTTGAACAAGCTTCTATTATAAGTTCAGTATACTCACGTGATTTCGTCATTTTGCAACAAATAGCCTTGTGCGGCTGTAAATTTTCAACGTCACCTTAAATTTATTTTTAAACTGTTTAAAAACAGCAGCTTAAATTTATTTTTTAATTTTAATTTTTTATTTATAACAAAATAAATCTCAACTCACCTTCCTTTTTGTTTAATTAACTTGCTTTGTTAGTGGTTTTTCACTGATCGTGTGGTGTTTTTATAAAAACCAACCCATTGTTTTTTAAGGTTTTAATTTTATCGCTTTATTCACTGTTGCTAAAAAGCAACAAAATAACGAGTAAAATAACGCTACTTAAAGATGTTTTAATTTTAACTCATTGAAAGTAAATTACTTTTTATTGTTGGCATCGAAGTTGTAATAGTCAGGTTGTATTGAACGAAACGTGATTTAAAGTAAAACACTTAATCGCATAAAACATAAACTTTGAAGGAAGATTGATTATGAAAAGCATTAATAAAACTTTAGCACTTATCGCATTGGCTTCTTCATCAGCTGCTTTTGCAGCAAGCGACTTTGATACGCTAGACGTTGACGGCAACGGCGCGATCAGTCAAAGCGAAGCATCAGTTGATGCAAAACTAATGAGCATGTTTTCAGAGCTTGATACAGACCAAAACGGTGAGCTATCAAAAGAAGAGTTCTCTAAAGCATAATCCTAAGCTATTAAACTTTGGGAGCTAAATCTCCCACATTATTTAAACGATTTTAAGGAATACTCATTATGAAAACATTACACAAAACATTCGCACTTATTGCATTGGCTTCTTCATCAGCAGCTTTTGCTGCCAGCGATTTTGATACACTTGATACCGACGGTAACGGTGCTATTAGCCAAAGTGAGGCATCAGTTGATGCAAAGCTAATGAGCATGTTCTCAGAGCTTGATACAGACCAAAACGGTGAGCTATCAAAAGCAGAATTTTCTAAAGCATAAGCTAAAGCTGGGTATATTCTGAGTTGCCAAAGACAACCTAAGTAGGCAAGGGAGCCTGTGAAAAAGAATGACAAGGACGGTTATAGCCTGACATTTCCAATAGCACAAAGCATTACATTTTGAAGGATTAAATTATGAAAACATTACACAAAACATTCGCACTTATCGCGCTAGCTTCTTCATCAGCAGCCTTTGCCGCTAGCGACTTTGACACACTTGATGCCGACGGTAATGGGGTTATTAGTCAAAGCGAAGCTGCTGTAAATGCTGATTTAACGGCCGCATTTACTGAGCTTGATACTGACGGTAATGGTGAGCTTTCTAAAGCTGAGTTTGCAAACTTTTAATTTTTAACTTTTTTCATTGCACAGGGATCTCAGAAAAGGATTTCCCTCTTTAAGGAGACTTATTATGAAAGCATTAAACACAACACTTGCGATTTTAGTATTAGCGTCATCATCAGCGGCATACGCAGCAGTAGACTTTGCCTCTTTTGATAGCAATGGCGACGGTGTAATTAGTCAGCAGGAAGCAGCGTCTAATAAACAACTAATGAATATTTTTGATGACTTAGATACTGACGGAAATGGTGAACTTTCTAAAGAAGAGTTTGCAAGAGTACAATAAGTATTACCCCATCATACTCCACTAAAGCCGCTTAATAGTCAGCGGCTTTTTTGTGCTTGTTAGAGACTATATTTAAGTTGGAGAGAGAAGCTTCTTGGCTTGCCATGACGATATTGGTTATAGAACCCAATTTGACTGTAATAATGCTTATCAAATAAGTTATCGATATTTAGGCTAACAGATAATTGCTCATTCATTTGATAATTCGCCATTAGGCTGGCAATACCATAACTAGGCTGGTTTACCTCAACAGCACCATAAACAGGGTTGTTAACTTCATCATAGCTATTGCTTTGCCAGCGATAGCCACCACCCACTTTTAGATTGTCTAATGCACCTGAGAGTTGATAGCTAGTAAAAAGTTTAAATTGATCTTTTGGGTTGGTGGTATTTAATACCGTATTATCCGGTTTTTCGCCTTTACTATGGGTATAGCCAAAATAAGCGTTCCAGTTGTCGGTTAATTTTCCGTTGATTTCTAGCTCGTAGCCCTGAGTTAATGTGCCGTCAATGGGCTTGTAGATGGCCTGAAGTGTTTCTGCAATGGTATCTCCCGTGTACTCGCCTACATTATCTTGATAAATTTTAAATCCAGAAAGGGATATGTCTAAACGTTCATCAAGTACAGAAGCTTTTATGCCAAGTTCATAATTCTTACCTTCAATAGGGCTTAAATAATGTCCATTTTTATCAACTCGACTTTGTGGTGTAAAAATATCAGTGTAATTAGCATACAAAGCCCAACTCTGTGTTAGTTCATAAGTTGCTCCAAAATAATTAGTTAGTTCATCACTTATTTTATAATCATGCATGCGACCAAAATTATCTTGATTGGTTTGCCATTGATTTAACCGGCTTCCAACAATTAAAGACAAGGCATCGGTTATATTTAGTTGTGCAGCAACATAAAGCGCATCTTGTTTAGTTGTGCCATAAGAGCCGTAAGCCGCTTCTGACTGCCAATTTGGTTTTGCAATACTATAACTAGAGTCAGTGAAATCGCCGATAATATAGTCACTTTGTTCACTAGCATAATAAGGGGTCGAAAACCGTTGCTCTTGGGTATTATAACCAAATAGCAGTTGGTGACTTTGGCCCAGCCAATTAAACCTACCATTGAGTTCGACCTCATAGGTATCCTGCGTTCTGTTTGCATCAATATAGTTTATAGAACCGGGTTTCATTCCAGTGTTGTTTATAGGATCGGGCTCTCCTTTTACCCAAAACACATCATAGTCTAGGTCGTTATCACCATAGACATAATTAGCGGTTAGCTGCCAGTTAGCGTTAAAGTAATGCTCTAGACGAATAAACGCATTAAGTGCATCGGTTCGAGAAGAGGCCCAATCTTGAGCCGTTGAAGCACCTCTGTCATAAGCAGTGCGGGAGCCATCACTATAAAAAATAGGCAAACCACCTGACATTGTTCCTTTAGGGGTTGTCGATTGATTATCAACAGCAAGAGTCAATAAAGTACTGTTAGAAAGATCTGCCTCAATAATGCCATACAATGTTTGACTGGTTTGCGAGAAGCGATCTTGATATGAGTGTCTATCTTGATAAGCAACAACAGCCCGTCCTCTTATACTTTCACTATTATTTATGCTTCCCGACACATCCACCATCGCACGGTAGTTGTCCCATGAGCCTAATGAAGCAGTAAGATTTATTTGAGTGTTTGCAGTTGGACGTTTACGTATCAAATTAATTGCTGCCGAAGGGTTACCTGCGCCCAGCATTAGCCCCGTTGCTCCTCTAACTATTTCGATACGATCATAAATTGCGGTATCGGTTAGGTTATCTCCATAATTAAAGCGGGTGTCATAGGTGGTCGCTATGCCATCATAAAGTATGCTGGTGACACTAATACCTCGGGCTGAAATAGAAAACTTGCCATTATCTGCTTCTCGAGCATTTATGCCTGTTACACTGGTTATAGCTTCAATTGCGGTGTCTAGTTGTTGGTCTGCCATAAAATCGCTTGTTATCGCTATCGTTGATTGCGGTGTTTGCAAATGTGATAGCTCAAGACCTGTTGCAGAGCTCATGGAATTAACTTTATAGCCGTTCGCTTGCTCTCCAATAACGGTTAACCTTTCGATATCTTTGCTAGTGTGGGCGAGCGTTTGAGTTGAAACTGCTGAAAATAAAAGACCAACCAGAGTGTAATGAGTTACGGGAGAATTTTTCTTTGAGAGTAGGTGTATCATTTGAAATCCATTTTTATTTAAAAACGTGAAATTAACTTTTCACATCAGTAGATGTCGCTGCTTGATAATCGAGCAAGAAGAGACTAATGGATTTTTCTTTATTAGTAAATGCTTTTGATAATGATTTTCATTTAGATTTAAATGTTCTCCTTTTTACTTACAAGCACGTTGTGAATAAAAAGGAGGGATTACTTATAAAAAGATTGCGCTAACTTGGAATAACTTTTCAACCACGTTAATGTGCTTTTTATCAATTAAGAACATAATTACATGATCGCCTGATAGAATTATCGTGTCGTCGTGGGCAATGAGTACATCGTCATTACGTACAATTGCACCTATTGTGGTACCTGCTGGCAATTTAATATCTGCAATCGCGCGACCCACTACTTTAGATGTGTTTTCATCACCATGGGCAACTGCCTCTATGGCTTCTGCAGCCCCTTTACGCAGTGAATACACGTTTACAATGTCGCCTCGGCGCACGTGCGTAAGTAACGCAGAAATAGTCGCTTGTTGTGGTGAAATAGCAATATCTATTTCGCCGCCCTGTACTAAATCAACGTAAGCACCTCGTTGAATAAGCACCATGGTTTTTTGTGCCCCCATGCGTTTTGCGAGCATGGCCGACATAATATTCACTTCATCATCGTTAGTAACGGCAATAAAAACATCAACTTGTTCAATGTGTTCTTCTGAGAGCAGCTCTTGATCGGACGCATCACCACAAAATACCACGGTATTGTCTAGCATTTCAGAGAGTTGCTCTGCGCGCTTTTTACTGCGTTCTAATAATTTAACGCTGTGGTTTCTTTCCAGTGAACGGGCTAGGCCTGCACCAATATTACCGCCACCGGCTATCATAATTTTTTTGTACGAGCGTTCCAGTTTTTGTAGCTCGTTCATTACCGCACGAATATGTTTGGTGGCGGCAATAAAAAATACTTCATCGTCGGCTTCTATTACGGTGGTACCCTGCGGTTTTATTGCCTTGCCTTGACGGTAAATAGCGGCTACCCGGGTTTCTACATTAGGAATATGTTGCTTAAGTGTAGATAGGGCATAGCCTACCAATAAACCGCCATAGTAGGCTTTTACAGCTACTAAAGAGAGCATGCCGTCGGCAAATTGTAGTACCTGTAATGCACCAGGGTAATCTATCAAACGGCGAATATATTTAGTTACGAGTGCTTCTGGGGCTATATAATGATCGACAGGTAAATCATCATTATGAAAGAGCTTTTCGCGGTATTTTAAATATTGCTCAGAGCGAATGCGGGCAATTTTGGTTGGCGTATTAAAAATACTGTAAGCAACTTGGCATGCCACCATGTTTACTTCATCTGAGCTGGTTACGGCGATAATCATGTCGGCATCTTCAGCTCCTGCGCGACTCAACACGTCAGGGTGGGCGCCATGGCCTGCAACACCTTGTAAATCGTATTTATCTTGCAGTTCACGCAAGCGGTTACCGTCGATATCAACTACGGTTATTTCGTTTTGTTCACCCACTAAGTTTTCTGCGAGTGTGCCGCCAACTTGCCCAGCACCGAGTATGATTATTTTCATTATGTACCCGTATTATTAATACTAATTACATCAAAATAATAACTACCTCAAAAGCGAGGTAGTTAAATGTGTTGCGTGGCAATACTAGGCTTTTTTAACTAATTTAGCGTAGTAAAAACCGTCACTTTCACCTGGTAACAGCTGTAAGCCTGGTGTGGTTTTTGTGTCTTCGCTGTGCAGAGGAATATGCTCCACATCGTCGTTATTAGCTAAAAACTTAGCAACTTGTTGTTGGTTTTCTTGAGGAAGTACCGAGCAAGTTGCATACACTAATGTGCCGCCTGGTTTTAACAATGGCCAAATGCTATCGAGTATATCGCCTTGTAGGGTCGATAAGTCGTTAATGTCGGATGCGCGACGTAGCCATTTTATATCTGGATGACGACGAATTACGCCCGTTGCAGAGCAGGGTACATCTAACAAAATACGATCAAACTGCTCTTCGTCCCACCAAGTGTGAGGTTGCGATGCATCACCACATTGTAAGTCGGCGCCCAAACCAATTCGTTCTAAGTTTTGTTTAACACGTTCTAATCGTGTGGCATCGCTATCAAGCGCGAGTACATCTGCATCGGCAAGCTCTAAAATATGGCAGGTTTTACCACCAGGCGCTGCACAGGCATCAAGTATTGCATCACCATTTTGTGGGTCTAGGTAGCGAGCTGCAAGCTGCGCTGCCGCATCTTGTACTGAACAAGCACCGGTATCAAACTCAGGAAGTGAAAACACATCGCGTGGTTTGCTTAGTTTAATGCCATCAATAAAATCAGGGTTTAGAGTATGTTCAATATCGTTAGCGGTTAGCATTTCGCTATATTCTTGGGTGCTAAACTGAGATTGATTCACTCGCAGCCACATTGGCGCTTGCTGTTGGTTTGCTTCTAGAATGTCTTCCCAGTGATCTGGATAGGCTTCTTTTACTTGCTTTATAAACCAGTTTGGATGGTTGTATAAACATACCGGAATTTGTTTGGCTTTTTCTTCAAGTTCAACTTGCTGACGTTGAAAGCTTCGTAAAATGGCGTTAATAAGTCCTTTTAAGCCAAGAGCACGCAATTGTTGTAACGCATTAACCGTTTCGCTAATTGCTGCATGCGGCGGTACACGCATGTGTTGTAGTTGGTAAATGCCCACATACAATAAAAACTGGAAAATACGACGTTTGCCTTTAAGCGGTTGCTCGACTAGATGCTGGCAATAATTTTCTAGGCTAGGTAAGTAACGTAATACTCCGTAGCAAATTTGCTGCAGTAAGGCTTTATCTTTAGGTGATAGGCCTTGGCTAGCGAAAGGAAGCTCTTGATTAAGCGATGCGCCTTTATCAACCACGTTATATAAAGTTTCAGCGGCTAGCGCTCTGACATTGCTTACATTACTCATTATTTTCGCCTAATACAGTGCCGGGTGTGACCCAATCGCTACGACCGTTTAAAAAATCATTAATTGCCATTGGCTTTTTGCCTTGTGGTTGTAATTCGCCAATAGATAAAGCGTGTTTACCACAAGCCACAACGATACCGTTTTTATCACTTGCTAAGACAGTGCCAGCTGCGCCTGATTGTTCAACCACATTTGCTTGGTATATTTTTACCGTATTACCACTCATTTGGGTAAAGCATACTGGCCATGGGTTAAAGGCACGAATGTTGCGCTCGATTTGCTCGGCATCCATAGACCAATCAATGTTAGCTTCGTCTTTTGAGAGTTTTTTAGCGTAATTGGCATCGGTATCGTTTTGTGGTTCAGGCGTTATTTCCCCGTTGGCTAAACGATTTATGGTATCGATTAATGCATCAGGCCCGAGTTCAGCAAGCTTAGTGTATAAGCTGGCACTGGTTTCAGTATTATCAATAGGGCAGCGGCTAATATGCAGCATATCGCCGGTATCTAGCCCTTCATCCATTTGCATTATCGTTACACCAGTTTGCTGATCGCCTGCCCAAATAGCACGTTGAATAGGTGCGGCACCACGCCAGCGAGGTAAAATAGAACCATGCACATTTAAACACCCTAAACGCGGGGCATCTAAAATGGCTTTAGGTAAAATTAAACCGTAGGCAACCACAATCATAATATCGGCATTGAGGCTGTTTAATTCCTCAAGTGCTTCATCTGTTTTGAGAGATTGCGGCTGAAAAACAGGGAGGTCATGTTCTAGTGCAAGCGCTTTTACTTCACTGGCTTTTAGTTTTTTTCCGCGACCCGCTGGACGATCTGGTTGACTGTAAACGCCCACAATTTGGTGTTCACTATTGATGAGTGCTTGCAGATGGCGTGCAGCAAAGTCCGGCGTACCGGCAAATATAATGCGTAATGGTTGTGTCACTGAGTTTCCTAATTATTTACTAAGGTGCTTATTATTGCGCTGCAAACTTCGCTTCTTTTTCAAGCTTTTTACGGATGCGTTGGCGCTTTAATGGAGATAAATAATCAATAAATAATTTACCTTGAAGGTGATCAAGCTCATGCTGAATACAAATCGCTAATAATTCGTCGGCATCAAGAATAAACTCTTTACCTTCTTCGTTGAGTGCAGCCACGGTGACGGTTTCTGCGCGATCAACTTTTGCGTAGGAGTGAGGAACTGATAAACAGCCTTCTTCGCTCACGGTAGAGCCATCTTTTTTGATAATTTGTGGATTGATAAGTACTAGCGGTTCATCGCGCTCTTCTGATACATCGATCACCACAATACGTTGATGAATATCAACTTGCGTAGCAGCAAGTCCAATACCATTTTCATCGTACATAGTTTCTAGCATATCTTTGACGATTTCACGTACTTGGTCGTCAACAACAGTTACTTCTTTTGCGATTGTACGTAAACGTTCATCTGGAAATCTTAAAACTTCTAACCTAGCCATAGTTACCTTTTACACTTATGCTTAAATTTAGGGTATCGTATGTTCTTATTTTAGCCATTCACGTTCCCCTTTAACAGGTTTTGATTAATAATAATGAAAAAACACTATGAGGAAGCTCAATGAAATCTCCATTCATTGCAATAATACTTGCATTAGGTGCTGCTTTTCCTGTTCTAGCAGATGTACTAACTATAAAAAAAGACGCTCCTAAACAATACGTTGTAAAAAAAGGTGACACGCTTTGGGATATCTCAGCGATATATTTAAACGAGCCGTGGCTTTGGCCTGAGTTATGGCAAATGAACCCGCAAATAGACAACCCTCATCTTATTTACCCGGGCGATGCGTTAGCATTAATTTACGATGCAGACGGTAATCCGCGTTTAGTGATTAATAAAGCGTATAGAAAGCTATCACCTATGGGGCGTATTACACCTAAAGGGAAAGACGCTATCACCACGTTACCGCTTGAGTTGATTAAACCGTATTTGTCGTTTGAACAAGCGATAAACAGCGATACGATAAAAGAAAAACCCTACATTTTGGGTGCAAACGAAAATACTAAAACCCAAACAATCGATCATATTTTATATGTTAAAGGTAACTTAAAGCGCAATCAGGCTTATGCTATTTACCATGAAGGGGCGCCTTACACCGATCCTAAAACAGGTGAAAAGCTAGCGAGTAGAGCATCTTATGTGGGTATGGCTCGCGCTTTTAGAGCTGGTGATGCGGCTAATGGTGAACCTGCCTCAGTCAGAGTTGAATCAGTTAAGCGCGAAATCAAGCAAGGTGATTTTTTATTACCCGCGATGGAAGGACAGATGCTGCCGGTGTATTTTAATATGCATCGTCCTACCCAGCCGTTGCAGGGTCATGTAATTGCCTCTCCCCGTGAAGTGAGAGAATTTAGCACGATGGATGTGGTGGTGCTAAACTTAGGCTCTGAACAACAAGTTGAAGTAGGTCATGTAATTGATATTGAACGTCAATCACCTAAAGTAATTGATGGCGCTCGAGGTCCGCGTTATACAGAAGACTCAAGTCGTTTAGAAAAACTAGTATCCGCTACTAGCGAGTTGTTTGGCTCAGAGAGCGACGAAGATAGCATTACGTGGAAAATGCCAGCAGAAAAAGTTGGTGAAATGATTATTTTTAAAGTGTATGACAAAGTTAGTTATGCACTCATCACTAAAAATCAGTACCCAATTCGCATTGGAGATTTAGCAGTTATTCATTAAGTAGCGAGTCGGTGTTCTAGGAGGGAACATGGAGCAATCGTGTGGCAAGTTAAATCATTGGCTTGCCTTATACTTATGCAAGGGGTTAGGGATTAAAACGCTCTTAGCCCTGTCTAAACAATACAGCTTAGCATCGCTGTTTTCTTTATCGCATGCTGAGCTAGTTAGCTTAGGTTTAACGGCTCATCAAGCTAGCAATTTACTTAATACTAATTGGCAGCAAGTTGCACATTATGAGCAGTTGATCAGCCAACAAAACATTATTGTTATTAGTATTTTTGATACCACCTACCCAGAACACCTCAAACAAATAGCTAGTGCGCCATTATTACTTTTTTGTAAAGGAAATATCAGCTTGCTGGCTTCGCCGCAAATAGCCATTGTTGGCAGTCGAAACGCAACGACTACGGGGCTTGAAATTGCTGCTGAGTTTGCGCATCAGCTAACGCTTGCTGGCATAACAGTAACCTCTGGTATGGCGCGTGGCATTGACGGCGCTGCCCATAAAGGAGCATTGGCAGGAAATGGTAAAACCATTGCAGTGCTAGGGACAGGCGTTGATATTTACTATCCCAAACGCCATAAGTTACTCACAGAGCAAGTATTAGCAACAGGCTTATTGGTTAGTGAGTTTTTGCCTGGTACGACTGCCAATGCGCACAACTTTCCACGGCGCAATCGTATTATTTCAGGGCTCTCTTTAGGCGTTTTAATTGTTGAAGCCGAAATTAAAAGCGGCTCATTAATTACGGTACGTTACGCGCTTGAACAAAATAAAGAAGTTTTTGCGGTACCCGGTTCAATTAAAAATCCGCTTGCACAAGCTAGCCACTTTTTAATTAAGCAAGGTGCTAAGCTGGTTGAGAACGTCGCAGATATCCTTGATGAGATGAACTTTTCATACCCTTCTGGTCTAAACTATAAAGAGTTAACTGATGCTGTAACCTCAGATTGCGAGGTACTTAATAGTATCGGGTTTGAGGTGACCAGTGTGGACGATATTATGCGTCGAGTGCAGTGGCCAATTGATAAAGTACAAGCGCGATTGCTTGATTTAGAGTTAGACGATCAAATTGAGCGAGTATTAGACGGCTATATTAAATTAAGCGCTGGAGGATAATATGTTTGATATTCTTATGTATTTATTTGAAAACTATGTTCACAGCGAAAGCGATGTTTTTGTTGAGCAAAGTAAGCTTACTGATGAGCTACTGCGCGCTGGGTTTAACAAGCCGGAAATAAACAAAGCTATTGACTGGTTAGATCAACTTGCCGCATTACAATATAGTAATGAGTCGCCTTATTTATTAGCCACTGAGCAGCATGCAGTGCGAATCTTTACCGATAGCGAGTGTCGAGTTCTTGATACTGAATGCCGTGGCTTTTTAATGTTTGTTGAACAAACCGGCGTTATTAATAGCACCACTCGTGAAATGGTGATGGATCGTTTGGCGGCGCTTGATAATTCAGCCATTACTTTAGAAGATTTAAAATGGTTAATTTTGATGGTGTTATTTAATGCCCCTGATTCTCAGCAGGCGTATGAGCAAATGGAAGATCTTATTTTTGATGAGCCTAGCGAAGTGTTACATTAACCATTATTGGGTGTTTTATTATTTTCAGCGTTAACAAACCGACCGCCATAGCTTGTATCTTTAAGGGTTTTGGGTATATTAGGCGAAAATTCACCAACCACTAGGATTTACATGAGTAAAATCGATCATTCACTTTTCTCGGCCAATAAACACGCCCTAGAAAAAGAATATGAGATATGCCCGCAATGTGGTTCAGAACTCGTCATTCGTAATAGTAAGTCGGGGCCTTTTTTAGGCTGCGCTAGTTACCCAAAGTGCGATTTTATTCGCCCGCTTGCCCATCATGATAGCAATGAAATAAAAGTACTTGAGGACAGCGAGTGTCCAGAGTGTAGCAAGCCGCTGGTGGTGAAAAATGGTCGCTACGGTATGTTTATTGGTTGTACGGGTTATCCTGAATGCCACTATATTGCCAGTGACGATGACGACACCCCAAGTGAAGAGCCTGTGGTTGGTTGCCCTAAATGTAAAAAGGGGCATTTAGTTTCACGCAGTAATAAGTTTGGTAAAGTATTCTATTCCTGCGACTGTTACCCAAGCTGTAAATATACGCTTAATCATAAACCTGTAGCTCAAGCGTGCCCAGTATGTGACTGGCCAGTTGTTACTGAGAAAAAAGCCGCGAGTGGCGTTGTGTTACAATGTCCACAAAAAAGCTGTATGCATAAGTTTGCTGCCACTGAATAACGTAAATATCTCTGGAGACAATTTTGTCTGACCTTTCTTCTTTATCTGCTGCAATAACAAGCTTAGAAAACGGCGATGTTATTTTATACCCAACCGAAGCTGTTTATGGTTTAGGTTGCGATCCTGACAATCAACAGGCGGTGGAACGTTTACTTGATATTAAACAACGCCCAGTTGAAAAAGGGCTTATTTTAATTGCTGACAATTACGGGCAATTATTAAAGTACGTGGATGATGCTAAGTTGCCCATGGACAAGCGCGCTGATATTTTTTCAAGTTGGCCTGGTGCTATTACCTGGGTTATGCCTGCAGCTAAAACCACGCCGAAGTGGTTAACAGGGCAATTTGATACTATTGCAGTGAGAGTAACTAACCATCCTACAGTTAAACGTTTATGCCAAGAGTTTGGTAAATCATTGGTATCAACAAGTGCAAATTTAACTGGTCAAGCAACGGTAACAAGTATTGTTGAGGCGCAGCAGCAGTTTGCAGAGCAGGTTAGTTTTTATGTTGATGAACCATTAGGTGGTAATACACAACCAAGCACCATTAAAGATGCCACAACAGGCAATATATTCAGAGGTTAACTATGCAAAGCGAATTATTAAAACAAGTAAAAGCCTACTTTATGGCTTTGCAAGATACCATTTGCCAAGGCTTAGAAGCAGCAGATGGGAAAGCACAATTTGTTGAAGACAGCTGGCAGCGAGAAGAGGGCGGCGGTGGTCGTACTCGCGTTATCACCAATGGTAATGTGATTGAGCAAGGCGGAGTTAATTACTCTCATGTATTTGGTGCCTCTATGCCGGGCTCTGCGACTGCACATAGACCTGAACTTGCAGGACGTAGTTTTCATGCGTGTGGTGTATCGTTAGTGATTCATCCTAAAAACCCACATATACCAACAAGCCATGCCAATGTACGCTTTTTTATTGCCGAAAAAGAAGGTGAAGAACCGATTTGGTGGTTTGGTGGTGGTTTTGATTTAACCCCGTTTTACCCTGTACTTGAAGATGTAGTGCATTGGCACCAAGTTGCGCACGATGTGTGTCAGCCATTTGGCGATGATGTTTATCCAAAATATAAAAAATGGTGTGACGAATACTTTTATTTAAAACATCGTGATGAAACCCGCGGCGTAGGCGGCTTATTTTTTGACGATTTAAATGAGTTAGGTTTTGAGCAAAGCTTTGCATTTATGCAATCGGTGGGTAATGGCTTTTTAGATGCTTACGTTCCTATTATTGAACGTCGTAAAAACGATGAGTACACCGAGCAGCAGCGCGACTTCCAATTATACCGCCGTGGTCGTTATGTTGAGTTTAATTTAGTCTGGGACCGTGGCACATTGTTTGGTTTACAAAGCGGTGGCCGTACGGAATCTATTTTAATGTCGATGCCACCTTTAGCCCGTTGGGAGTATAACTATACCCCAGCCGAAGACAGCGCAGAGGCATTACTATATAAAGATTTTTTAAAGCCTCGAGATTGGTTAGCACTGGGCTAAGAATGATATGCCAGTCAATAAGCTACTTATTGACTGGCTTTTAAAATTATTGTTTAAGTTTAAAACTGCGTACCTGCTCATCTAACGAACGAGCTAAATTGAGTAACTCTTCACTGACTTTTTGATTTTCATCGGCATCCACTAATGATTGCTCGGCGTTATCGCTAATACCAACAACACTTATATTTATTTCTTCAGCAGCTTGGTTTTGTTGCTCTGTTGCATCGGCTATTTGTATATTGAGCTCATTTATTTCATTCATTTGCCCTGAAATATCTTTTAAAGCTTGTGCAACTTGCTGTACTTGTTGCGCTCTTTCGTCTGCCTCTGCACAGGACTCCCCCATGGTTTTAACGGTTTGCGCGGCTTCTGACTGCAGCTTATCAATTGTGCGACGTATTTCATCAGTAGATGCATGAGTTCGAGTTGCTAAAGTACGTACTTCATCAGCAACAACGGCAAAGCCTCGGCCAGCTTCACCTGCACGGGCAGCTTCAATGGCAGCATTAAGCGCTAATAAATTTGTTTGCTCGGCGATACTGCTGATCACCTCAAGTACTTTTCCCACTTCAAGCGTTTGCTCTTGTAGTTGTCTCACTTGATCTGCCGCTTGGCGTACATCTTCTGCTAACTGATTGATACTGAGTTCGGTTTGCTCAGCAACCTGCATGCTTTGTTGTGCTAGTTCATTACTGTTCTCAGATTTTTCTTGAGCAAAATGAGTGGTGTTTCTTACTTCATTGGATGAGCTTTCTAGCTCATTAATGGCTGCGGCCACCGAATCGGTACTTTTCTTTTGTTTTAAAATAGCGCGCTCAGTGGTATCGGCCGAGGTATAAATTTTCTCTGCTGAATGAATAAGTACTTTTGAAGAGTGAGATACCTGAGCAATATTATCTTTAAACGTAGCAATCATTTGGTTAAAGCTAGTGGCAAGCCAGCCGAGTTCATCTTCGGCGTTATCTTCAATGCGTAAGGTTAAATCTTTATTGGTAGTGGCTAAGTGCATTGCATGGCCGAGCTTTTTAAGGCGCACTATAAATATTTTTCTAAACACTATACCTAGCAGCACAAAGGCAATAATAAAAATAGTAGAAAGTAGGCTGGTGGTTACTAAGGTGTTGTAAGTTACCTCATTATCAATATCAGCTAAGGAATAACTAATTTTTACCACGCCTAGTACATCGCCTTCTTGCGCTTGGTGGCAGCCTAAACAGTTAGTACCTTTATAATCAGAGCTAGCATACATAGGACGTAGGTAGGTCATACTGCGGCTATCGGTGTTTTGCTCTATAAATAAGCTTTCTTTACCCTTTAGTGCTTCGCGTTCGTTGTTATTACTTGCTGTTTGGTTTTTATTTCCGGCACCATACAGATTATTAACTATATCGGAGCGAATAATATGAGCATCTTCTATATTAGGGTGTTTGCGTAGCTTTTGGCTCAATAATTCTCGATTAGCTATAGTACCGGTTAGCATCATGGTGTTTATTGAATCAAAATAATTATCGGCAAGCAGCTTAATGTTTTCTGCCACCGTATCTTGGGCGAGCGTGCGCTGTTGGCTAGCACTACTAAAAATACTGGCTATTAATACAATAACGCCAGTTAGAGCTAATAAAGCATAAATTTTATGTTGGATTGATTTCACACGCGCCACGCTTTTCTAATTATTTGATAGGGTATTATCTATATTTTAGAAAAGCGGATTTTGACTTAGCGCAAATAATCCCCAATTAAAGAACGAGGTAGGTTAATGCTGGTTAATCATATGGCTGGCAAGCTGAGCCAGTGATTGACGTAAGCCTTCGCGTAACACAGGGTTATCTATTTCTATATCTAAGGTCTTATTCATGCAATACATCCACTGATCACGTAAGTCTTGATCAATAGGGAACGGCATATGACGTTTACGCAGCATCGGATGGCCATGCTTTTCAACAAATAGGTCAGGCCCACCAAGCCAACCGGATAAAAACTCAAAAAATACTTGGCGAATTCTGTCTAATGGTTGAGGATGCATATCATATAACGGTTTAGCGTATTCATCGCTGGCCATTATGTCGTAGAATCTATTAGCAATTGCACGCGTGGGGGCTTCTCCACCAATGATTTCATACGGGGTTTTATCTGGCGTAGGTGCTTGCGTAGTTGTAGACGGCTTTGATCTTGAAAAGAGTCTTTTAATCATAAATTTATCATCGTTAATAGGCAGTACTAAAACTGCGAAGAGGTTGTTTAAAATGGACAAATATGCGGTTTTTGGAAATCCAATCAAACATTCAAAATCTCCCATTATTCATCAGCAGTTTGCAAAATCATTGGGAGAGCAAATCGACTATCGCGCAATATTAGCACCTATCGATGGATTTGAAAAAACAGTCGCTGCTTTTTTTGAGCAAGGGGGAAAAGGCGCCAATGTCACTGTTCCTTTTAAAGAGCAGGCTTTTGCTTTAGCCGATGAACTCACCCCAGTTGCCAAACTGGCAGGCGCAGTGAACACCCTTAAAAAGCGCGATGATGGCAGTTTACTCGGTGATAACACTGATGGCACTGGTTTTGTTAACGACTTACTGACCAATAAAATAACGATAACAGGTAAACGCCTGTTGATCATTGGTGCGGGTGGCGCTGCTCGAGGAGTGATCTTACCTTTACTAGAGCAAAATCCCGCAGAGATAGTTATTGTTAATCGCACAGTACACAAAGCCCAAACATTGGCAAAGCTCTTTACTGGGCATGGCAATGTTTCGGGATATGGTTTTGACGACCTTCCTTTTACTGATTATCATTTAGTTATTAACTCAACCTCGAGCAGCATGAATAACGAATTACCTGCGTTAAGCGAAAAGCACTTAAGCACATGTGAAATGGCTTATGATATGTTTTACGCCACGCAAAATACGCTATTCATGAATTGGGTCAGCGAACACAATAAAGCAGCTAAGCTATTAGATGGCAGTGGCATGCTAGTAGGGCAAGCCGCCCAAGCTTATTATGTATGGCGAAATAAAATGCCTGAGATTGTTCCTGTTATTACTGCACTAAAGCAGGGAGTGCTTAAATGAATCAAGCAATACAGTTTATAGATCGACTCGAATTTAGAGAGCCAACTCATCAATTAGTTTTTTTTGCACAAGTAAATGGCATGCTAGTTGAGTGTGTGATTGCTGTCAGTAGTTTAAATTTAGCCGATGAGAGTCATGCAACGCGTTATTTTGAGCAATACCGTTTTGATTATGAAGAACGTGCCGAGCAGCTTATTGAAGATGAATGCTATAACTCGGCAGGTCAAATAGAAGTGAGTTTAGTTAGTTAAATTAACTAGCATCTTCAGCTAAGTATTCATCTTTAAGCTGCACGTAATTATCAGCAGACACTTTTAAAAAGCTCAGCTCTTGCTCTGTTAATGGGCGAGCTTGTTTTGCTGGGCTACCTACATATAAAAAACCAGATTCTAAACGCTTATTAGGGGGTACTAAAGCACCGCCACCAATAATTACCTCATCTTCTACAATCACATTATCCATAATAATAGCGCCCATACCCACAAGTATACGATTACCTAATACGCAGCCATGCAGCATTACCTTATGACCAACGGTTACATCATCACCAATAATAAGTGGGTAGCCGTCTGGATTATTCTTTGTTGCTCTTGATAAGTGTAAAACGCTGCCATCTTGTATATTAGTACGTTGACCAATACGAATATGGTTAACATCACCGCGGGCAGCAACTAACGGCCATACACTGCTATCATCACCTATAGTGATATCACCGACTAATACAGACGACTCGTCTACATAAACAGATTCATTAAACGCAGGAGTGATTCCTTTATAAGAACGTATTGCCATATATGCACCTTTAAATTAAACATATTAAGAGTATTAGTGTAACAGTAGCGCTTATTTTAGTGCCAGCAAAGCCTATATTGATTATAAAACTACCAGTTTCACCTGCTTTCGTTCAGATACTAACCGAACAGTGTGTTTTTTTAGTTTTTCTTTAAAAAAGTACTTGCGTAAAAATCTGTTCTCCCTATAATGCGACCCCACTGAGACGGGGAACGCCAACGCATAGCGAGGCACGAACTACTCAGAGAGTTAAATAAAACTTGAGTTTAAATCATCGTAAGAAAGTTTAAAATTAAGTGTTGACTCGAAAAATAAAGGATGTATTATACGCATCCCTAGCGACAACGTCGCAACGTTCTTTAACAATATAAAGCAATCATCTGTGTGGGCACTCGTACAGATTGAGTTCTAACAGCCAAGCTACTTAGGTAGTGAGGCAAACAAATTTAGAGTCTCAATTGAAACTGAGTGACCAACAGCAATAACTACTTAGGTAGGAATTGCAGCACAGTCAATTCAATATCGAAAGATATTAAATAAATTCAGAATTCATTGAGCTGTCGAAAGACATAAAACTTTTTAATTGAAGAGTTTGATCATGGCTCAGATTGAACGCTGGCGGCAGGCCTAACACATGCAAGTCGAGCGGTAACATTTCTAGCTTGCTAGAAGATGACGAGCGGCGGACGGGTGAGTAATGCTTGGGAACATGCCTTGAGGTGGGGGACAACAGTTGGAAACGACTGCTAATACCGCATAATGTCTACGGACCAAAGGGGGCTTCGGCTCTCGCCTTTAGATTGGCCCAAGTGGGATTAGCTAGTTGGTGAGGTAATGGCTCACCAAGGCGACGATCCCTAGCTGGTTTGAGAGGATGATCAGCCACACTGGGACTGAGACACGGCCCAGACTCCTACGGGAGGCAGCAGTGGGGAATATTGCACAATGGGCGCAAGCCTGATGCAGCCATGCCGCGTGTGTGAAGAAGGCCTTCGGGTTGTAAAGCACTTTCAGTCAGGAGGAAAGGTTAGTAGTTAATACCTGCTAGCTGTGACGTTACTGACAGAAGAAGCACCGGCTAACTCCGTGCCAGCAGCCGCGGTAATACGGAGGGTGCGAGCGTTAATCGGAATTACTGGGCGTAAAGCGTACGCAGGCGGTTTGTTAAGCGAGATGTGAAAGCCCCGGGCTCAACCTGGGAACTGCATTTCGAACTGGCAAACTAGAGTGTGATAGAGGGTGGTAGAATTTCAGGTGTAGCGGTGAAATGCGTAGAGATCTGAAGGAATACCGATGGCGAAGGCAGCCACCTGGGTCAACACTGACGCTCATGTACGAAAGCGTGGGGAGCAAACAGGATTAGATACCCTGGTAGTCCACGCCGTAAACGATGTCTACTAGAAGCTCGGAACCTCGGTTCTGTTTTTCAAAGCTAACGCATTAAGTAGACCGCCTGGGGAGTACGGCCGCAAGGTTAAAACTCAAATGAATTGACGGGGGCCCGCACAAGCGGTGGAGCATGTGGTTTAATTCGATGCAACGCGAAGAACCTTACCTACACTTGACATACAGAGAACTTACCAGAGATGGTTTGGTGCCTTCGGGAACTCTGATACAGGTGCTGCATGGCTGTCGTCAGCTCGTGTTGTGAGATGTTGGGTTAAGTCCCGCAACGAGCGCAACCCCTATCCTTAGTTGCTAGCAGGTAATGCTGAGAACTCTAAGGAGACTGCCGGTGATAAACCGGAGGAAGGTGGGGACGACGTCAAGTCATCATGGCCCTTACGTGTAGGGCTACACACGTGCTACAATGGCGCATACAGAGTGCTGCGAACCTGCGAAGGTAAGCGAATCACTTAAAGTGCGTCGTAGTCCGGATTGGAGTCTGCAACTCGACTCCATGAAGTCGGAATCGCTAGTAATCGCGTATCAGAATGACGCGGTGAATACGTTCCCGGGCCTTGTACACACCGCCCGTCACACCATGGGAGTGGGTTGCTCCAGAAGTAGATAGTCTAACCCTCGGGAGGACGTTTACCACGGAGTGATTCATGACTGGGGTGAAGTCGTAACAAGGTAGCCCTAGGGGAACCTGGGGCTGGATCACCTCCTTATACGATTTAGAACTTATTTGTTCGTAGTGTCCACACAGATGATTGTTAATTGTAAAGAGAACAACACTTATTGTTTGGGTCTGTAGCTCAGCTGGTTAGAGCGCACCCCTGATAAGGGTGAGGTCGGTAGTTCAAATCTACTCAGACCCACCACTTCTTCTTAATACTTCGTTGTAAGCTTCGTTGTTTAGTAAACTAAACGGCCTCAACTTACGCTTTGTCTTAAAAAGAAGTCGGTATACAAACAGTAAGACCAGCATATGTGGGGCTATAGCTCAGCTGGGAGAGCGCCTGCCTTGCACGCAGGAGGTCAGCAGTTCGATCCTGCTTAGCTCCACCACTTTACTTCTTAAAAATAAATATTCTTTTATCGGGTAGCACAATCACCTGAGAATAGAGTGTGTTTAATTTTGAGAAGTTTTTGATTCTCTGCTCTTTAAAAATTTGGAAAAGCTGATAATAAAATTCGTATGAATAACATTGTTATTTGTACAGAGTTTTCAAAAGTAAAAAAGAATGATAGCAGTATCATTCAGTGCCAATTTAATCCTCGGATTAATTGGTATCTACTTTAGTATTCAATATTAACTTCTGGCGAAGTTAAACTGTCACAAAACAAAGACCCGTTTGGGTTGTATGGTTAAGTGACTAAGCGTACACGGTGGATGCCTTGGCAGTTGGAGGCGATGAAGGACGTATTAACTTGCGATAAGCCTAGTCAAGCTAGTAAAAAGCACTTGAGACTAGGATTTCCGAATGGGGAAACCCACCTGCTTGCAGGTATCGTTAACTGAATACATAGGTTAACGAGGCGAACGCGGAGAACTGAAACATCTAAGTACCCGTAGGAAAAGAAATCAACCGAGATTCCGATAGTAGCGGCGAGCGAAATCGGAACAGCCCTTAAGCTTATTATGTGTTAATGGAAGGCTCTGGAAAGTGCCACGATACAGGGTGATAGTCCCGTACATGAAAATGCATTTTAAGTGAAATCGAGTAGGTCGGAGCACGTGAAACTTTGACTGAATATAGGTGGACCATCATCTAAGGCTAAATACTCCCAACTGACCGATAGTGAACCAGTACCGTGAGGGAAAGGCGAAAAGAACCCCTGTGAGGGGAGTGAAATAGAACCTGAAACCGTGTACGTACAAGCAGTAGGAGCCCCTCGAGGGTGACTGCGTACCTTTTGTATAATGGGTCAGCGACTTATATTTTGTAGCGAGGTTAACCGATTAGGGTAGCCGTAGGGAAACCGAGTCTTAACTGGGCGAATAGTTGCAAGGTATAGACCCGAAACCCGGTGATCTAGCCATGGGCAGGTTGAAGGTTGAGTAACATCAACTGGAGGACCGAACCCACTAACGTTGAAAAGTTAGGGGATGACCTGTGGTTAGGAGTGAAAGGCTAATCAAACCGGGAGATAGCTGGTTCTCCCCGAAATCTATTTAGGTAGAGCCTCGGACGAATACTTACGGGGGTAGAGCACTGTTAAGGCTAGGGGGTCATCCCGACTTACCAACCCTTTGCAAACTCCGAATACCGTAAAGTAATATCCGGGAGACACACGGCGGGTGCTAACGTCCGTCGTGAAGAGGGAAACAACCCAGACCGCCAGCTAAGGTCCCAAAGTCATAGTTAAGTGGGAAACGATGTGGAAAGGCCCAGACAGCCAGGAGGTTGGCTTAGAAGCAGCCATCCTTTAAAGAAAGCGTAATAGCTCACTGGTCGAGTCGGTCTGCGCGGAAGATGTAACGGGGCTAAACTATGCACCGAAGCTGCGGATTCAGAATTTATTCTGAGTGGTAGGGGAGCGTTCTGTAAGCGGTTGAAGGTGTACCGGGAGGTATGCTGGACGTATCAGAAGTGCGAATGCTGACATGAGTAACGATAATGCGGGTGAAAAACCCGCACGCCGGAAGACCAAGGGTTCCTATCCCATGTTAATCAGGGTAGGGTAAGTCGACCCCTAAGGCGAGGCCGAAAGGCGTAGTCGATGGGAAACGGATTAATATTTCCGTACTTGGTATAATTGCGATGGGGGGACGGAGCAGGCTAAGCAAGCATGGCGATGGTAGTCCATGTGAAAGTGTGTAGGCTAGCGACTTAGGTAAATCCGGGTTGCTGTTAGGCTGAGACACGAGACGAGTCACTACGGTGATGAAGTTGCTGATGCCATACTTCCAGGAAAAGCCTCTAAGCTTCAGATTATACCGAATCGTACCCCAAACCGACACAGGTGGTCAGGTAGAGAATACTAAGGCGCTTGAGAGAACTCGGGTGAAGGAACTAGGCAAAATCGTACCGTAACTTCGGGAGAAGGTACGCTCCGATTGGTGATGAGACTTGCTCTCTAAGCTGATTGGAGCCGCAGTGACCAGGTGGCTGGGACTGTTTATTAAAAACACAGCACTGTGCAAAATCGCAAGATGACGTATACGGTGTGACACCTGCCCGGTGCCGGAAGGTTAATTGATGGGGTTATCTTCGGAGAAGCTCTTGATCGAAGCCCCGGTAAACGGCGGCCGTAACTATAACGGTCCTAAGGTAGCGAAATTCCTTGTCGGGTAAGTTCCGACCTGCACGAATGGTGTAACCATGGCCACGCTGTCTCCACCCGAGACTCAGTGAAATTGAAATCGCAGTGAAGATGCTGTGTACCCGCGGCTAGACGGAAAGACCCCGTGAACCTTTACTACAGCTTGGCACTGAACATTGAACCTACATGTGTAGGATAGGTGGGAGACTTTGAAGATGAGACGCTAGTTTTGTTGGAGTCGTCCTTGAAATACCACCCTTGTAGTTTTGATGTTCTAACGTTGGCCCCTGAATCGGGGTTACGGACAGTGCCTGGTGGGTAGTTTGACTGGGGCGGTCTCCTCCCAAAGAGTAACGGAGGAGCACGAAGGTTGGCTAAGTACGGTCGGACATCGTACGGTTAGTGTAATGGTAGAAGCCAGCTTAACTGCGAGACAGACACGTCGAGCAGGTACGAAAGTAGGTCATAGTGATCCGGTGGTTCTGAATGGAAGGGCCATCGCTCAACGGATAAAAGGTACTCCGGGGATAACAGGCTGATACCGCCCAAGAGTTCATATCGACGGCGGTGTTTGGCACCTCGATGTCGGCTCATCACATCCTGGGGCTGAAGTCGGTCCCAAGGGTATGGCTGTTCGCCATTTAAAGTGGTACGCGAGCTGGGTTTAGAACGTCGTGAGACAGTTCGGTCCCTATCTGCCGTGGGCGTTTGAGAATTGAGAGGGGTTGCTCCTAGTACGAGAGGACCGGAGTGAACGAACCGCTGGTGTTCGGGTTGTCATGCCAATGGCATTGCCCGGTAGCTACGTTCGGAACTGATAAGCGCTGAAAGCATCTAAGCGCGAAGCAGGCCTCGAGATGAGTTCTCACTAGACTTTTAAAGTCTCTGAAGGGCCGTTGAAGACTACAACGTTGATAGGCAAGATGTGGAAGTGGTGTGAGCCATTAAGCTAACTTGTACTAATTACCCGTGAGGCTTAACCATACAACGCCAAACGCGTTTTATGTGATAGTGAAACAAGCGAAGAAGTTAATAGACTAAAGTAGATACTAGAAGACTTTATTATCAGAATTCCAAATTTTAGTTAGTGCGTAGCGATACGGACTGACACCAAATTTGCTTGGTGACAATAGCGTTTTGGACCCACCTGACTCCATGCCGAACTCAGTAGTGAAACGAAACAGCGCCGATGATAGTGTAGCATTTGTTATGTGAAAGTAGGACATTACCAGGCTCCAAATACAAGAAAGCCCGATTCGAAAGAGTCGGGCTTTTTTACGTCTGGAATAAAGTAAAAAGAAGGTTCGAGCTGAAAGGTATTAGGTTAAAGGAAGAGAATTGAACAGACCCAATCCCATGACATACTAATGCGCTGTCGCTGCAAAGTAGTATACGTACTCCAAATCCAAGTCAGTGTTAAGCCTAAAGCCTTCAGTTTTGAAGTATTAGCATCAGCACTCCGTCTTTACTGATCTTAGTTATTCTCATTGCATCTTTAAACTAGTCCCTAAATTATCATCTTGTTGCAATTTCATTGTTGGTTTAATAACTGTCCTGTGTAAAACTATCTAGGATAATTTAGTAAATCAGGTGACATGAATGTCGAATATAAAAGCTTGGAAACTTCTCAGCCTGTTTTGTTTGTTTACAGCACTGATTGGTTGTCAATCTAAAGAAGAACAGCTACAACAAACAATTCAAGAGTCCATTAAAAAGGCCGATGTCGAGCTTACTCAGCTTGGTAAAGCACTTGATAATGGTAGTATACGTAATGCGATTATTCTTAAAGAATACAGTCGTATCCTTAAACAACAGCAACCTGAACTCAGTAAGGTTGTTGATGTAGTTAGCCTTGATGCCACACGCCAGGGAGCCCTTTATAGTGGCTTAACCCAACGCCTTGATGATATTAAGGGTAATTACTTAATTCCTCCTTACGAAGACACTTTATACAATATTGATTTATTGCGTGAAGCCGCCAAGCCAACGTTATTTTCTGATGCCTTAACCGATCCTATTAATATGCTTGCGGATATGTCGAATGGTTCTTTGGCACGAGTTGGTGCTATAAGCCAAAAAGCTGAAGGCGAAGGGGTCGGTAACCAAATGGTAGGTAATCCTAACTATGGTAATTGGCAAACGAATAGTAGCGGTATTAGCTTTTGGCAATGGTACGGCATGTACCGTATTTTGGGTGATGTATTTGACCGAGTTGAATACGGAAGTTGGAGTAAACGCCGTAAGTATAGTTACTACAATGACTATGGTCGTACTCGTTACTCAAGCCCTAAACAAATAAAAACCCAAAGTGCATTAGAAACACGTACACGACAATCTTACCAACGCCAAGGCAAGCAGTTCACTAGTCCTTATGCGAGTAAAAAAACAGGTGCATCAGGTTTGAGTCGCAGCAGTTATACGCCGCCTAAAAGTCGCAGCAGTTACTCAAGAGCGAGTAGTTATAGCAATAATTCAGGATCGGTTCGTAATAGCAGTAGCAGAACCTCGCGCGGCGTAAGTCGTGGTAAGTAAAGAATAACGTTGGAGTTAGAATAATATGTATGAATTTAATGGAATAACTATGTGGTCTTTGCAAGCACTGTCTGTGGACTTTGCAATTATCATCTTACTGTTTGTGAGCTTAAAGTATATTAAAGGTTGGGTATCTAATTTACACGCCAATGATGAAATTACCGAGCGCGATAACTTTGCATTTGGAATAAGCTTTGCCGCTGGTTTGGTGGCACTTGCGATTGTGTTAACGGGCGTGAGTAGTGGTGCCTTTGCTGCTACGTTACAAAAAGAAGCTCTGTTAATGCTTGGCTATGGCGCATTAGCAATTTTGCTTATAAAGCTGGGTCACTTTTTTCAAGATAAAGTGGCGCTGCGTAAAGTGAGCTTACATAACGAAATAGTCAAAGGTAACGTTACTGCGTCAATTATTGATTTTGGCCATGTAGTAAGTGTTGCAGTGGTTATCCGCTCTGCACTATTGTGGGTTGCTACTGAAGGTTGGCATGGCATTCCTATTGTTATTGCTGCGTTTGTGATTGGTAGTGTGGTACTGCTTTTAGTAAGCCAATACCGAGTGCAGTTATTTAAACGCACCAATAAAAGCGGTGATTGCCTACAACAAGCCATTGTTGATGGTAATTTAGCAGTAGGTGTTCGCTATGCCGGCTTTTTAATTGGTAGTGCATTAGCCATTACTGCTGCAACAGGTATTGCTCCCTATGCTGCCGATAATATTAACGCGAGTTTACTTTACTGGGCGCTAAGTGCCGTTGTTAGTTTGGTTGCTTTCATTTTACTGCACTTACTGACGATTAAAATCATTCTTGCTGGGTGTAATATTTCAGATGAAGTGAATCGTCAAAAGAATGTGGGTGTTGCCGCTATTTCCGCAGCAGTGTCATTTGCTGTCGGGATCACTATGGCCACACTACTGGGTGCATAATCACGTGTCATCAACTCAAGCTTCCCCAAGTAAATTTAATTTACTTGGGCATGATATTTTACTGATCACTGTTATGGCCGTACTCGCAGGGTGCGGCCTTATTTATGAATACTTACTTTCTCATTACGCTGGCCGAGTACTAGGCTCAGTTGAGAGTGCAATTTACGCCATGATAGGCACTATGATTGTAGCTATGGGAATGGGTGCATTTTTAGCGCGTTGGTTTAAAGATGCCTTTACCGCATTTGCCTGGCTAGAAAGCATTATTGCGCTCATAGGTATGGGCTGTATATTAGCCATTGCCAGTATCATTGCTGTTAGTTATTCACTCCCTCATTTATTCTCAAGTATTTTTAATATTCCACCTGACGTTATTCTTAATGGTTATGTGTTTCAAAAGCTGCAAGAGTGGTCTCGCTTTTTACCTTATGTATTTGGCTTAATATTAGGGCTATTTATTGGTATGGAAATACCGCTTATTGCGCGTATTCGCCAGCATGTTTATGGACGTTTTTTAGAAAATAACGCCGGCACTATATATGGGGCTGACTATATTGGCGCCGGTATTGGCGCGGCAATTTGGGTAAGTATTATGCTCGCGATGCCAATAATGCAAGCCGCTGCTTGGACAGCGCTATTTAACATTATTGCCGGCCTTGCCTTTTTATGGCGTTACCATAGCTATGTACGCTTTGCTAAGTTGCTATTGGTTTGCCATATATTACTGCTGGTGTTATTCGCTTTTATTTTGCAGTTTGGTAGTAGCTGGATGGATAATCTAAGTAACGTACTATACAAAGATAAAGTTATTTATTCCCAAGCAACGAAATACCAGCATGTGGTGTTAACCGAACGCTTAAGTAAAAATCAGCCACAGCCAATCACCGATCTATACTTAAATGGTCGTTTGCAGTTCTCAAGTATTGATGAGCAAATATATCACTCAATGCTTGTTTATCCTGCAATGCTCGCATCTAATCGTCATGACCGTATTTTGATTATTGGTGGCGGTGACGGATTGGCCATGCGTGATGTATTAAAGTGGCCGGTTGAGGAAGTGACTTTAATTGATTTAGATGGACAGCTACTCAATTTATTTGGTCATAAAGATAATCAATACACACCGCCTGATGATATTAAACAGCGATTAGTGGCACTCAATAATGAATCGATGCATGACCCCCGAGCAAATATTATTGTGGGTGATGCATTTTTAGAAGTTGAGAGGCTACTGGATCAGTCAAAGCAGTTCGATACTATCCTAATTGACCTGCCAGACCCTAATCATCCCGATCTGAATAAGATGTATAGCGACTATTTTTATAACCATGTGCGCCAATTATTGGCACCTGATGGTGCTATGGCGGTACAGTCAACCTCGCCTTATCATGCGAAAAAGGCATTTTTAAGTATTGCTAAAACGGTGAAAGCCGCAGGTTTTGATTATGTAGAGCAATATCAGCAAAACATCCCTTCGTTTGGTCAGTGGGGGTGGACTATTGCTACTAAAATGGGGCAATCACCAAGTGCACGTATTAGCAATATAACGGATATGCCAGTGCCATCTCGGTGGATTAGTAAAAAATATTTATTAGCCAGTTTTGCATTTCCTAATAACTATTTTGAACAAGTGAAAGATATTGAAGTCAATAGGTTAGGTTCTGGTCGTTTATATGATTATTACCGGGCTGCTTGGCAAATAGAAAGTGAATTGTATAAAAATTAATAAAACATGGTTGACATAATATGTCGACCATGCGAATCTTAACTCAGACATAATATGTCAAACGACAAAAAGGCAGAGACATGGAATTAAATGAACTTTCAATAAAATTAGCGTCTTTTGAAACTGAGGGTGCTAACTTTGAGTCTTTCTTGATTGCCAACCCAGGTGAGCAAGATGTTTTACAAGTCATTGTTGATGGAAACGATGAGCTTCCAATTTTTGTTACCCAAACACAAGAGCAACTATTATGTATTAGCTATTTGTTTGGTGAAGACGAAGTAAAAAGCGAGTTACGCGACGAGTTAAACGAAACACTACTGCGTTTAAACGTGCCAATTCCGCTAAGTGCATTTGCTAAAATTGATAATAAATATGCAATTTTTGGTGCACTTTCGGTAAATTCATCATTAGATGACGTTACCCACGAACTAGTGACATTAGCTGATAACGCAATTGATGCACTAGAAGCCGTGACATTGTATTTAAACGATTAGGATACCCGCCTAGGTAAGTGCTGATTGCTAATAGTATATGGCTCTCACTTTACCTAATAGGATATAAACAAGTTTTTGGAGTTAAGATTATGAGTATTTTAAAAAAATTATTTACAGCGGTACGTGGCGGCGCGCGTGAAGCGGGCGAAGCAATTGTTGATGCGAATGGTATTCGTATTTTTGAACAAGAAATTGCCGATGCACAAAATGCACTGAATCGTGCTAAAAAAAGCCTGACAGAAGTAATGGCTAAAGAGATGCAAACCAAACGTAAAATTAGCGCAGTTGATGCATCAATTGCTGAGCACGAAGCGTATGCAGGTCAAGCCCTTGAAAAAGGGAATGAAGCATTAGCATTAGAAATTGCAGAAAAAATTGGTGACTTTGAAGCTGAGAAAGCCGAACACGAGCAAGTGTTAGCGGGCTTTACTAATCACATAGTGATGTTGAAGCAGCAAGTTAAAGATGCTGAAAAATCAATTAAAGAAAACCAGCGTCAGCTTACTATGGTTAAAACCACAGAAAGCGTTCAACAAGCGACAATGGCTGTAAATAGCACGCTTAATACTAATAATTCGTCAATGACGTCGGCGCGTCAATCGCTTGAGCGTATTAAGCAACGCCAACAAGACCGTACTGATCAATTAGGTGCTGCAAAGTCTTTAGAAGCAGATGTTAATGGCGATGATTTAAAAGCTAAAATGGCTGAAGCAGGTATTGGTGATACCAATCCAAAAAGTGCTGATATTCTAGCGCGCATTAAAGCGAAGCAAAATAGCTAACATTTAGAACCATATTAAAAAGGTAACCGAGTTTTGCTCCGTTACCTTTTTTGCTTACAGAGGCACCTTATATGTTTAATTTTTTCAAATCTAAAAAAAAGCCAGAACGTCAGCTTAATCACGCGAGTGACCTTAAAAAAGGTGACATGTTTACAGTGATTGACTCGTTTGCTTATCCTGCATGGCTCAAAGGCCAAACACTTCGCGTTATTGATGTGCAAACGTATCAGTACCAACATAGTAGTGATACTGAATTCGTACTTGAAACTAACACAGGCCAAGTGGTGTTTTTACAAATAGAACAAAACGATGGTGAGCAGTGGGCTAATTTCTCAATAAAGATTCAGCGTGATGATGTTGATGAAGTATTTGGTTTGGATGAGTTTTCACGTATTTTTGATGAAGAATCGTTAACGCATATTACAGTTAAAAATACGCCTGAGCGCTTTATGCAGTTTTTAGCTGGAAGTTATCAACAAAGCGAATCACCTTATGTATGTTATTTTCATAATAAAGATTTTCGTGGCCAAGCGCTACCTCGCTATGAGCAAGACGGTGGTGAACCCTGTGAAATGATTTGTTTAGCGTCACCCGATGAAGGGCATAGCGTTAATATCGAAATTTGGGAGGGAGGTGAAACAGAAGTATCACTGACATTAACTCGCCCAATTAGCGATATTGTTGACTTGTTTCCTGGAGATGCCCAGTGAGTGATGCTAAAGACAAGTGGTTGCGCCAAGAGCAAGCTGTGCGCGCCACGCAAATGGCCTTTGATTTGAGTAGTGAGGTACAAAAGTCGATAAAAAAACAAGCTATCGACCAAGAACTTACTCCCTCAGATATGATCCGCAAAATTTTAGGCCTTGATGTAAAGTCTAAAAAAACACGGCAGCGTTTATCGTTTAATTTAAATGATGATGAAATAGCGCAATTGGCTAGTCGGTTTGAAGTTGCAGTAGATGATAAAAGAGCGGTAAAGCAACAGGTAGCAGATCTACTCATTGAGCATACAAAAAAGACTAAGTAACCCTTTTGCCTTCTTTATATAAAATACTTACACTGAGGTTATTATTTCTAAACAAGTGCAGCTGTGAATATTATATTGATTGCCTACTTACTTATGTTTGCGTTATTTGGCACAGCGGCAAGCTACTTTGTGCGTTTTATATATGCTTATTGGGTACAAAAGAACATGCCTTTGGAATACATTTTTAAGGCTGGTGTATGTATTTTCATGGTAGTGGTTATTTCGGTGTTAATACCACTATTAAATTAACACCGAAACGAACTGCTACTGGTAATTAACGGTTTTACATTGGTTATCAATACATAAAGAGTGAACTTCTAGCACTGGTGAACAGTCATCAAACTCAAGCGCAGTGTTATTTTTTTGTTCTTGCTGAGTGATTTTTTGTGCTAATTGCTCGGCATGCTTTTGAGAATTATTTAATGTTGAATACACAACATACTTACTCGGCCCCCCACAGACACGCGAGCCAACACCTAACACCTTACATTGATAACTGGCTGTGCAGCTTTTATTACTTGTAAGCTCATTAAGCTGAGTATTTAAAACAGATTCACTCGCGTTTTGAGCTGTGCTTGGTGTTAGTGCGCTACTGCAACCGCTAAGCAGCATAGTCATGACAACACTGGCAGCTGATAGTTTAATTACGGATGACAAACAACTCATAATCTAATCCTTAAAATACACTTACCGCAGAGCCTTCAAGCTTAACACATTTATTTTCAACGCACTGGGTACTAGGCGCAGTTAAATGTTGGCAAATACTCATCATGCCTTTTTGCGCATTATAAGTACTTTCCAATTGAGTAATTGTATCGCTTAGGGCTGAAACCTGTTTTTGGGGGGCGCTTTGTGTCGAGTACACAATATAATCGCTCGGCCCACCGCAGGCACGGCTACCAACAGCATTCACTTTACACTGTGAACTCGTTGAACATTGCTTATCTGCTATGAGGCTGTTTAGCTTATCTTTTGCTGTTTTAATATCATCAAGCGACACTTCTTTTGCTGCATCAGCTGGTAATGGCTGTGCTATTTTATTTTGCTTATTCGCTTGTGGTAATTTTTGTTGCGGTATCGGCGTAGACGTATTTTCTACCGCATTGGTTTTAGTTTGCTCAGTTTTATTTGAGGTTGTTTCTAAGCACGCCGTTAAGCAAAGCGGTAGCAGTAGAGCGAGTAATGGAGTACGCATAATCGTTCCTGATAGTGATGAATTATTCATCACTATCATACACTGTGCATTCATTACAGCAATAAAAACTCTACTATCAACATATTAAAGAGGTGATAAGGAGAGTTTTTAAGTTAACCCGCCTTGCGTTAATTTAGCTGGATTGAGTAATGCCTCTAATTCTGATCGAGATAGGTCGGTTTCTTGCTCAGCGATATCAATAATTGGCTGTGCTTGCTGATAAGCTTGCTTAGCAATTTTTGCTGCTTTTTCGTAGCCAATAACAGGGTTTAGCGCAGTCACTAAAATCGGGTTTTTAGTTAATGCTTTATCAATCTGAGTTTGATTAACTTTAAAGCTAGCAATGGCTTTATCTGCCAACGCTTGCGCGCTATTAGCGAGTATCTCGGTACTTTGCAAAATATTGTAAGCGATTACCGGCAGCATTACGTTAAGCTCAAAGTTGCCAGCTTGGCCTGCAACCGTAATAGTTGCGTCGTTACCAATGACTTGGGCGCTAACCATTGCAGCGGCTTCTGGGATCACCGGATTCACTTTACCCGGCATAATTGATGAGCCAGGCTGTAATGCTTCAAGTTCAATTTCTGAAAGTCCCGCAAGTGGGCCTGAGTTCATCCAACGTAAATCGTTGGCTATTTTCATTTGTGCAACTGCATAGACTTTTAGCTGTCCTGATAAAGCGACAATCGCATCTTGCGATCCAATATTATAAAAAAAGTTATCGCTAGGGGTAAATTGAATCCCTACCTTTTCAGTTAGCTGTGTGGCAAATAGAGCGGCAAATTGTGGGTCGGCATTAATACCTGTACCTACTGCTGTGCCACCTTGCGCTAGCTCACAGACACGCATCAGCGCATGCTCAATACCGCTAGCTGCATGCTTTACCTGCGATTGCCATGCGCTGAGTGTTTGCTCAAAAGTTATTGGCATTGCATCCATTAAATGAGTGCGCCCAGTTTTAACTATGTGGCCGATGTCTGCTTTTTTTTGCTCTAAGGCGTCTGCTAAATTTGCCAGGGCTGGCAGTAATTTTTTATCAACACTAATAGCGCTGCTCAAGGCTATCGCAGTGGGAATAACGTCATTAGAGCTTTGCCCCATATTCACATCGTCATTTGGGTGAATAGCTTGGTTAGCATGTTTTGAGGCTAAGCTCGCAATGACCTCATTAGCATTCATATTTGAGCTAGTACCTGAGCCAGTTTGAAAAATATCAACGGGGAAATGCTCATAATGCTTACCATCAATAATTTCTTGGCAGGCATGGTCGATTGCATTTGCTTTCGTTTTATCTAAATGACCTAGTTTGAAATTGACTATTGCAGCGGCTTGCTTGATATACGCTAAGGCAATAATAAATTGCTGCGGCATTGTGAGGCTACTGATCGTAAAGTTATTAATGGCGCGTTGGGTCTGTGCTTTATAAAGTGCGTCAGCGGGCACGTTCAGTGTGCCCATGCTATCTGATTCTGTTCTAAAGTTACTCATTAGTACTCCTATAAAAGAGAATATATGACATTTAACTACGCTATATAAAAAGATATGGTGCTGTTATTACTATTTACAACGGTATAGCTAAAAAGTAGAGGGCGTCAAGGTAAGCTAATGATGGAACAAAATAAAAAGTCGACTTAAATTGATTTTAAGTCGACTTAAATAATGTATTTATATAAACAGCCGGTTACAAGGCTAAGCAGAATTTTAATTGTAGCCAAGAATAAATATTTGGTCTGTTTCATGTTTGTTTTGTGCCTTTTGAGTATTTTTTACATGAGAAAGTAAGTCGATAACCGTTGCTCTACAATCTGTTTCATAACTCGTTTTATCTAGGCTTTTGTCTGTAACTGCCATTGCAGCATCTACTGCGGTATAAGGTGAAATATACATAATGTTATCCTTTTGTAGTTTAGTACTCATTAAGTGAGTAATTTAATAAAAGCATATAGCGTACCAGCTCGGTAAAGATAATTTAACGTATTGAAATTGAAGTTATTTTATTATTTTGGTCAATTTACTCACGACAGAATAGCTGAAATTTGTTTTACTATTGTGCATTCATTTGCAATTTAGGTGCATCAGTATGACCAAACCGTTTTCACAAGCTTGCGAAAATAATAAAAATCATATACTTAAGGCTTTGCAGCCTGCATTGCAAAATGCAGCATCAGTACTTGAGATAGGCTCGGGGACGGGTCAGCATAGTGTTTTCTTTGCCAAAAAATTGCCACATTTACAATGGTATACCAGTGATCGAGAGGTTAATCATCAAGGAATAAAGTTATGGCATGATGAGGTGCAACTGGCAAACTTGCATCCGCCTTTATTACTTGATCTAAACTATTCTTGGCCAGTAAATAAAGTGGATGCGGTATATACTGCTAATACTTTTCACATAGTGAGCTGGGAGTTAATTACGCGTTTTTTTGCTGGAGTAAATCAGCACTTAAACCAGCAAGGGGTGGTGTGTGTATATGGCCCTTTCAAATATAAAGGGGAGTTTACCAGCCCCAGTAATGATGAATTTAATAGTTTATTGCAAAGTCGCGATCCACTTAGTGGTATTCGTGATTTCGAAGCGGTTGAGCAGCTTGCAGTGCAATATGGGCTTAAGTTACTCAGCGATACTGCGATGCCTGCAAATAATCAGTTACTCATTTTTAAACGGCAATAAAGTGCTACATTGTTGTTTGTAAATTTCGATATGTTGGCATTCGCGTTCTAAGTAATCTGCAATGGCATTATTAAAATCGGGGTGAACAATGTGATGGGCAGAGTAAGTGATTACCGGTTGAAAACCACGAGCGATTTTATGCTCTCCTTGTGCCCCAGCATTAAAGCACTGAATGTTATGCTTAATAGCATAATCAATCCCTTGGTAATAACACAGCTCAAAGTGAAGCGAATCTATCTCTTCACTAGCACCCCAATAGCGGCCGTAAAGGGTATTATCATCAATTAAGCTTAAGGTGGCAGCAATTACTTGCTGGTCTCTTTTGGCTAGCATAATGAGCAATTTGTCAGCCATTAAAGCGTGTAACAAGCTAAAAAAATCACTGTTTAAGTAGCCTAAATGACCCGATCGTTTTAAATAAGTGCGTTGATAAAACTCACAAAAATGCTGCATTGTAGCGGTAGTGATTTTCTCGCCTTTGAGCCATTCAATACTGATATTTTGCTCTGTGATTTTAGCGCGCTCTTTTTTAACGGCTTTACGCTTTCGGGCATTAAAGGTTTTTAAAAAATCGTCAAAATCTTTAAAGTTATTATTAAACCATTGAAACTGCACGCCGATTCTTCGCATAGCACCGGTATCATAAAGGTGGGTGGCTTGTGCTTTGTCGCAAAAGTTTACATGCCAGCCTGACCATGCCTGTTCTACGCAGTGGCTTTTAAGTTGCTCTGTTATGTACTTATACACTAGCTTTGGATTGCTATGCATAATACGTATTCTTTGTCCCTCAATCGGGCTAAAGGGAATACCACATAGCCATTTAGGGTAATAATCTAAGCCATTTTTTTCATAAGCTTCGGCCCATGCCCAGTCAAATACATATTCACCGTAGGAGTGCGCTTTTAAGTAGCCAGGGGCAAGCGCAATGAGTTTATCGCCTTCATAAACGGCTAAGTGATGAGGCTGCCAACCTGTTTTAGCACTTACACATTGGCTTTGCTCAAGTGCGTATAAAAAAGCATGTTGGGTGAATGGGTCATTACCAAAAAATTGATGCCACTGTGTAGCATCAATTTGATTAATACTATTAAACCAACTGTGAGAAAAGTGGCTCATAATGATTTGCCTACTACTGTTGTCTGTGTGTTACTTGTTAATTTTGATAATAATTCGACAGCCATATTCGGTTTTCTATTTTGGATAAAACCTTATGGTTCATCCTGCTCGATATATTGAGATAAGCATTGTGTGAGCTTATCGAGTTCGAGAGGTTTTGCAAGATGTTCGTTAAAACCAATTGCTAAGGCATTGGCTTTATCTTCAGGCATTACATCAGCGGTTAAGGCGATCACAGGTAATTGTTCAGCACTTTTAGTTTTCCGTATCAATGCGGTGGCCTGGTAACCGTCCATAACTGGCATTTGGCAATCCATTAACACTAAATCGAAGTCATTTATTTTAACTTGTTCTACTGCCAACTCTCCATTTTCAACCAATGTTGGGGTGATCCCCAAAGAGCTAAGCATTGCTTTTATCACTAATTGATTGACGCTGTTATCTTCTGCAACCAGTATTTTTAGTTTGCTTAAATCAACATGCTGTTGCGAGTGCTTCGCCGTTACTTGTTGTACAGCACAGGTATTTAACTCGACAGAAAGAGTAAAAGTGGAGCCTTTACCTGGCTCACTTTGTACTTTGATATCTCCAGACATTAATAAGCTAAGTTCTTTTGCGATTGCCAAACCAAGCCCTGTACCTCCAAATTTACGTGATGTTGAGCTATCAGCTTGGGTGAATGCATCAAATAATTTACTTTGCTCTGAAGCGGCAATACCGATACCCGAGTCCCTAATAGCCAAGGTAATTTGATGACGTTTATCGGCGATCTCCTTGCTGTATGCGCTAATACTTACTTCACCTTCGTAAGTAAACTTAATAGCGTTACTACACAGGTTTAATAAAATTTGCTCAATTCGCATAACATCACCTTCAAACCAAATGTCGGTTGGTAATTGGTTATCAACTTTCCAGTTAATACCTTTTTGTTCAGCGCTTTGCTCGAACATGCTACTGATCCGAGCAAGAAGAGCATTCAAATCAAAAGGAGCAACTTCTAAGGTTAGTTTTTGTGATTCAATTTTAGAGATATCGAGTACATCATTGATTAAACTTAATAATGAGTTAGATGCTAAATTAATTTTATTTAAATAATCAGAAAGAGTTTCAGGACTATCTTCATTTTTAGCTAAGGTTGAAAAGCCGATCACAGCGTTAAGCGGGGTGCGAATTTCATGGCTCATATTTGCTAAAAACCGGCTTTTAGCTTGATTTGCCAAATCAGAATGCTGTTTAGCCTTAACGAGAGAGCGAGTACGCTCTGCTACCAAACGTGAAAGTGCAAGGTGTTGATGATTAAACAACAGTAATATCAATAAAATGAGTGAGCTGACAATGACCTGTAAAATAAGCAAAAAGAGTGTCATGTTATTAGTTTGATGCGGTAGAAATTCATCTTTAATGGTTAAATCAACGAACCATGTTTGCCCTGCAAAATCAATTTTGATAGTTGTAAGCTTATTGCTTTTGGTTGGAATATTTTCGGTATTTGAATAAAACGGGCTGGTAGCATTGGCTTCATAAATAGCGATATTAAACATTTTATTTTGTGCTTGGGTAAGCGACTGAGCAAGTATGTTTTTTACTAAAAATACACCTGTTGCGTAACCTTTAATTGAGGCAATCTCATTATTTTGTTGATACACAGGAGAAAATAATAAATACGCGGGTTCAGGTCGCTGTGTTTGAACTAATTGAATTATTTTAGTACCGACAGGGCGATTTTTGATACGTGGATCGAGTAAAGTCTGACGACGATCTTTACGAGAGTTGAGATTAAAACCTATGGCGGATTGGTTTTCTGACAAAGGAGCAATATAAGTGATAATCACCAATGGATCGTTGTTTGATAATGGGGCGCCTTTAATGCTCGGAACAAAGTTGTGTGTATTATAAATTTCATCAAGCTGTTTGTTAAAGTCACTGACCTGAGCCTGGTTAATTTTGCGGTTCCATGAAAATGCTTTAATAAATGAATGCTCAGCCAATAGTTGAGCACTGTAAATATCAAACTCTTGCTTGCTTAAAGTCGGTGTTGATTGTATTTGGCTTGCAAGGCTTTGTACGGTTATTTGACTGAGGTTTAAATTGCTCAGTAAACTGTTTTCAATGATAGATGTTTCGCGTTTGGCAATTTGTATCGCATTTGAATAACTCTCTTGATTATATAGCTTTGTGGTAAAAGCTACAGAGATGAATAATACCGAGCAAACTGCGATGGTAGGTAGTGGGGTGAAGTAATGTCGTTTAAATTTAGGTTGTAATAACGCCAATATAAAAGGAGTTGCGATCAGCACACCAAGAGAATCACCAAGCCACCAAAAAGTAACATTTCTCCAATGATTATCAATACTGTAAGCAGGGTTAAACTGACTTAAAGCATAGACGCCAATATTGGCCGATATTAGGCTAACGACAATACCAACGATAAAAATAAAATAAATTATTGATTGGCGCTTCTTTAAAAACAGCGGATGACCTAGCCAGTATTTTAAAAAAGCTGCGCCAATCATCCCTTGTAGTACAGCACCAAAGCCGATTAGTAACACCTGCTCTAATGTATTGCCAATTAAAACTTGATCAGTAATAACGTTATCACCGGTACTTAAATTAAAGGCGACAGAGGCAATAAATAATGCCGGAATAAAACGCCACCACCAGATAAAACAGCCAACTAGGGCAATACCTGCAGGGAGCCAGATAGGGATTACTTGTGATTGGAAGGCAAAATTAGTTAATAACTTACCAGTTGCAAAATAAGCCACCGCAAACAATATGTAAAAAGCAGAAGAACTGGATGTTGAACGAAAAATCTTCACATGCATCCTTGTTTAATATTATTTTTATAGTTGAATCTCAGTATAGCGAATCAGTACTAAATAGTATTATTTTTTAAAGTGGTAACTGTTTTTTACTAAATGACTGCTTTAATACAACGGTTGATTCTATGTTGGCGATACAGCTTAAGCTTCCCAGTTGGTGCTTTACAAACTGCTCATAACTTTCTAAATCCTGAGAGATAATTTTTAATAAATAGTCGTGGCTGCCTGAGATCACTGAGCACTCAAGTACATGCGGTAGTTTTTCTACATGTTGTTCAAACTGTTGTGCAGCACTCACTGAGTTTTGACACAGTCGCACAAAAGCATAAACCAGTACATTAAGATTGAGTGACTTAGGGTTAATAGCTGCGTGATAACCAATAATAACCTGTTCTTGCTCAAGTTTTTTAATGCGCCTTAGAGTAGGAGTATCCGAGAGATTAATGGTATTGGCTAATTCTGATACCGACATTCGGGCTTGCGATTGCAAGGCAACGAGTAGCTGCTGATCTTTATTATCTAACATGGCTATAGAATCTTATTAATTATATGTCTAGTAATAGTGATTATTGCTAACAATAACTGCTTTTACTATTTTTTTTAGCGTTTTAACCTCTGGGATCTTTGCTAGCATTAAAAAATAATAATAACAGGATGTAGTCATGAGTTCTTACACTGCTAAATTTGATAATTGGATTAGGTCTGAGTTTGTTGCTCTAAACTCTCAGTTAGAAGAGTTGTATTGGCAACAAGATGATAAAGCAAATGTTGAAGGGGTCGGGGATAACTTAAAGCAAACCTTGAAAGAGCAAGGTAATGCGTTGATCAGCGATTTATTAGCTGAAGGTAATACCGACGAAGGATTTGATAGCGCATTTGATTTACTTGGTAATGTCGGTTTGTTCATGGCGGCTTGCCGTAGACATGAAATTACAGAGCCAAGCAGAGAGAATAGTTCACCGCTGATAGAAGCATCGGCGCTTGCTATGCATATTGGTGCTTCTATTGGAGTAACTCCTCGTTTTGCCACCGCACATTTAACCACTCATAATAAAGCCATTAATGGCATCTATAAACGGTTTACAAATCTTGATGATGAAGCCTTGTTTTTAGATTACAACACCCAAGGTATTTTAGCGTATAAGCGCGCGAGTGATGCTTTACTAAAAATACTGCCATTAGGTATTTCACACCCTGTCACGGCTGAACTACTTGAGGTGGTTAAAACAGCACTTATTGATGTAATAGCGTCGAATAATGCCTTGTACACTCAACTTGATACCGAGCGTTTTTTTAATTGTGTACGCCCATATTACAAGCCTTACAGGGTAGGTAAAGAGGTTTACCGTGGTGCAAATGCGGGAGATTTTGCCGGCATTAATGTTATTGATATGCTGCTAGGACTTTGTAGTGCAAATGAGCCGAGTTACTCGCAAATGCTGGTGGATAAATTTTTATATATGATGCCAGAAGATCAACAAATATTGCGAGAGGCCATGCGTATGCAAAGCTTCATGGATGACTTCTTAAAAGCCGAGCAATATAAACACACAGAGTGGTTTCAAAAGCACGGCAAACTATTTATACAAGTGTGTAAATTACATGGTGACACCGCTATCGGTCATCATAATCAGTTGGTTGAGAAGTTTATTGCCCAACCGTCACTGCAAATGCAACAACAGCATATAAGCAAAGTAACTGCCAGTGGACCACCTTTACCGGTACTGCTAGATTCCTTAGCTAAATTAAGGGATAGACGTGCAGCAGCTAAGCGAGACGATATTAATACGCGTTTTGATGACTTAAATACGCTAAAACAGTGGATTAACTAATATGGCTAAAAATGATTTTTGTATGCCAAGGGGCTGCTATTTATTAAGCCACTCTGTTGGTCGTCCTCTAAAAAGTACTTTAGAAAATGCTACTGAGCAGTTTTTTACTCCTTGGCAGGAAAGTGCTAAAGAGCCATGGCAGCAATGGCTACCAGCTATAGAAAATTTTACGGGTGCATTAGGGCGGCTATTTAATGCGCCAAGTGAGCAGTTTTGTCCTCAGGTTAACTTATCTAGTGGTTTAACTAAATTGCTTATGTCGCACCCCGTATTTAATAAACCACAGTGCACGGTATTAATGGCGCAGGCCGACTTTCCAAGTATGGGGTTTGTAATGCAAAAAGCACTCCCTGCATGTGCAACAATACGTTTCATCCCCGAGCATGAAGATCTAAGTGATAGGCAGGTATGGCAGCGATATTTAACCCCAGAGATTGATGGTGTGTTTGTTAGTCATGTTTATTCTAATACGGGTGTACAAGCTCCTTTAAACGATATTGTGGCGCTTAGTAAAGTCACGAATACACTCTCAATAATTGATGTGGCGCAATCGGCAGGGGTTATCCCTGTCGATCTAACGGCGTTAAATGCCGATTTTATGATTGGCTCAAGTGTGAAGTGGTTATGCGGGGGGCCAGGTGCGGCCTATTTATGGGTAAATCCAAAGCAAATAACGCAATGTGAACCAAAAGATGTTGGTTGGTTTTCACATCAAAATCCATTCGAGTTTGATATTACGCATTTTCAATATAACGCTAAAACACTTAGGTTTTGGGGCGGTACGCCTTCTATACTCCCTTATGTTATTGCCGCTGATAGCATTGAATATATTGCCCAGTTTGGTGTGGATAAAGTGAGAGCGCATAATTTAGCGTTGTTAACGTTACTTCAGCAGCAGCTGACGGCTTTTTTAGTATCGCCAAACGATAAAGATCAGTGCAGTGGTACCGCTATTTTAGATTTTGCAGAGCATCAACAAACCGTATTAGCGGCATTGGAGGCAGCAAACATAAGTGTGGATGTGCGCAAACTCGGTATTCGTATTTCACCGCACATATACAATACAGCGTCAGAGATACAAGCGTTTATTGCTACGGTGAAAAAGGTAATTAAGGCTGCTGATTAAGCTGTTGTTTTTTTTGAGTGAGTGCCGTTATTTGTTGTTGTGCTTGTTTTATTTGCGGTTCAAATCTTTGTTTAAGTACCGCAGTTTCTGTAGCAATTGCATCTGCAATCGAATCAGCGCCTAAACGATTTGCTTTATCTTGGGTCATGTAACCGACTTGCTGTTTCTTTTGCGCGTATTCCTGCTGGTATTGCTTTATTTTAAGCTCAAGCTTCACAATATCGCGCTCTATTTGTTGCACCTCAAGGTAGTCATCAACTGAGGTATCGATAACTAGGGCGTTTTCAGATTGCAATGCATTGGTTTGCATAATGTTGACGTTTTTAAGCGTGATCACTTTAGCGTCTTTAGCGCAAGGAGTTTGACTGAAAGTCGGCACCCCTTTAATGGTGCATTTAAAAACCGTCACTTCATTTGCCATGCTGACAGTGCAGGCACCTAAAAAACACAGTAGTAATATTAGCTTTGCCATGGTTAAACCTAAGCTGGTTTAAAATACCATTTATAATGCACTAAGTTGTAACACCATACAATTTGTTTAATTTAATAGCCTAAGTCAAGTATGCCTTCCAAAACGAACAACTCCATAGGTTGTTAAAATTTAGGCACAAAAAAACCACAATTAAGTGGCTTATATTCAGTAATGGTGGAGAGGGAGGGATAGACTTACTTACATCCATGTAACCAATCGCTACGCGACGCTTGCAGCGGCCGAAACTGTTCCAGACATTTTATCGAACCCTGTCGAGGGTTCTCACCCTCCCAATTAGCGGCAAAGCTTATTTTTGGGCACAAAAAAACCACAATTAAGTGGCTTATATTCAGTAATGGTGGAGAGGGAGGGATAGACTTGCTTACATCCATGTAATCAATCGCTACGCGACGCTTGCAGCGGCCGAAACTGTTCCAGACACTTTATCGAACCCTGTCGAGGGTTCTCACCCTCCCAATTAGCGGCAAAGCTTATTTTTGGGCACAAAAAAACCACAATTAAGTGGCTTATATTCAGTAATGGTGGAGAGGGAGGGATAGACTTGCTTACATCCATGTAATCAATCGCTACGCGACGCTTGCAGCGGCCGAAACTGTTCCAGACACTTTATCGAACCCTGTCGAGGGTTCTCACCCTCCCAGTTTTTAACGGAGTTAAAATTCAGGCACAAAAAAACCACAATTAAGTGGCTTATATTCAGTAATGGTGGAGAGGGAGGGATTCGAACCCTCGATAGAGCTACAAACTCTATACTCCCTTAGCAGGGGAGCTCCTTCGGCCACTCGGACACCTCTCCGACGCATTATTCTGCGTATTATTAATCGGGATAAAACCAATTAATAAAAATAAGTGGTGGAGAGATAGGGATTTGAACCCTAGAGGGGCTATAAACCCCTGCCGGTTTTCAAGACCGGTGCATTCGACCACTCTGCCATCTCTCCACGTCGTGATGCAGGATAATACTTAGGAGAGTAGTCTGTGTAAATAGCAAAAAGATCGTTTGCTTAAAAAGTGAGCGTAAATGCGGTTTTTTTTATAAATAATGAAGATTTAAGGTGATTTTTAGCTATGAGGTGGCTGGCAGCAAACAGGAGGAGCTAAAGAAGAGTCTTCATTAGAGGTTGGGTGTTTGCTGCAACAATACAAAATCATGGTTGGGTGATTATTTGTATTGAATTGCACCGCCAAGTGCTAATTTTTTTCCGTAACGGTTAAGTTTAGCTAGCATTTTTGCTTTGCGATTAGTTGGCTTAACGGCAACGTGAGTTGTGGCTGTTTGGTTAAGTGTATTAATTGGGTTCATTTTATTCGCTCCATGGTTGTGTCTGTTGAAAACATGTGCATTTTGCACGCAGGGTGGTTAAAAATAAAGCGATAAAAATTACTGGTGAAGTATTAGTTTTTTTAATCCGAAACCGTTTTATTAATTTGTCGTTCAACTACTGGTTTATTATTTTTTGTATAATTATTCATCTGGGTTCATTGCTATGTCGCTTTTATATGGGGTCTTTTCGGTTTTTTTGAGTTTAAACTGTTTATAAAAAGAGTTTTTTGAATATTTATTCAGATTAAATTATTTTGTATTGGTTGGGCTTAACTTTGCTTTATTCAAAGATTTAACATGTTATTTATAGGTGGTTAATTATTTATCAGATAAGAGCAGTAAATAAACGATAAAAATAGTGTTGCGAGGTTTTTAAATTATAAAAAAAGTGCCTAGGTTACTAGGCACTTTGGAGTTAGTTGCGTTTTAAAACGCTTCTAACTGGGGAACGTACCATCTCATGAATATAAATCTAAAAAGATGGGTTTAATTATGTTTGCAATTTGGGCTTACAATCATCAGCTTGGGTGGCATTTTAACTATTCTAGAGCGAAGCGAAGATTATACTTTGGTTTGTATTTTACTATGAAGCCACAAAACAATGCTGCACAGCAAGAGTAGATCCGCTCAACAGTCTATTATTTGAGTTAAATGGTTTTAAATAGGGTATAAAAGGCAAAATGCGGCATAGCTTAAAAGCAAATGCCGCAAAGGGAGATTAATGCGGGGTATTATTCTATTAGTGCTGTTTAATAGTAAATAGCTCATAGCCTTTTAATGCAGGAACTTGAGCGGTTAGTTGCGTTTCTTGTTGTGCTATTTCAACAAAATCATCACATAATGAATTTGCACGCTTTTCAAGTGTTTTGGCATGCAGCTCTACTTTTTCTTCTATTTGTGCGCCCATATTTTCCATGCGCTCTTCAAATGCTTGCATGTCACCGCCTGAACTCATTAACTCAGAGCCCAATGCCACTAAAATGCTGCCCATTGATTCCATTACTGCTGATTCAACTGCTGTTTCTATTTGCTTTTCAAACTGCTGTTCAAAGTTTTCACCAAATTGAGTAAAGCTTTGTTGACCCATTACAAAAGTACCTTGCAGATAAAAGGTGCTTTCAACCTCTTGATGAATATCGTCCATTAAGGCTGAAATATTATCGAGGCCGTTAATATTAAACGCATTTGCAACCTCTTCTAATGCTACACCTGCAATTTTAACCCCTTCAAGGGCAATATTGGCCACTTCAGGTAATTGCACGCGTAAATTGTCTGTGTAGTCGGTCATTGCTTGGCGCTGTGCACTATTTAATGCTACTTGCTCGCCATTGATAGACAGCTCACCTTCAGCGGTAAATAGCATGTGCTGATTATTGGCTTTAAAAATTTCTAATTCATTAGGTTTGATGCGCACATCGTTCTTAAATTCAACGTTACATTCATCGTTACTAAATGAAATTGAAGAGTCGCTAGTATTGTGAGCCATTGCTACTGGAGCGCACATTATCGCGCTAACTAATAATAATTTTTTCATGTTTATTCTCTGCTTTTTGCTGATGATAATTAACTTATAACAAGTTTGATGCCAATTATTTTTAATGTTTTAAAACAATGGCTTGAGATTTTTTGAATGCTTTAAAGTCGAAAGTGTACTCATTGAAAATACTAAAATATGGTCAAAATAACCAACAATTAAATGCTAATAAATAAAATTTATCGATACGATAAAAAACTCTCACTTTCCACAATTCAAATTTAACGCTATTTATTCACAATACTGACACAGAGACTATTTAGGATAGCTATGTGGCTTTATTTTGACGTAAATTTGTACAGCTAATTTATGTTGAACATTTTAATTTCACCAATTATCGCGATATAGAAATCCGTAATTGGTCTCAAACACTTTATGGAGTGGGTTGTGGGTAAGACATTTAGTTACGATGCGCTAGATGATGATTTTGTTGAAGACGAATACGAAATGGTCGGGCGTAATCAACACGACAAGAAAAAGCAAAAGGTGAAAAGAAAGTTAGAGGATTACCTTGAGCAAAAACGCTTGCGTAAAAATCTAGGTGAAGATGACTTAAACGATTATATTGATTAAGCTCTCGCTAGTACAAATAAGCGTTACAGTTTGTAATAAAGAGGCTTTGTGCCTCTTTATAGTTTTTTGGGGTTAAGCCTTAGCTGCAAGCAGAGCTTTTTCAATTACTTTTTCTAGTTTTTCAGGTTTAGTAATAGGTGCAAAGCGCTTAATAGGTGTACCATCTGCCGCTACTAAAAACTTAGTGAAGTTCCACTTAATTTTTCGGGTTAAAAACCCCGGTAGTACAGACTTTAAATAGCGGAAAACAGAATCTGTATGCTGGCCATTTACATTCACTTTTTCTGCGATTAAAAAACTAACCCCGTAATTTATTAAACAACCTTGCGCTATTTGCTCAGCGTCGCCGGGCTCTTGTTGACCAAATTGGTTACATGGAAAGCCTATAATGATCAAACCTTGGCTTGCATACTTTTCATGTAATGCTTGCAATGACTGATATTGATAAGTTAATCCACATTCACTTGCGGTATTTACGATTAATACAACTTTACCTTCAAACTCTTTAAAGTCGATTGGCTGGCCTTGTAGGCTGGTAGTCTTTAGTTGATGGAATGGGTGCATATAAATACGCTTATTATTTGTTTATTTTGCATAGTCTAACCCTTGCGTGATGATCTACAAAGTCTAAGTCACTTTTACAGCGCTTACTGCTAATTTAAAATTAAAAATAGCCCCATACCGGCCAAGGTCGTTAAGTAAATATTATGCGTTTTGTAAGCAACAACAATAGCGACTATGGCAGCACTGAGATAAGGGTTCTGCCAGTTTAGATTAATACCTTCGTCATTTATAAATACAATTGGCACCCAAATCGCCGTTAGTACCGCAGGTGCACTAAAGCTCAAAAACTGTTGCATTTTAGGCCCTACTTTAAATGGCAAGGCGCGGTGTAAGAATAAATAGCGAGTAAAAAAAGTAATACATGCCATTAGTAAAATAGTGGTCATCATTTTTTGGCCCCCTTATTTTGCACTAATCTGGTAACAGCGTAACCTGCGCTCATTGCTAGAAGCGCAGAGCATACTAACCATAATTCAAAGCCTGTGCTTTTTAATAAAGTGGCACTGATCCCTGCAACAATGACTGTAACTAGAGTAGCTAAGTTTTTAATCCCTGGAATTACTAAGGCAATAAAAGTTGCTGCAATAGCAAAATCGAGTCCTAAATTAGTGAGATCTGGAAGCATAGTACCGGCTACAATGCCAATGAGGGTCCAAATATTCCACGCAATATAAAAGCTAAAACCTGCGCTCAATGCATAAATTAAACGGGTTTTAGTACGATAGGCGCGCGGGTGGTGCGAAAAAGCAAATAGTTCATCAGTTAACACAAAGCTGACAGGCAGGCGCCATCGCATGGGTTGCTCAATCACTTTGTGACGAACTGCCAAGCCATATAAAAAATGGCGAGAGCTAATAATAAACGTGGTAAAAAGAATGGTTAGTAGAGGGGTATTACCAGCAATGAGCTCAATTGCAACCAGCTGCGCCGAGCCTGCAAATACCAGTAGCGACATGGCTTGAGTTTCAAATGGGGTAAAGCCATTTTGTATTGCTAACGAGCCACATAAAATGCCCCAAGGAATAACCGCTAAACACAGTGGCAGCATATCTAAAAAGCCTTTTAATACTGGTTTTTTAATTGATTGCATGTGTTTTACTCTGCGCACTGGTAGAAAGACTCATCGGGATACCTTAATATTGAGAAGCTAAAATAGTTAGCGTTTTAGATGATACTTTTTTTTAGGGAAGGTGCAATGTTTAAGGTAAAAGTGTGGGATGGCTTTGTAAGAAGCTTTCATTGGTTATTAGTATTGAGTATTGCTGCGCTTTATTTTAGTGCAGAAGAGGGCATGATCGAACTTCATTTTGTGGTTGGCTTTTTTACTTTAGCGCTTATTTCAACACGAATTATATGGGGCCTATTTGGCAGTAAAACAGCAAAAATATCGGTATTACTGCACTCTCCTAAATCGGTGCTTGCTTCTTTTGCTGGCAAAAAAACAAATGAGGCGGGCCATTCTGCACCTGGTAGCTATATGGTGTTATTATTTTTTATTCTGATCATAGCGCAGCTAGTAAGCGGTTTAATGAGCAGTGATGGTATTTTAACTGATGGCCCGTTAGCGCAGTATGTATCAAGTGATACCATTGATTTTGCCAATTGGTTGCACCATATCAATTTTGATATTTTATTTTATGCGATTATTTTGCATGTTGTGGCTATTATTGCTTACAAAATTAAAGGCAAACCATTAGTCAAAGCAATGATCACCGGTAATAAAGCACTAGCAACAAAAAGCTCAGAGCCAGAGACAAAGTCACCATGGGTTGCATGGGTTATATTTTTGCTACTACTAGTTTTATTAATGAGTACCTGGGGAAGTGAGCATTTAAGTTATTTGCTTAGTTAAAAAAAGTGGCGCTAATACAGCGCCATTTTTGTTCTTAATACACAGTTATATATTAGTCTTTGAATTGCTTATGACAATCTTTACAGCCTTTAGCCCATGCACCAAACGCTTTACCAATAACAGCTTTGTCACCGGTTTGAGCTGCTACAGCAAGTTCATCAGCATATTGTTGAAATGCTGTCGCTTTTTTCATAAAAGTATCGTTTTCAGACCATACCGCAGGAAGTGCTGATGTATCACCCTTATCAGTACCTGCGTAAAAAGCTTCCCAAGGCATTTTAGACAATGCCGCTGCGTTATTTGCACGCTGCTTAAATTGCTCTGCATCAAAAGGAATTTTACCCTTGAGCATGGCACCCATATCGCCTATTTGAACTGAAATCATAGAAAATGCAGCTTGGCGATACTCAATCGCATCACTCGGCTCTTTGAATGCAGAATTTGCAGATACGCTAAATGCGCATGTAGATAGTAACGCCCCGATAAATACTTGCTTCAATTTCACTTTACTCTACTCCTTTAAGGGTTCTTTAATTATCTTTGTATCTTAGCTCAGGCTTTAGTTCAAGGGAATGCATAGATTATTACTTTGATATTATTAATGGGCTTGAATCAGACTGATATTATTTCATGGTTTATTGTGAATATTTGTAAACGCGGTGTTGCTGGTTGCTGCTTGGTTGTGTACATTCAGATGTCATAAAAATAACCAATGAAGAGCGTTTATGAAAAATAATATTTTTAAGCTGTCAGCGTTGTCTGCAGCGATAGTAATTTCGTTATCAGGATGTGGTGGCAGCGATAATGACAATAATAATAAAGTCCCTGTTGTTACTGATGTTGCACCAAAGGCAAGTGATGTCGTAGTCGTTGATTTAAAACAGTGGGTTCCAGTTACTGCTGATTTTAAAGCAAGTGATAATGATGGTGATGCACTTACTTTTAGCTTTACTGAAAATGGCGAGGAAATTACCGCGCAAGATGGTGTGTTTAAGTTTAGCCATGGCATGTTAACGGTAGATGGTAACTCGTTTACATATGTTCCTGTCTCAGGGGAAGATGCTGTTATTGACTACACAGTAACTGCAAACGGTAAAACGGCCTCTGCGAAAATTAATATTTCAGGAATTATTGGAGACCCTCTTGCAAATGAGCAGTGGCATTTAAACAATACTGGTCAGAAAGCTTACTCGCTCAGTGACGAGATGAAGCAAGGCCTAATTGATTTATACGTTAGCTTATTTGGCGATACAGAAGAACAAGCGCAAGCCGATGTTAACGCTAGTTTTGCTCAATCGGAGGCGACCGAGCTTGTTGCTGGTGAAGATATGAATGTTGTTGATGCTTATGCTCAAGGTGTTACTGGGGCAGGTGTAACGGCAGTTGTAATCGATTCAGGTATGGAAATCCGCCATGAAGATCTGATAGATAATGTATTACCAAACCGTTCTTTAAACTTAAATGCTGATGCGACTGACCGTACAGATCCTACTAGTATGTCAAACAGTGGTGATCATGGTACAAGTGTAGCTGGTTTGATTGCTGCAAAAGGTTGGAATGGTAAAGGTGGCCGTGGTGTTGCTCCTGATGCTGGTTTAATTGGTATGAATTACCTTGGTGGTGCTAAAATCCCACAAACTGAGTTAATGGTGCATGGTTTCCCTGGAAGCGGCATTAGCACAACAGAAAATATTTCTGCATTTAACCGTAGTTATGGCATAACTTTCCCAACATTTATTGCTTATTCAGAACTAGATGAAGCTATTGAGTCATACCCAAACCTAAATCTGCGAGATGGTAAGGGTGCACTTAATATGAAATCGAGTGGTAACTCTTTTGTTGATGGCGGAGATGAAGGCTCACTATGTGAAGATAATGGTGCTAACGACTTAGGTTTAACATGTTACAACGGTGCGTTTGAGCCAAGCCAAGGTCATCCTTACTATCTAAGTGTTGCTGCTGTAAATGCAAATGGTAAGCATACTAGCTACTCAACTGCAGGTGCTAACTTAATGGTTTCAGCGCCAGCTGGTGAATATGGTCGTTGGGCACCTGCAATGGTAACAACGGATCAGATGACATGTATCAACGGTTACTCAGGCTTTAATAGTGGTGCTGTTGCAAGCTTTACTCAAGCATATGGAGAAGAGTTTGCTATAAGCCAATTCCCATTCAACTACCCTGGTAATGAAGATAACGCAAGTTGTAACTACACATCTACATTTAACGGTACATCGTCTGCTGCGCCAAATGCATCAGGTGTAGTGTCGCTAATTCTTTCCGCTAATCCTGAACTAACTTGGCGTGATGTGCGTCATATCTTAGCATCAACAAGTACATCAATTGACGCTGAAAATGCCCCTGTGAAGTTAACTACCGCAGATGGTGAGTTTGTTGCACATGACGGTTGGGTTGAAAATGCGGCAGGTTTCAGCTTTAATAATTTATATGGCTTTGGTCGCGTAGATGCTGGTGCAGCTGTTGCCATGGCTAAATCTTATGACGCTTCATTAGGTGAGCAAGTAATTACGGATTGGAATGGTGTTGGTTCAGTAGTTGCTGAAAGTGCACTAGCTTTAGAAATTCCTGATAACAGCGCTACAGGTTTAACGCAAGAAATTGTAGTTACAGAAGAGCTCAATATTGAAGCGATGCAATTTAAGTTTGATGTAAGCAATCCTGAAATGGGCTTCGGTTTGGGTAATGGGACACAAACATCTGCTGGTAACGATTTAGCTATTGAGGTTACTTCGCCAGCAGGTACTCGAAGTGTATTACTTTCATCTAAACAAGCTTTGTTCTTCCCTGCATATAGCTTCACTAATGGCTGGAGTGTTGGTTATGTACTTAAAGATGCTGTGATGCTTTCAAATGCTTTCTACGGAGAGTCTACGAAAGGTACCTGGACAGTTCGTTTGTTAGATACAAGCGCCGACAGCTTTGCATTTAGTAGAGGCACAAATAATGCCCTAGGCGTTACTGGTATTAGTAATAATAACTCAGCAAGTGTACTTGAAGGTGTATCTCTTCGTGCATTTGGTCACGCAGGTCAAGAGTAAGGATTATAAAGATGAAAATTAAACAATTAATCGTATTAGGTGCTGCTGCGTGTATTTCGTTAGGTGCAACAGCAAACACTAGTTCAGATAAAGAGCTTCAGTTTCCTAAAAAACAAGTAGCTAAATTAAACTTTGATAATGTAGATTTTGGTTCTTATAAAGTTGAAAAAAATCTGCGTTTAGTACCATCAAGTGTAGCTTCAGATGATCATGTCGTTATGCGAAAAGGCGAGATTACAGTAGTCAGCGTAGAAACATCGTCGGATATAGTGACTAAAGGAACATTAGTACGTAACATTTTTACTAATAACCTAACGTCACTATCAGGCAATATTACTATTCTTTTAAAAGATGGAATGAGTGCAAGTGATGTTGCTTCTGCTGCAGGTTTGAAGGTCGTATCTTTATTCCCAGGTACCAAAATAGCTGTTTTAGCTGTAAATGACGGCCAAGATATTTTAGTTGCGTCAAAACAGCTAAAAGCATCAGGCTTGATTAAAGAAGCTAAAATAGAAGTGCTTGAAACAATTTATACAGCGCAGTAATCTGTTTTAGATAAGTGAAACCCCGAGTAGCGTAATTGGCTCGGGGTTTTTTATTAATCGTTTATATCAATATCAGCGAAAATCATCCCTCGGCGCATACTGCGTGTTGCTAAGAACACCTCCCCCAGTAATGACATAAATGCACATATTAGTAATGCCATGGCACCAACAAAGCAGCTACCAATAGTGACACCTAAGTTAATCGATTGTATGTGTGATAAAAACAAAAGCATAACCACGGCACATACTAATAATGCGCTTAAGACACTTAAACTAAATGCAATATGGATACACCGAGAACGCTTTAGGAGTGCTCTCAGCTCAGTAGTTAAAGACAGGTTAAATTCTTCATCAACACTGACCTTTAATTTTCGTTCTAACTGTCTGGCTCTGTCAGTAATACGCGCCAAGCGATTTGATAATACCCCGAGAGTTGCAGCAATCCCCGTAATTAAAAAAACGGGTGCAACCGCTGTTTGAATGACTTTAGCCATTGTTAAAATGTTAATTACGTCGTTGTTCATTTTTATCCTTATTAATTAGCAGCATGAAGAGGCTATATAATGCTACTTCGTTATTGTTAGGATAACTGAAGTCATAAACATATAAAAAGAATTTCTAGGCTCCCTTTTTACATAGCTTCACAAACTAAATTTCTGTGCTATTAAATATTAGGTATATTTAATAAAAATAAAAACTACAGAGATTCCAATTAATGAAACACACCCCATTTGTTCTTACTTTTATATCCTTAGCTATTTTAGGGGGATGTAATAAAGCCCCTGATGTTGAGCAATCAGCAAAGGTTGAAAATGTAGCTGCTCAAACCGAAGTCATGCCGCCGATTGCGAAGAAAGTGCCATATGAAATGACAATTCATGGCGATACTCGCATCGATGATTATTATTGGATGCGTGATGATGAGCGTAAAGCTACTAAGGTGATTAGTTACCTTGAGGCTGAAAATGCTTACACAGATGCAATGCTTGCGCATACTAAAACACTGCAAAGTAGTTTATTTGAAGAGCTTAAAGGGCGAATTCAAAAAGATGATGACTCTGTTCCAGTAAAAGACGGAGAGTACTATTACTCGTCGCAAACTCGCGGCGATAACGAGTATGCTACTTACTTACGCAGTAGTGATTTTGCAGGCACCGATCAGGAAGTTATTTTAGACGTCAATGAACTAGCTAAAGGCCATGACTATTTTGCAGTTAGTGGTCTGAGTGTCAGCCCAAATGATAACTTAATGGCGTATGGTGAAGATACGGTGAGCCGCCGTGTTTACAATATAAGAATTAAAGATTTAAGCACTGGTAAATTATTAGAAGACACGCTTGAAGGCACCAGTGGTTATGTTGTGTGGGCGAACGATAATAAAACTGTTTATTACATTAAAAAAGATGCGCAAACCTTACTCGGTTACCAAGTTTATCGTCATACGCTTGGTACACCACAAAGCGATGATGAGCTTGTATACGAAGAAAAAGATACGAGCTATTACACTGGTATGAGCAAGAGCAAAGACGGCTCAGAAATTTATATTTGGCATAGCAGTACTGATGCATCGGGTTTGTCAGTACTTAGTGCAAACGATGTAAATGCTAAGCCAAAGCGTTTAATTGAACGTGAAGCCAACCTTGAATACAGCATTTCCAAATTAGGCAATACCTATTACATTGTGACCAATTTAAATGCGGTTAACTTTCAACTTATGAAAGTCGATATTGATAAAGCCGGCGACAAAGCGAATTGGCAAAGTGTGATCCCTGCGCGCGAGGATATTAAACTTGAAGGTGTTGAGTTATTTGATGACTACTTAGTATACCAACAACGCGAAATGGGCCAATCAACACTGATTGCGCGTAATTTAACATCGGGCAAAGAGTTACCACTAAGCTTTAACGACAGTGCATATACAATTAATGCGTACGGTAATAACGAATTAGAAAGCGATACGCTGCGCGTTTACTACACCAGTATGACCACTCCGGGTTCATCTTATGATGTTAATTTGGCGACTGGCGAAAAAACATTATTGAAGCAACAAACGGTATTAGGTGACTTTAACGCGGATAACTATGCATCTGAGCGTATTTTTGTCACAGCACGCGATGGCGTAAAAGTACCGGTGAGTTTGGTGTATCGAAAAGAGCTATTTAAAAAAGATGGCACTAACCCATTATTGCAATACGGCTATGGTTCGTATGGTGCAACAATGGATCCTAGTTTTTCTTCTGCACGATTAACGTTGCTTGACCGTGGTTTTGTATTTGCCATTGCCCACGTACGTGGTTCGCAAATGTTAGGGCGCCCGTGGTACGAAGCGGGTAAATTACTCACTAAAAAGAACACGTTTAACGACTTTGTAGATGTTACTAAGTCATTGGTAGCCCAAGGTTATGGCGATAAAGAGCAAATTTTTGCCCAAGGTGGCAGTGCTGGTGGTTTATTAATGGGCGCAGTGGCAAACCAAGCGCCTGAGCTATATAAAGGTATGGTGGCTGCGGTTCCATTTGTTGATGTGGTTACTACTATGCTTGATGAGACTATTCCGCTTACAACTAACGAGTATGGTGAGTGGGGTAACCCTAACGAGAAAGAATATTACGATTATATGTTGTCGTATTCACCGTACGATCAAGTTAGTAAACAAGACTACCCTAATATGTTAGTAACAACAGGTTTGCACGACTCACAGGTGCAATATTTTGAGCCAGCAAAGTGGGTTGCAAAGCTGCGTGACTACAAAACAGATGATAATAAACTACTATTTAAAATAGACATGGAAGCCGGCCATGGAGGTGCGTCTGGTCGTTTTAAACGCTTGGAGGACACGGCACTTAACTATGCATTTATGCTTGATTTAGCAGGTAAAAATAAGTAATAAAATAAAAGCGTAGCTTTTTAAGTGACCCCCAGTAGTTGTATATTGTAATTACTGGGGGTTTTTTATATTTGAATTGCCGCCAATTAAAGCTGCTTGGTATTAGCGCAAAATAGTAATAGTATATTCAGTTAAATTACGGTGTTTTACGAAAAGGGAAAATGTAATGGAACAAAATCAAGAGATTAAAGTCGTCAATAAAGATGACCGCACCTGGGCAATGCTATGTCATTTAAGTGCATTAGCGGGGTTTATTGTGCCATTCGGCTCGGTGCTAGGTCCCCTTATTATCTGGCTAATTAAAAAAGATGAAATGCCTATAGTTGATATACACGGTAAAAAAGCGCTTAACTTTCAAATTACCATGGCTATAGCTTACTTTGTGTGTTTTTTACTAATTTTTGCAGCTGTTGGTTTACTACTGTTACCTATGGTCGCTATTTTTTCATTTGTGATGGTGGTTATCGCAAGCGTAAAAGCCAACGATGGTAAAGAGTTTAATTACCCCCTTAGCTTAAATTTAATAAAATAAGCGTTTTGATTTAAGTTAAAAAGTCGTTCAAACCCAGCTTAATTGCTGGGTTTAGTTTTTATTCATAAGGGAAAAATGCTCTATATAACATTATTTTTTACAGCATTTATATCGGCTACGTTATTACCCAGCTCGTCTGAAGTGTTGATGGGTGGGATGATAATGCAAGGTAATACTAACTTGTGGCTAATTTGGTTTGCAGCAACCTTAGGCAATGTATTAGGCAGTTGTGTTAATTATTGGCTTGGAACACAAGCATTACGCTTTAAAGATAAAAAATGGTTTCCAGTTTCTGAAAAAGGGCTCAAAAAAGCGCAAAAGCAGTTTAATAAATATGGAGTATATAGCTTACTGTTTGCGTGGTTACCTATTGTTGGCGATCCACTAACTGTTATTGGCGGCGTGTTTAAAGTGCGCTTTAGTATGTTTTTAGTGCTAGTAACACTCGGCAAAGGGCTACGTTATTTAGCTGTGATAGCCCTTGCCGTTGGATTATTTGTGCCAGTCCAGAGTTAGCGACACAGAGTCTGCAAAGCGCAGCGCATGAGGTTTATCCACTCGGGCTTTGGCGTAATTTACACTTGGGTGCGAGTGGCAAACAGCAAGAATTTCAGCAACTAATTTTTCTAACAATAAAAAGTGACCCTGTTCAACTAAGCTAATTACTTCTTTAGTAATTACCTTGTAGTTAAGTGCTTGTTCTACTTCATCAGTTTCACAAGCTTGATCAGCCGGATAATGAATTTCTAAATTAATGACTACATCTTGTTTTTTTTCACGTTCATCTGGATTAAAGCCAATGAACGTGCGTAGCCGTAAATTAGTTACATTAATTATTGCGTTTGCCATAGATTATCCTTTGATCAGCTGTAAAAACTCATTACGTGTTTTCGGATCGGCTCTAAAGTTTCCTAGCATTACCGAAGTACGCATGCTTGAGTTTTGCTTTTCTACACCACGCATCATCATACACATGTGCTTTGCTTCAACAATTACACCTACACCTTTTGCACCTGTTACTTCTTCAACCGCTTTGGCAATTTGATGGGTTAGTTGTTCTTGAATTTGAAAACGGCGAGAGAACATATCCACAATACGTGCAAACTTAGACAAACCTAATACTTTGCCATCAGGAATATAAGCAATGTGACAGCGGCCAATAAATGGTAATAAATGATGCTCACACATAGAGTAAAGCTCTATGTCTTGTATTAATACCATATCGTCAGCATCTGAGGTAAATACTGCATTATTAGTGATTTCGTTAAGCGTTTGGCGGTAACCTTGAGTTAGGTACTCCATCGCTTTTGCAGCGCGTTTTGGAGTATCGAGCAACCCTTCACGTTCTGCATCTTCACCGACTGCGGTTATAATTTTTTGATAGCTTTCTTTTAATTCGTTATGCATAAGTTTCTCGTTTATTTAGATGACTTACTTAAGATGGCGACCACCATCAACAGGTAAAGCACGGCCTGTGATGTAATGGCTGTTCAGTAGTAGGTCGATACTATTGATAATTTCTTGGCATCCAGGTTCGATACCCATTAATGATTTTTTTAAAGTTTTAGCGCGATACTGCTCATCATCATGTTGATTAAAAATAATTAATGATGGTGCGACTGAATTCACTTTAATATTCGGTGCATATTTAGCACTAAATGATTTGGTTAAGTTATCCAAGGCGGCTTTACTGGCCGCATAGGCTAAGTGCTTTGGGCTACCAGTTTCCACTACGTAATCAGTTAGATGAATAATGTCAGCGGGCTTTGCATGAGACGCCTGATAATTTAATAGTAAATCTGCACAGCGTAAGTTTACCAAGTACGGTGTTTTTGCATGAATGCGCATCATATTGTCAAACAGCTGCTCAAACTGAGGGTTGTTAGCTTCACAGTCCCAGCTTGATGCATTATGAATTATCGCGCTTAGTGAGTCAGTCTGTGCTTTAAGTAATGTAATAAAAGTATTAATACCCTCATCAGAACTAAAGTCAGCATAAAGACAGATCGCCCCTTGTTGTTCTAGCAAATCTACCGCTTTATGGCGGGTACGATAAGTAATAATGACCGCTTGCCCTTGGGCTATAAAATGCTGTGCAAGCGCAAGTCCAATACGTTGTCCTGCGCCAGTAATCAAAATAGGGGGGGTCATAAAATATAAAACTCTCTGTTGGCAAGCGTTAAGGTTAACCGTTAAAATTTAAGCCACTTATTTTCACGCCATTTTTACGTAAAATATAAGCGGCTCGATCAGTTAAATCACACTTATAATATTGATTTAAAAAGCATCGTATATTGTTGGAATAGGCTGGCGCTTATGTTGCGTGCGTTGGTAAATTGCAATCAGTGTTTGCTCCACATGCTCAGAGACTGGTTTACCTTCTAAAAAGTCATCAATTTCTTCATAGCTTAAGCCTAGTGCTTCCTCGTCAGTTAAACCTGGTCTATCACTTTCTAAATCGGCAGTAGGTGCTTTTTCAACTAACAAAGCAGGTGCACCTAATGCTGTTGCCAATGCTCTAACCTGACGTTTAGATAGACCAAACAAAGGTGCTAAATCGCAGGCGCCATCGCCAAACTTAGTATAAAAACCAGTAATGTTTTCGGCGCTATGGTCGGTACCTACAACGAGCCCTTGGCAAAACCCAGCAATTTCATATTGTGCAATCATGCGTTGGCGTGCTTTCACATTGCCTTTAATAAAGTCTATTTTTTCTTGTGTTGGCAATGGCTGATTATTGCCAGCTAAAGTTGCCATCGTTTGCTCGTGCAGTGCGTCGGTTGCAGGCTGAATATTGACTGTCATACGGGTGCTGGGTTTAATAAAATCAACCGCCATTTGTGCTTCGCTTTCATCTGCTTGCACTCCATACGGTAAGCGCACAGCAATAAATTGATACTGTGTATCTTGGTGTTCTTGATTAAGCTCATCAATAGCAAGTTGGCATAATCGGCCACAGGTTGATGAGTCTACACCGCCACTAATACCTAGTACCAGTGAAGTTGAGTATGCGGCTTTTAAACGTGCTTTAATAAAATTTACTCGGCGTTTAATTTCAGCGTTAACATCAATACTAGGCTGAACTTTCATTTCAGCCATAATTTCTGCGCGCATGGCCCGCTCCTTAAAGTTAAAAAGTTTTAATGCTCAAAAAAGAATAGCTATTATGTGATTTCAAATTACACAATTAAAGCCCTATATACTCTTTTATTTGTTTAAGTTGAGCTTTTAGTTCGTTAATTTCAGCAAGTAGATCATTGAGCTCTTGATTTTTTAACTCGTCAGTAATGGTCTGTGTTGCTATTGGCTCATCGTTTTCTGCAGAAGGTGCTGTAAATAAGTGGATATAACGGCTATCACGCTTACCAGGCTCACGGGGCAGCTTTTTAACATGGCTATTTTCAATCAATTGTTCAAGCGATATTTCAACGTCGTCAACATTGGTAAAGTCAGCTAAGCGAGCACAACGGGTTTTTAATTCACCGGGTGTTTGAGCTCCCCGCAATAATAATAAACATATAATGGCGCGTTGTTGTGCGTTAAATTGTAAGTGGCTAAATTGTGTATTACAAAAGCGATGGTCGTATTTAGATACACGTCCACTGAGACCTTCATCTTCTGTTACCAAGCGTAAGTCGATTAATTCGGCAATGGTAGCCTGAACTTGCTGTTGGCTTAATTCGAGCAAAGGAGCGCGATTTGATTTTTGATTACAAGCATTCGTTAAGGCATTTAATGATAGCGGGTAATGTTCAGGCGTTGTTGTTTGCTTTTCCAATAAACAGCCAATAACTCTTTGTTGTTCAACTGATAACTGCATAATATCCCTTACTTCATCGATTCTATTTTAAGCTTACACTGTTATTTAGCGCTAAGCCATTGTTGCAATTTAGCATGCATAGCAGGGCCATCGAGAGGTTTACTTAAATAGTCGTTCATACCGGCATTTAAACATTTGTCTTTATCTCCGCGCATTGCATTAGCCGTTAGTGCAATAATGGGGATGGTTTGATTCTCTAGACCCGCGAGGCCCTCTCTAATAGCCATGGTAGCTTGGTATCCATCCATAATAGGCATTTGGCAATCCATTAGAATAAGTTGATAAGTGTTTGCGTTTGCTTGGTTTAATTTCGTTAGTGCATCCTCGCCATCCTCTGCAATATCAAAAGTGAGCTCGGCTTGTTTTAATAATGCACAGGCAACTACTTGATTTACTTTGTTATCCTCTACTAACAACACATGGCCTTTCGCTTTTTTAGGTGTATTAATCGCTGGAGGGAGCGCTAACTCTTTGGGCTGTGCTGCCAATGTTACTTTTACCAGCGTGTCATACAAACCAATAGCGGTGAGTGGTTTAAAAATTAAGGCTGCTTCATTGTTTCCATAAAATAAATTGCTTTTTGAATAGCTCATTGGAGCCATAATCAGAATATGACTGTTCACTAAAAAATGTTTCAACTTTTCAGCCAAGGGGTGTGCTACAGGCTCCAAAAAGCTTGTATCAATAATTGCCACATCCGGCGGTGTTTGTTGATTATTAGTTATATAAGTTTCAACCTCTTTATAATCACACACAGCACTGACATCTGCGCCCCATAGCGTTAATTGCTTTTCGATGATGGTGGCATTCATCTCGCTATTATCAACAATGAGTATTCGCTTTGCTTGTATATGTTGGCAATCTAAATCAAATGCTTGGTCTATCACTGAGGTAATGTTGACTGAAAAAGTAAAGGTGCTGCCTTCATTAGGTAGGCTATATACACTTACTTCGCCTCCCATGAGTTCGCACAGCTGCTTAACTATTGCCAAGCCTAAACCGGTGCCGCCATATTGGCGGGTTGTTGATGCATCAGCTTGAGTAAAAGAATCAAATAACTGTTTTTGCTTCTCAAAACTAATACCAATGCCGGTATCAATAATCGCACATTCTAAAGTCGTATTGTCGAGAGTTTTTTCTATAGTAGCGGTTACTAGTACTTGTCCGTTTTGAGTAAATTTAACGGCATTGGCAATCAAATTATTTAAAATTTGTCGCAATCTATTTGGATCGCACACAATCTCACTGGTGCTTACATGCGTAGTATCTAAAATCAATTGGGTGTTATTGCTTTCGGCCTTGAGCGCAAACGACTCCACAATTTCGCCGAGTAATTGTGGTAGATTAAATTGAATGCTTTCTATGTCTAACTTACCAGCTTCTATTTTAGAAAAGTCTAAAATATCATTAATAATCCCTAATAAAGATTCTGCTGACGACTGGGCAAGTTTAATATGATGACGTTGTTGCTGATCAAGTGAGGTCGCCTGAATGATATTAAGCATACCTAACACCCCATTCATCGGGGTGCGAATTTCATGACTCATGCTGGCTAAAAACTCACTTTTAGCGATCACCGCTTGTTCAGCGGCTTCTTTTGCCATTACTAGTTCTGCTTCCGTTTCTATGCGCTGTTCACTAGAGTAAAGGCTTCCTATTAGTGCGCCGATTGCAATTAAAAAACCTTCTTCGTTTTGCGTCCATGCTCTAACGCTTGCTTGTTCTGCGCATACAACACCAATTGATCCGCTGCCTGCGGGGATCATTACACAGAGCATTGCTTTTATAGATGAAGGTTCTAGGTAGCTTTTTGCTAAGGGTGCGAGGCAAGCTTGTTGTTGAGCATTCTGGGCGCTAAAAACGGCTTTCTTTTCTAGGGTGGTAAAAAAATCAGGAATGTCTTGCTGGCGCCAAGGGGTATTATTATCACTGTTATTTTGGCTATAACTTGCAATAGGACTCAGTTGAGTTTTATGCTTATCAAACAAGCGGATGCTTACTGTATTCACTTTAAGTGCACGACACACCGCACGAGTAATTAGCTCTTTAGATTCGCTTAATTTACCATTTAATATGTGGTCGCTAATTGTTAGCGACGCTAAAGTTTCGTTAAAGCGGGCTATTTTTTGATCTTCTATTGCTACCTTTTTACGGGCATCAATATTTTGTAATGAGCCGAATATTCTGATGCAGCGTCCATTTTTATGCTCTGCTTCACCATGTATGAGTGCCCAAATTACTTCGCCTTTGGCATTAATAACTTCAAGTTCAGCCTCGTAACTTTCACCGTATTTAACCGCTTTAGTGATCAGTTCAGCCGCCTTATCTCTGCTTTTTCCCTCTTTAAAGTAATATAAATCGGATGACCATTTAGGTTGCTCATCTAAAGGGTATTCAAATATCTTTTTGGTCATGTCTGACCAAAATACCTGTTTTTTTTCTAAATCAAATGACCATGCACCTACTTGAGCTAGGTTACTCATTACCTCGAGCATTTTTTCGTTTTCGTGTTCTCTATTGAGCATTTTTAAAAACAATAAAAACGCAAAAATAAGCAAACTTAAAATAACACTAATAACAATACGTAATGGCCAGACAGACGACGATGCTGGCTGCCAACCTGTTTTTGGCACTACATAGAGCTGCCAAGCACCGCCTTGGAAATTTAGATTAAACTCAAGCGGATTTTGGCTTGTAATTTCTGGGTCACCAAAGAAAAACTCACCTTGCTTACCTAACCCGTTACGTCCTTGAATGGCAACGGTGTATTTTTTTTGTAATTCGAAAATCCCTGCGTTGTTATAGACTTTTTCTAGATCGAGCACCACAGAAAGCAGCCCCCAAAAAGATTGGTCTTCAGGTAAATAAACCGGCACTCGTGCAATCAAAGCTTCACTGCCTTGAACTAACGTGAGCGGTCCAGCCATTACAATGGTATTAGTATCGCGTGCTTTAATAGCATCATCGCGTTGCGCTTTATTTTCTAAAAAATTGAGTCCAATGGCTTTTTCATTCCCTTTAAGCGGGTAGGTCATTGTGATGACCATATTAGGTGCAGCACCAATATTGCGTAGTTCGTTAGAGGTGTTAAACAGTGGGGCGGCAATTTGCCCAAAACGTGTTTGGCTTAAATTTGGCTCAGCAGCAACGGCTACAGCCAAGCCACGTATTAACTGAATATTTGATACCAAAGTAGCTTCAAGCTGGGCTCTGTAGGCACTGACTTGAGAAAGGACTTGTAAACGGTAAGCATCTTTTGCCCGATTATAATTAAGCCGCTCAAGCACTAAGCTAGTTATTACAAGTAAACTGATTGCAAATAAAAAGGTAAGCTTAAAATTATAAATGGATGTGCGTTTACTTTTGCGTTGTTGCCACATAGGGTGTAATTAAATTGTTAATATAGAAAGCTTAACTATAGCTAACTAACACTAGAAACAAAAATGGCGCAGTTAAATATGCGCCATTTTCTTTTTAACTATATACACGTTTAGATATTATGAGTCACTAACTTCGCGTGCCCAATGCTTCTGTTTCGCAACATGTAACTTGCGGTAGCCATCCAGTAATGCGGCGTGCTTTTTAAAGCCTTCAAGCGATAAACCTGGGAAAGTTAAGCCGTTAAAGCGTGTCCGACCTTCTGCAATCTCAATTGCAAGGGTGACATTATTAGCGCCAAACATAAGCCCTAAGGCGTCTTGGTAACTTGCATATTCACGTTCGTCATCGTATTTAATTTCTAAAATAGCTTTTAAACAACGGAAATGACGCATCGCGTCTTCATTAACTTGGCCGGTATGTAAAATCCAGTCAACCCAATCAATCGCTTCTTCGCTGCCTGCGGCTAAGCATAAGTGTGCTTTCAGTTCACCAATACGTAGAGTATGCCAAGGCGTATCGGCATCGGTTGCTAAGCCAATGAATTCAGCAGCGCGAATAATATCGCTGTGACCAGCTTCTTCGAGGTTATCGTAAATTTCCATCAGTTGCTCAGTATCATACTGATCAAGTGATAAGAAAGTTTCGCGGAATTTAGCCCCTTCGTTGTTATTACGCCAAATAAGCTCATCTACCGGATAAATATCAGACATACCAGGCACTAAAATACGACATGCATACACATTTAAGTGGGTGTAATCCATGATGTAGATATCATGGCCCATGCTGTGAATTAAATCAGTACAGAAGTTATATTCTTGCTCAGTTGAACCACTAAAGTCCCAATGTACAAATTCAAAGTCTGCTTCAGAACGGAAAAAGTCATGAGAAATTAAACCGCTTGAATCAATAAAGTGCAGTTCAATGTTTTCAGGTGTGGCTACTTCGTCGTTGTCAAAAGTGGCAGGTTGAAATACGTCTAGTTGATCTAGACGACGACCTTGCAGTAATTCGGTAACGGTTCGCTCTAGCGCCACTTCAAATGAAGGATGAGCACCAAAAGAGGCAAACACAGAGCCATCCACTGGGTTGATTAGCGTAACACTCATTACAGGGTATTTACCGCCAAGTGAGGCATCTGCAATACGTAAATGGAAGCCATGGCTACGCAATTCTTCACAGGCTTCATGAATTTTAGGGTATTGTTTTACCACATCTTCAGGCACGAGCGGTAAGCTAATACCTTCAGCAATAATGCGATTTTTAATGGCGCGTTCAAATACCTCAGATAACCCCTGTACACGGGCTTCAAATTTAGTATTACCAGCACTCATACCGTTGGATACAAAAATATTACCAATCACGTTCACCGGAATATAAATATCTTGGCCGTCGCGCTGGCGGGTATAAGGCACAGTACAAATACCACGCTCAAAATTACCAGAATTAAAATCATAAAGGTGTGAGGCAGTTAATTCACGCTCAGGATCGAAGTAATCCCATAAGCTTTCATCCATAATCCCTTGTGGTACTTCATCTTCTGCTACTTTAAACCACTTTTCGTTCGGGTAATGAGTAAAGTCACCATTGGCAAATTCTTCACCTAAGTAAAAATCAGCAAAAAAGTAGTTACAGCTTAAACGCTCAAAATATTCACCTAGCGCAGAAGCGATAGAGGCTTTATCAGTAGCACCTTTACCGTTAGTAAACATCACACCACAGTCGCTATCTTTTATATGAACTGAATAACAGTTTGCTACAGGGTTAAGCCATAGCGCTTCTTCGATATTAATATTTAGCGCTTTTAGCTTGTTTTGCATGGTAGAGATAGACGATTCTAAATCGCGGTCTTTACCTTTAATAAATGTTTTTTCAGTCATTTTGATCTCAACTAGGTCTGCACAATACATGAACTGTGTATTATCGTGGATTTTGATGTTTATTTCACCCTTTACCCGCTTTTCGTAGCGTTTTTAATAGAACGATTATGAATATATGCTAATAATAGTTTATTGAAAAAGTTGAAGGGTATATTTATGTTTAAAGTAATCAAGCGGTTGCTATTGGTTTTTGTGGTTTTAGCGCTTGGGGGGACCGCCATTGTATACGGCGTGTTGACTCTAAGTTTACCTACCCTTGATGGTAAAGGCCGAAGCGATGCGGTAACGCAGCCAGTTAAAGTTGCTCGAGATACGCTTGGCCAAGCTGTTATCACTGCAGCTACTCGCCACGATGCTGCCTATGGCTTAGGTTATGCTCACGGGCAAGATCGCTTTTTTCAAATGGATTTACTTAGACGTAATGCCGCAGGTGAGCTCAGTGAGCTATTTGGTAAAGCCGCGCTCGCTCTTGATAAAAAAATGCGCTTTCATCAATTTCGCAAACGCAGCCAAGCGATTTTAAAAACTCTCCCTGAAGCCGATAAGCAACTACTAAAAAGCTATGCACAAGGTGTAAACGAAGGACTTGCGCAAGTAGGGTACCCAAGTTTTGAATACCTACTTACAGGGGCTGAGCAACAACCATGGCAAAGCGAAGATAGTCTGTTAGTTATTTTTAGCATGTATTTAGATTTACAAACTGCGACCTTTGAGCGCGACCAAGCTTTAATTCAAATACAACAGCAATATGGCGCAAAAATGGTTGAATTTTTAACCCAACCAAGCCAATACCAAGCAGCATTAGATGGCAGTGTTTTAGCACCTTATACCCAAACTATACCCCAGTTACCAACGCAGCCATTAGCGGCGATTAAAAGCATTACTGCTAATTTAGAAGTAGGCAGTAATAACTGGGCAGTGACCGCAGATTTAACTAATACTCAAGCTGCGATGCTTTCAGATGATATGCACTTATCAATGGCGGTGCCGGTTATTTGGTATCGAGCGCAGCTTAATTACACTCATAACAATCAAGCTTATCAGGTAACCGGTGTTTCGTTACCAGGGGCGCCAGCTATTGTGGTTGGCAGTAATAATAAAATTGCATGGGGATTTACTAATGGCTATATAGATACAGCCGACTGGGTTGCACTAACGGATAGCAGTAAAACATGGCAAGTAAATGAAGTGATTACCTTGGATAATGGCAACGATGAAATCTATCCCTTAACGCTAAGTGAGTATGGCCCTGTTAAATACATTAACAATCAGCCTTATGCCTTAAGTTGGGCTGCGCATCAGCCGTATGCCGTTGATATGCAATTGTTACAACTTGAGCAGGCTGAAACAGTGGATGATGCCCTTAATATTGCAAGTAACGTGGGTATTCCGGTACAAAACTTAATGGTGGTAGATAGTCAAGGCAGTGCAGCTTGGAAACACATGGGCGGTATTCCTGCACGAACAGTACCCAGTGAGTTAGCCATTAATGAAAGTGAATATTCAGCAACTTGGCAGCAAAATGAAGTTATTCGCCCGTTTGTTAAAAACCCTGAGAGTGGGCGCCTATGGACAGGGAATTCGCGAGTGGTCTCTGCTGAGGATAATGCGCGTTTTGGTAATGGCGGCTATGCCCTAGGTGCTCGTGCGACGCAAATACGCGATCGGTTGTTTGAAAAACAGCAGTTTAACGAAGGCGACTTTTACCAATTACAGTTAGACAATCAAGCGCGTTTTTTAACTCCTTGGCATAGCTTATTACTTGAGCAGTTAAAACAGCAGCCAGAACACAATGCAGATTATATCAATGCACTGGATAACTGGCAGCAATGCGCCTGCTCAACCTCCGTTGGTTATACCTTAGTAAAGATGTATCGTGATGAACTAATAAATATTTTATTTAGTAGTATTGAAGCCAGCCTCAATAAGCAGGATGGTACATTGAGTTATGTAAAGCGCGATTTAGAGCCCGCTGTTTGGCAATTAATAAAAGCGCAGCCAGCAAGTTGGATTAACCCGCAATTTACGAATTGGGAGCAGCAATTACAGGCAGCTTTTGAGCAAACTCTTGCGCAGTTAACAGCAAAGTTTGGTAATAACATTCAAAACTGGCAATGGGGTAAAGTAAACGAATTAGTGATTGAACACCCATTTGCTAAACAAATACCTCTATTGAGTAAGCTACTTAATATGCCTACCGCTCCAGGGTTTGGTGATAGTTATATGCCTGCCGTACAAAAAACCAGTTTTGGCGCATCGCAGCGATTTATTGCCCAACCTGGACATTTAGAAAGTGCCATTTTAACAGTGCCTGGAGGGCAATCAGGGCACCCGCTTTCTGAGTTTTATCGAGCCGGTTTTGATGAATATGTAGAAGGAAAGCACACCCCATTGTTACCGCAAACATTCATGCATCAAATTGAAATAGTGCCTATCAACGACTAGCTTTGGATGCAGAGTGAGCTAAATAAGTTGCTATCACGTTTTATAACCATGATTATTAATTATAGGGTTACAACAATGAAAAAATTACTACCGGCATTAATAACGACTTTACTACTAAGCAACTACGCGGCGGCGGATGACAACCCAGTTACAGCTAAGCAACTGAGCGGGCATGTATACGTCCTATACGGACAAGGTGGCAACATTGCAGCCAGCGTAGGGGATGATGGCATATATATCATTGATGATCAGTTTGCCAAACTCTCAGCCGATATTAAAAAAACCATTAGCGACTTAAAGCCAGGCAGCGCAGAGTTTGTAATTAACACTCATCATCATGGCGATCACACCGGTGGTAACGAAAACTTTGCTAAAGCCGGAGCCCATGTTATTGCCCACAATAATGTACATAAACGCCTAAAAGAAAAACATGGCGAAGGGTCTGATTACCTACCACGAATTAGTTTTGGTGATGATTTAACACTGCACTTTAATAATGAGCAAGCGCATGTTGTGCATTATCAACATGCCCATACCGATGGCGATGCGGTGATTTTTTTCAATAATGATAATATTGTGCACATGGGCGATATTTACTTTAACTTTGGCAGCCTACCGTTTGTTGATGTAGACAGTGGGGGTAGCGTTGATGGTGTTTTAGCGGCGGTTGATGATGTGATTAATCAGATTGATGATAAAACCCAAGTTATTCCTGGTCATGGCCCGCTAAGTGACCGTTCAGGACTGATCACGTATCGTAAGCTGGTGCAAAAAGCGAAAGATGTTATGCTAAAAGCAATGCAAAATGACGCTAGTTTAGAGCAGGTACTTAAAGCAGATCCATTGTCAGAACTTGGCCTTGAATATGCTAATTGGTTACCTAAAGAGCGGGTAACCACACTTTTTTATCGCAGTTTAAAGTAGCGCAAAGCGCGAATAAAAACGCATAAACCTAATAAAGCTGAGCATGTGTTCAGCTTTTTTTGATTCTTACATGCCCCAAGGAGTTGCGTATGTCGGCAGAAAAAACCCATCTTGAAATTTGTAACTTAACCCGAGAACAATACCCACAAATTAAAACCTTGATGGACGAAGCTTACCCCGACCTAGGCGGAGCATGGCCAAGCCATACTATTTTTAGACTCATCGATCAGTTCCCTGAAGGGCAAATCGGTATTGTGGATGACGGCGTGCTGGTGGGTTTAGCGCTGAGTGTACAGGTAGATTATGCGCGCTTTTCAAACCCGCATACCTATGAAGATATTGCCGATGGCCACGACCGTGTATTTAGCGACACCACAGGGGATGCTTTATACGGTTTGGATGTTGCTATTAGTGAACAATACCGTGGCATGCGTTTAGGACGCCGTTTATATGATGCGCGAAAAGAATTGTGCCGTCAGTATAATTTACGCGCTATTTTAGCGGGTGGCCGTATTCCGCGTTATTACAATCACAGCAGTGAAATGACCCCGATGGAATACATTGCTAAGGTCGATCAAAAAGAGCTGTATGACCCCATACTCAGTTTTCAATTAGCCAATGACTTTCAGGTTAAACGATTATTGAAAAAATATTTACCTGAAGATCAGGAGTCGGTCGGTTATGCCACATTACTTGAGTGGAATAACATTATGTATGAGCCAACCGACACCGTTATTGAGTCAACTAAATCAATCGTGCGCGTAGGAGCTGTGCAATGGCAAATGCGCTGTGTTGAATCGGTTGAAGAAATGCTTAAGCAAGTTGAATACTTTGTTGATACGGTATCTGATTACAAAAGCGATTTTATTTTATTCCCTGAGTTTTTTAATGCGCCACTGATGGGATTAACTGAACAAAGTAACCAAACCGAGGCAATTCGGTATTTAGCCGAATACACAGAGACCTTTAAAAACGCCATGTCGCGTATGGCGATAGAATACAACGCCAACATTATTACCGGCTCAATGCCGCTTGCCGAAGACGATAAAATATATAACGTTAGTTATTTATGCCATCGCAGCGGTAAAATAGACGAGCAACGTAAAATTCATATTACCCCGCATGAACAAAATGATTGGGTGATCCAAGGCGGTGATAAAATTGCTGTATTCGATACAGATGCAGGCCGTGTAGGTATTCAAATTTGTTACGATGTCGAATTTCCTGAGTTGTCACGTATTTTGGCCACCCAAGGTTTGGATATTTTATTTGTGCCATTTTGGACTGACACTAAAAACAGTTACTTGCGTGTACGCCATTGTGCCCAAGCACGTGCCATTGAAAACGAATGTTATGTGGTTATTGCAGGCTCTGTGGGTAACTTACCTGAAGTAGAAAGCTTAGATGTGCAGTTTTCGCAGTCGGCGGTACTAACCCCATCGGACTTTTCATTTCCGCACGATGCCACACTAAATGAAGCCACCACCAATACAGAAATGTTATTATTTAGCGACTTAGATATGGATAAGTTAAAAATTCTTCACAGTGAAGGGACAGTGCGTAACTTAAAAGACCGCCGTCACGATTTGTATGAAGTGATATTGAAAAAGAGAGATATTTAATGGCGTGGATGTATTTAATTATTGCTGGGTTACTTGAGATTGGCTGGCCTATAGGGTTAAAAATTTCTCAAACCCCTGAAACTCGTTGGCAGGGCATCGCGATTGCCATTGCGTTTATGGTCGCGAGCGGCTTTATGTTGTGGTTAGCGCAAAAGCAAATATCTATGGGCACGTCGTACGCAGTATGGACGGGTATTGGTGCTGCTGGTACGTTTTTAGTGGGTATATTATTTTACGGTGATGCCGCCACGTTTGGTCGTATTGCTGGTGTGTTAATGATTATTTGCGGTGTGATCACCCTAAAAATTAGTCATTAAAAACGAGCGCAGGTTGATACCTGCGCTTTTTTAGCTGCTCGGCAGCATTACCAATATCGCAGCCACTGCAATCAATAATAGCCCAGCGCTATCTTGGCGTTTTAGCGGTTGTTTTAACCATAAAACAGCAATTAACATCGTAAAAAATACTTCTATCTGGCCGAGCGTTTTTACATAGGCAACATGTTGCAAGCTCATTGCGCTAAACCAACCTATTGATCCCAAGCAACTAAATATACTCACCGTACAAGTCATGCCCTTATGCTGAAACATAGTTTTAAATGTATCGCGTTCCTTTAAGGCAATATAAATACACAGCATTAGTGTTTGTAAACTAATAACAAGCAATAAAACCCATGCAGGCGCATATGGAAAAGCTATACCTGAGCTTAAACTGGCTTCTCTGATCCATGACGATGACAACGCAAAGGCGGTACCGCAGGCAAGTCCTGTTAATGCTGTTTTTAAGCTAAAGTGTTTCACATTGGCGATACCACTTAATAGCAATACCGCAATTGCACCAATAAACACGCCAAACCAACCAAGTAATGAAAGCGTTGAGCCAAAAAACAGCAACCCGAGTATGGCCGCCATAAGCGCTTCACTTTTAGCTAGCCCAGCGCCTACAGCAAAATTATTCATTTTAAATAATTTAACCATGAGTCCCGTGGCAATAATTTGCACTATGCTGGCACCAATAATGTAGCTAATAAATAAAGGGTTGAATGAAGGAAAGGGAGCATCTTGGTAATAATAAAGCGCATATAAATACAGCCCAGCAATAGGGCTTGCCACAATAAAGCGGGCTAATGTGACGCCAGCAATGCTCACATGAGCGCTTAATTTGCTTTGCAGAGCGTTACGCCATGACTGCATAAATGCAGCAAAAATAGTCAGTAAAATCCAAATCATCTTAAACAACATACAATAAGCGGAGGAGTAATTTAGCAGTACTGTGACATGAAAGCGACCATCAAAAAGGCATAATGAATATTCATCACCTGCGACAATTTGCCACAGTGACGCATTGCTTAAATCGGCTATAGTGTCTGGGATGTTACTGCTAGCCGCCAGAACTCAGGTTATTTATATTTGGCGGCTTTTTTCTATTTGCTGTGTTATTTTGAGTTATAAATAATAACTTGAGAATGATAATGACGACTTTATTGGTTTGCGCCTTAATTGCAGTGATCATGCCTTATGTTGCAAGGATCCCAGCTATTATAGAAATGAATAAGCTCGGTGGTTACGATAATAAACATCCGCGCCAGCAACAAACGCAACTTACAGGGCTCGGAGCAAGGGCGTTGGCCGCACATCAAAATTGTTTTGAGTCGCTAGCGGTATTTGCCGTTGCTTTGGCTGTGGTGTTAGGCACCAATAATGTTAATGCCGTAACCGAAACTTTAGCGATGACGCATATTGTGGCGCGTATTTTATTTTGTGTTTTTTATTACTTAAACCTCGATATTATTCGCTCGATCACTTGGCTGGTGGGAATAGGCACCGCTATTGGCATGATCGCCGTCAGTTTATAACGAGAATAAGCAAAAACCACAAAGCAAGCAGCCTAAAAGGGTGCTTGCTTTATAGTCTTAAACACTTATTCCCATTAATGCGATATGTTAACTCGCTCTATTAAATCACTTTTTGTAACTGTACTGTTGAGTGCAAAATCAAGTTGTATTAGTACGTTTTGTTGTCCCATTGATGAAGGCGTATATTGCCATTGCATCAGTGCTCTTTTTGCTTCTTTGTTAAAGACTGCTTCTGGTTCAGCTTTTACAACAGTAATGTTAGCTGTTTTGCCTGCTGGGGTTATGTCGTATTTTAATACCACTGAACCGCTAATGCCTTGTTCCGCCGCTTGTTTTGGGTAAAGCGGTTCGATTCGCATTACGGGAGCGATAGATGTTTCTTTTTTAGCTGATGCTTCAGGTTGCTTTGCTACAGCTAAGCCACTGAGCAAGCTTGCTGCTATAAGTAACAAGCTCCCTTTTGCTAGGCGTGAATGTGCGCCATTATGTTTGATATTAGTAAGTCGTTGTAACATGGTTTTTTTATCTCCGTAGTGTGAATAAGCCATCAGACCCGCTGGTGCATTTGCAGCGCAGTTTACTAAGGCTTTGCTGTATAAAATCTGTTGCTTTGTGGTTTTATTACTTAGTACCTGTTCATCACAAGTCAGCTCTTGTAAGCGTCTACAGCTTGCGTATGCCATCCAAACTAAAGGGTTAAACCACATTAAAATTGTAGCCAGTAATAGCAGCGCATTTGTTAGGTTATCTTTGCGTTTTATATGCACATTTTCGTGCTCTAAAATAAGCGCCAATGTAGCTTTATCAAACAGAGTATTGTAGTTGTGTGGTAAAACTAGCTTGCTATTTAGTACCCCAATTACCATAGGTGTTGCAACTTGATGGCTAGTAAAGGTTTTTACCCCTGAGCTTATTTCTGCTTGTAAATTTGTTACTTCACAAAGCTGTAGGTTGCTTACAAATCGGCGATGAATAATCCAAGTGGCGAATAAAAGCAGTGCCGTAATAACTACATAAAATAGCGCCCAGTTAATACTAATAGTGCTTATTAATGGTTGATTAGGAGTAATGATATAATGACTAATTGGACTGTTTTGTAATGGCCTAATTGCATTGGGTAAATTAGCGATAAGCAGCGAGGCTGGTATTAACCACACTAATTTATAAATAAGCTGCGAACCAATTGCTTTTAAGCCAAAGCGCTCAAGTAAAACAAATCCTGCAAACAACAGACTCAATAATAGCTGTTGCTCTATTAGCCAATTAAAGCTTGTTTGAATAACCATGAGAATCCCTTACTTTTGGTTTTTTTCCCAGTCATCTATGACTTTTTTAAGCTCGTTTATATCTTGTTGAGAGAGTTTTTCTGATTTTGCAAAACCACTTACCAACGGAGCTATACGGCCACTAAAAAACGCTCAATAAAGTTCTGGCTTTCTTTTTGGGTGTAATCAGCACGATTTATACAGGGGGTGTAAATATATTGGCGGCCTTCTTTTTCGAAGCTAAGCGCTCCTTTTTTAACTAATCGACCTAGTAAGGTTTTAATGGTTTTTTCGTGCCATTGTTTATCATCACTCAAGCGCTCAATAATTTGGCTGGCATTAGCGGGGTAGCTAATCCATAGCGCATCGAGTACTTCAAATTCTGCTTTTGATAATTCGATCATTTTATTGCCTACAAGTGTAATCTTTAATTTAAGACTACACTTGTAATCTATTTTTGCAAGTTTAATTTATATTTTTTAATCGCATTAAAGTGAGGGGGTAGCGTGAGCTTGTTAGCCTAAAATGTCGCTTTTATTAATTTTTATAAACTGGTTTTCAGGTAAATTTAAATGGTCTAACAGTAATTCACTTATTTGTACGCGGTATAAATCAATCACTTTGTAACCACAGTAATGCGCCATTTTACGAATTTGTCGATTTAGTCCTTGTTTTAAAATAATACTAAACTGATTGTCAGTGATTTTAGTCACCTCACACGGCAAAGTCATTTGCTTGTCGACAGGGACGCCTGCAGCCATTTCTTCGCAAAAATCCGCATCTAAAGGTTTATTGACGGTTACTAAATAGCGTTTAGGCTGATGAAAGTCAGGGTGGATCAGCTGGTTACAAAAATCCCCATCATTGGTTAAAATAAGCAATCCGCGTGAGTCTTTATCAAGGCGACCAATAGGGTATACCCGTGTTAGTTGTGGCAAGTGATGAATAAGGCTGCTTGGGTCGTGCTGATTGAGTTTACAATCAATTCCTACTGGTTTGTGATAAGCAAAGTAGACTAAATCGGCAGGGCCTTTAATGGCTTGGCCATTAACAATGACACTGTCGTTTTCGTCCACATGATCAATATGATTTGCGGGGCGATTATTAACCATGACCACACCTTCGTCAATCAAACGCGAGGCCTGCTTGCGTGAGCAAACACCGGCATGCGCTATGTACTTTGCGAGTCGAATTTTTGTATCCATGATAGCGCGTAATTAAAAAAATCTGATCGCGATTATAGCAAAGCTGCGTATTGATTACTTGGACAGTTAATTTAACAGTAGGTAGGTTAATATGGGTATTCAATTTTCAGAACTAAAAAAGCATCAGCCATTACAAAAAGTGGTGGTTCATTCACTGGAAATGGCCTTGTATCAAGTGTCTGTTGTCATTAATAATGTTGAATACTATGTACAAGAAAGCGATGGTGAATTTGTAAAGGCAGTCAGCCCATTACATATTCAAAAACGCTTTGAAGACATTGCCTACGCGCAAATGATGCTCAGGCATACCAGCGCTTATGATGAAATGTGTGGTCAACCGGAAAAAATTTCTAGCAATATGCTTGAAGTTCCCTTTGGACAAAATAACCTGTTTTAACATCAGGTATTTGCTAAAATAGGTCTATTTGGAATAGCCAATGTACCTATTGCAGGCAGAAAATACTGAGCAATTAAACCAAGCACTGCGTGTTAATATGCTTGAGTTTAATACTCAACACTTCGACGCAGAGCGCCAAGCTATTGGCTTTAAATATCTCGATAAACAGCATGAATTAGTTGCCGGTATAAGTGGTCATGTATTTGGCAATTGGCTGCTAATAAGTTGGTTGTGGTGTGCTGAATCGGCACGAGGCAATGGCTTGGCTGATTCGTTATTAACATCACTTGAAAATGCAGCAATTGAAATGGGTGCCGTTAAGGCTCAGCTTGACACCTTAGACTTTCAAGCCAAGCCTTTCTATGAAAAGCGTGGTTATCAGGTTAAATATCAATTAAATAATTATCCGCTCAGCGGTACGCGCTACTTTATGGAAAAGCCGCTGGTAGCGGCTAAATAATGCTGATTTGAATATTACTCTTTTGTGGTTAAAGGCGTGCCATCAAAGCTAATGCCTAAAAACGGTGTTGCCTCGGGCGCTAACATAAACGTACGAATATTCATGTGATCATCGGCACTTGGGTTGTCTAGTACATCTTCGCGGTAAAATTTACCAAAACAATCTAAGGTATTTTGTTTACTAAGACCGTTGAGCTTAGCAAATGCAAAAATTTTGCACGAACCGTTATTTTCACTCGCAGAGCTTAATAACCCATGGTTACTGAAGCTGCATGCTGTAAAAGTATAGTGCTCATCAATAACGGCCATAGTATCAGCAAAGCTAATACTTTTTGGCTCATCTGCGAGCGTTGTTAAATAATCTGTGAGCGTCATACGCTGTCCTTGTTATTATAATATGTCGTTAATTAACTAACTCTAACTTATATTATTAGTAAAACAAGCATAGGTTATATTAAATGGGTTAACGCATGAATGTTGGTTATTTCAATATCAGCCAACCCTTTGTAGGCATAAGTTTGTGCTTGATTATTCAGCCATACAGACTGACAGCCAGCGTTGTTAGCACCTTGCACATCGCTATCAAGGCTATCGCCAATGTGTAACAGTTCGCTGTTTTTAATATTTAAATGCGTTGCAGCCTGATCAAATAATGTTGTGTGCGGTTTTGCTTTACCGTGCAATCCTGCCTGTAGGACTAGTTCAAACTTGTCTTTTAAATTAAAGCGTTCAACCTCAACATTGCCATTGGTAATGGCGATTAATCTGTAGTGCTGACCTAGTTTATCAAGCAACTTCAGTACGTCTGTGCTCACAGTAATATTGCTTCGCTCATCAGCAAATGCTTGATACGCCTTATTTGCATGATGCTCTATTTCATCACCTTTAAAACCCAATTCAGACAATACTAAGCGCAAGGTATGCTTACGCCATTGTGTGACGTCATCAATCAGCTCTGGCTGCTGTAGTGCTGCGAGTTCACGGCATTGCTGCCAAAACTGTGGTCCTTGTTTTTTGTAGCCTGGTAGCGCATTTAAATAATCAATTTGCGCCTGAACGGCTGCGGTTATGATAGGGCGGTTATCGTACAAGGTATCGTCTAAGTCAAAACTTAGCACAGAAAAAGGAGAAATTGCGCGATTAAATCGGATCATAGTTGCTGCTCTAATCGGTTCTTTTTTTAGCACGTGGGTGGGTGTTATCGTACACCTTGGCTAAGTGCTGAAAATCTAAATGAGTATAAACTTGGGTTGCAGATAAACTACTGTGGCCTAATAATTCTTGCACTGCTCGTAAATCCCCAGACGACTCTAAAATATGCGACGCAAATGAGTGGCGTAATTTATGCGGATGAACTTGCGAGCTAATACCTTGCTTTATCCCCCACTCTTGCATACGCAAACGAACTTGGCGTACAGAAATACGGCTTTTTTTGCTACTCAAAAATATTGCATGTTCATCTGAGCCCATAAATAGTGGGCGAACTGCTAGCCAATTGTTTAACGCCTCAAGTGCTTTAGAGCCAACCGGTATTAGGCGTTCTTTGGCGCCTTTGCCTCGCACTAATATTTCACCGCTACGAGTGTTTATATCTTGCATGTTAGCGCCAACTAACTCACTAATGCGTAAGCCTGATGAATACATTAGTTCCATCATCGCTTTATCACGAATGGCAAGTGGATCATCATCGGGTATTTCGAGTAAACGAGCCATTTGGTCAACATCAAGGTTTTTAGGTAAAGGCCGCGCAAATTTAGGGCCTTTTATGCCCTGTGCCGGATTATGGTAATGCACTTGCTCAGTAATATTTTTTGCTTTTAAAAATTTATACAAACTACGTATGCAGCTTAATTTTAAGCTGATTGTTCTGCCACTTAATTGTTTTGCCCGCAGTGCCATACTGTAACGACGAATATGCTCACTTTGTACCGCAAACCAATTGTCGCACAGTTTATTAAAATACAAGGCGGCAAAACCTAATTGGCTGACATACTGATTAACAGTGTGCGCTGAATATTGACGTTCAAATTTTAAGTAATCACTAAATAATGTAATGGGTGTACGCCAGTTATCGCTTAAGTCGCTTATATTTGGCGCGTTATCGCTCATGCCAGTTCCAGTAACCGTATTTGCAATGAGCGCACAAAATCTAATACAAATAAGTTATCTTGTGAGGGCTCAAAGTGGTTTTCATCGTGGCTGCCAAAAGCCAAAATTGCGTAGGGGTTACTCGGCTCACCAATTAAATAAAGTGCGGTCGATTGGGTATCATTGTTGAAGAGTAAGTCGCGTTCTTGCTGATTTACACGGCCTAAATAATGATTACTATCTGACAGTCTATGCTTTACTAACTCTTCAAAGGCATTATCGTATCTAACGAGTTTGCATTCATTAATAGTCGGGCTCATACAAATAATATTGCGTAAGTTACTGGCCAGTGTATTAAAGTCGTAATTACTCCACAGCTGTCGGTGACATTGGCTAAATAAACGATAAACCAGTTCATTCTGGGTCGCATTTTTGCTCATGCTGTCTATTTGATTTTTTAGCTGTGTATTGTGCTCGCGTAATTGGCGCTGCTGAATATGCACTAATGAAGTAGCACCCTGTACTTGCTGTTGTAACTCAAGTTGCGCTAACAGCTTAGGTTGCTCAATTAAAAAATCAGGATGCTGTTGTAAGTAATCTATTACTTGCTGTTTAGTTAATTCACTCATAGTGCAACTTGCCCATCAAATACATGTTCAGCGGGACCTGTCATACGCACTGGATGGCCCTCGCCACTCCAGCGCACTTGTAAGCTACCGCCGGGTAAATCAACTTGTACTGTACTGGTGAGCTTATTTTGGATAAAACCAATCACCATGGCAGCACACGCGCCGGTACCGCAAGCAAGTGTTTCGCTTACACCACGCTCCCATACTCTGAGTTTAATGTGCTCTTGAGAGATAACCTGCATAAAGCCAATGTTCGCGCGTTGTGGAAAACGCTCATGGTTTTCAAGCAACGGGCCTAGGGTATCCACTTGGGCTGTTTCTATATCGTCTACTTCCATTACGCAATGAGGGTTACCCATAGATACGGCACCACTAAAAACGGTATGCTCTTCTGCGCGAATAATATAAGTCAGCTCACGTTTGGTTGCTTTGAGTGGAATTTTATTTGGCTCAAAATTAGGGTGACCCATATTAACGGTTACTTGACCGTCTTTTTCAATATACAGGGTGAGATTACCAGACTTAGTCGACACGCTGATTTTATGTTTATTGGTTAAGCCTTTCATGCGTACAAAGCGGGCAAAGCAGCGCGCACCGTTACCACATTGTTCTACTTCGTGGCCGTCAGCGTTAAAAATACGATAGTGAAAATCGAGATCGGGTGAGTAAGGGGCTTCAACCATCAGTAGTTGATCAAACCCAATGCCGAAATGGCGATCGGCCAGCTTTTTGATTTGATCACGGGATAAAAAAACGTTTTGTGTAATGTTATCAATCACAACAAAGTCGTTACCTAAGCCGTGCATTTTGGAAAAATTAACTAACATAGCGCTCTAATTCGGTTTTGCTCTGTGCTAATCATGCCACAGAGCAGCTAGTTGGCAAAAACGTTTATGGTAAAACTTTCTCACCTTGGTATAAGCTTTCGATAGTTTCGCGTTCGCGAATAAGGTGATGTTGCTCACCATCGACCATTACTTCGGCAACTCGTGGACGTGAGTTATAATTTGAGCTCATGGTAAAACCATAGGCTCCAGCGCTTCGCTGTACTAACAAATCACCTTGTTTGAGTGCCAGTGGTCGGTCTTTACCTAAAAAGTCACCGGTTTCACACACCGGGCCAACCACGTCATAGTTGTGGGTAGGTGTTTCGTCATCACGCACTGATACAGGAATAATTTTTTGCCATGCTTGATACAGTGATGGGCGTAACATGTCGTTCATACCCGCATCTACAATTGCAAAATACTTGTCTTGATTTTGCTTAATAAACTCAACTTGTGTAACTAAAATCCCCGCGTTTGCGGCAATGGCTCGCCCAGGCTCAAAAATCAGTTCTAGGTGACGGTAATTTGCAAGGCGCTGCGTTACTTGTGCTGCATATTCACTTGGGTGTGGAGGTTGTTCGTCGTCGTAGGTTACTCCAAGGCCTCCACCTATATCTAAATGGCTTAGCTCAATACCTGCATTTTTTAATTCATCAATTAATGCCAGTAGTTTATCAAGCGCCTCTAAAAACGGTTTGGTTTGTGTAAGCTGTGAGCCAATGTGGCAATCTACGCCAACAATCGTTAAGCCAGGTAATGATACCGCATGTTGATACACACTTAATGCAGACTCGATTCCAATACCAAACTTATTTTCTTTAAGTCCAGTAGAAATATACGGATGTGTTTTGGCATCAATATCGGGATTAACACGAATAGAAATTGGCGCGTCTAAATTAAGCTCGCAGGCCACTTCTGAAATGCGCTCAAGCTCTGAAATTGACTCAACGTTAAAGCATTTAATACCTAATTCTAACGCATAAGCAATTTCGTCAGCCGTTTTAGCAACCCCAGAAAATACCACTTTGTTAGCAGCGCCTCCGGCTTTTATCACCCGTGCTAATTCGCCTTTTGAGACAATATCAAAACCCGCTCCAAGTCGTGCCAATATGTTTAACACCGCAATATTTGAATTTGCTTTAACGGCATAACACACTAGGCTTTTGTGATCTTGAGTCGCATTAGCAAACGCTAAATAATGGCGTTCAAACGTGGCTCTGGAATACACATAACACGGCGTACCATAGTGCTGTGCAATGGTTGCTACGCTGACATCTTCAGCAAATAGTTGGTTGTTTTTATAATTAAAAAAATCCATTTACTGCTCCTGTTGTTGTTCGGCGGGTGTTTGTTTGTTAGGAATGTCAGTTGGCTGGTTTTGTTCAGCAGGCTGCTCGGGTAAGTACAGCGGGCCGCTTTGGCCACAGCCAGCTAATGCACACAACAATACGGTGCTGATTAATAGTTGTTTTAATTGTAAGGTATATGTCGCTTTCATTAGATTAATACGGTTGCTGGCTTTATAATCGCAGAGTAACAGAATATCTAAAAAATGCAGCTATTCGCGGATGATTTTATTCCTGTTACACTAGCTCTATAAACATGCACCCATTATTTAGGCGCCTCGCCTGCAAAGGAAATTAACGATGACTGATCACGAATATCACCAGTTAGCAGAAGCTCTTATGTTCACTATTGAAGAACAAGTTGATGATTGTGAAGCAGATTTAGATTATGAATCGGCTCAAGGTATTTTAGAAATTATTTTTCCAGATCGCAGTAAGATTGTGATTAATAAGCAAGCACCTTTGCACCAAGTATGGGTAGCAACAAAATTTAATGGTCACCATTTTGAAATGCGTGATGGGCAATGGATTGATAACCGCTCGGGTGCAGAGTTTTGGAGCTTCATTAACGAAGCGTCTACACGCCAAGCGGGTCAAGAAATTAAATGGCAATCAACACTATGAGTTTAGGGTTTGTAGAATACCCAGCGCAAAGCGCCCATAAAGCCACGGTGATTTGGCTGCATGGCTTAGGTGATTCAGGTGATGGTTTTGCACCTGTTGCCCCGCAGCTCGACTTACCTACTGAGTTAGGAGTGCGTTTTATTTTTCCGCACGCGCCTATGCAGGCTGTTACAGTTAATGGCGGTATGCAAATGCGCTCATGGTACGACATTAAATCTATGGATTTAGATAAACGTGCCGATGAGCAAGGGGTTAGAGAATCAGCTGCAAAAGTTGAGCAACTCATTACACAAGAAATTGCTAACGGCATACCTGCCAGTAAAATTATTTTAGCGGGCTTTTCGCAAGGTGGCGTTGTATCGCTTCATTTAGCACCGCGTTTAGAACAAAAGCTGGCTGGTGTAATGGCGCTGTCAACCTACATGTGTGTGCCACATAAATTGGCAGATGAAGCAAAACAAACACAGTTAAATATATTTATGGCTCATGGTAGCCAAGATGACGTTGTACCGCATAGCGCGAGTAGAAGTGCGTTCGAAGTATTATCAACGCATAACATGGATGTAAGTTGGCAAGAATACCCAATGGGGCATCAGGTTTGTACACAAGAGTTACAAGCTGTGCGCCAATGGTTAATTTCTCGCTTAAGTTAGTTTAGGAGCCGCTGAGGGTCAAAATGAGTCAAAAAATAGTAATAACAGCAAATGTAAAACGTGAACCACAGGTAAGCGAACCCAACGTGAGCTATGAGTGGCATTGGCGTCGGATTGTGAGTATTTCTATGTTGGTGATTATGATCTCTGCAGCGGTTATTTACGGCCTGTCTAGCGCCGTGAATGCTGATCAAGGGACGCCGCATCCTAATGAGCAGCTTGATTTTACTGAGCAACAAACAGCAATTGTGTCGCTAAGCGATGATAATGCAGCACCAGTAGAGAGTGAAAAAGCCATAGATGCAGATGAGGAGCAGGTAAGCAGTGTTGCGATTGCAGACCCTAAAACCTTTTCCTCAGTTGAGCAAAAATCAGCTTCTATTACTGAACCGGTACCATCGGAGCCTGAAGTTCAACAAAGTATTATTAAGCAAGAAGTAGAGCCAACGATCACTGCTGAGCCTGAAGAAGCAACCATTGCAGCAATAGACACTCAAGCCCCTGAAGTTGAGACTGTTAGTGCAAAGCCAGTTGAGCAAAAGAAATTTGCTGCATCCGCACACATTGCTAGTGTAGCTGTGGGAGCCAAAATAGATACAGCCACAATTAGCCGTGCAGTTCTGACTCGCAGTGTCAGTAACCGTGAGCCAACCAATGTATTTGCCGCCGATGTGCGTTTAAATCAATTTGAAGAGTCGCTGTCATTTTTTAGTGAGCTTAAAAACTTACAGGGCCAGCAGGTAAAACATGTGTGGCTATTTGAAGGTGAAGTAATGGCTGAAGTGGCACTTAAGGTCACTTCTCCGCGTTACAGAACGTACTCAACTAAAAATATTATGGATACTCAATTAGGGCATTGGCGCGTTGATGTAGTTGATGAAAACGGGCTGCTCATCGCTCAAAAAGAATTTAGAGTTTTAGCAAATTAAATAGCCTTAGATTGAATAAGTTTTAATTCTAAAAGCTAGTAATTATTAATGGATATTTTATGACTGAAAAAACAAAGTTAGTTCGCATTGCCACTCGTAAAAGTGCATTGGCACTCTGGCAGGCTGAATTTGTAAAAGCGCAGCTAGAGCATTTTCATGATGACGTGCGTGTAGAGCTCGTGCCAATGTCGACTCAAGGTGACATTATTTTAGATACACCGCTAGCTAAAATTGGCGGCAAAGGTTTATTTGTAAAAGAGTTAGAGCAAGCCATGCTAGATGGCCGTGCAGATATTGCAGTGCATTCAATGAAAGATGTGCCGGTAGAGTTTCCGGATGATTTAGAGTTACACACCATTTGTGAGCGTGAAGACCCGCGTGATGCGTTTGTATCAAATAACTTTGTCAATATTGATACGCTACCACAAGGTGCTATTGTGGGGACTTCAAGTTTACGTCGTCAATGTCAAATTAGAGCGATGCGTCCGGATTTAGAAATTCGAGATTTACGCGGCAATGTTAATACACGTTTAGCTAAGCTTGATAGCGGCCAATATGATGCCATTATACTCGCAGCAGCAGGCCTAATTCGTTTAGAAATGGGCGAGCGTATTCGTGATTTTATTGAACCAGAAGTCTCTTTACCTGCTAATGGCCAAGGCGCTGTAGGCATTGAGTGTCGTATAGACGATACCGTGACGAAAGCATTGTTAGCGCCGCTTGAGCATAACGAAACACGTATTCGTGTTAACGCTGAGCGTGCAATGAACCGCCATTTAGAAGGGGGCTGCCAAGTGCCAATTGGTGCTTATGCATTGGTTGAGGGTGACCAAGTACACTTACGTGGTTTGGTCGGTGCGATTGATGGCAGTGAAATTTTACGCGATGAAATTAGCGGTCACGTTGATGATGCTGAAAAGTTAGGTGTAGAGCTGGCTAAAAAATTATTAGCACAAGGCGCAGATAAAGTTCTAGCTGACGTATATCGAGACGCATAATGAAACATATCTTGATAACTCGGCCCGAAGGAAAAGGCGCAGCCCTTGCAGAGCAACTTGAGCAAGCGGGTTATCAAGCGTCTTTATATCCAGTTTTAAAAATAACCTACTTAACGCCAACAAACGTTGAATTAAGCCCGCTGGTGAACGCTGACAAAATTATTTTTGTTTCACAGGATGCGGTGCATGCATTAAATGCACTTAAGCCTGCTATTAATACCAAAGCACAGTTTTATGGGGTTGGGCAACAAACAGCTGATACTATTTATGAAGTATTTGGTGTGCGTGCCGCACTACCAAAACAACATGACTCTGAGGGGTTACTCGCGCTTAAGTCTTTGGCTGATGTTGATGGCAGTAATATTGTGTTGGTCAAAGGTATTGGCGGGCGACCTGAAATAGCAAAAACCTTGAAGCAACGTGGTGCTTATTTAAATAATTGCGTGGTGTATCAACGTGAGCCAGTAGAGCCTAGCTCAGCTAACTGGATAGACCACTGGCAAAGCCATAATGTAAACGGTATAGTCATTACAAGTAATGCTGCAGTTGACGCCATATTTAATACTATCTCGGCGGCGCAACTAACATGGTTACAACAGTGCGAATTTTACGTTGCCAGTGAGCGCATAGGTACTTATTTACAGCAACAAAAAATAAATTCGACCCATATACATACTGCGGCAGGAGCTAGCGACCACGCTATGTTTACCTGCATTAATCAGCAAGGTAGCAAAATGAGTGAACAGTCAGCGACGTCAAAAGTAGAAAAAGCAGCGCAGCCAACAGCAAAAAACACCTCTAATACGACTAAAAGTGACTCTGTAAAAGCGAATAACCAAACGCAGAGCACTCCTCAAAAAGTAAGTAAAGTAGGTAGCGTTGCGTTAGTGATTTCCTTGCTTGTTGCCAGCGGTGTGGGTTATGAGTTTTATCAAAAGCTTAATGCCAGTAAAGTGCAAAATTTAGCAGTTAATACGCTGACAGAACAAAATAAAATGCTACAACAAGAGCTGCAAGCGCTTAAATCTGAGCAGCTTAGTTTGCAGCAAGCGTTGCTTAATAGCGAAGAACAAATCGCTATGGCACTCAATGAAAACTCTGTAAAAAATCAACAAGCATTAAAAGCCGCGCTGCAAAAGGTGCAACAAAGTGGTAATACATTAAATCCACAAGAGGTCACCAGCTTGCAACGCATGGCTGAATTTAAACTGTGGGCAGAACAAGATTACTCAGGCACCAGTGCCGTGCTTAAACGTTTAGATTCATTGTTAAGTGATCATTCTGGTACGCTTGAGTTGCGTCAAGCAATTACACAAGACATACAAACACTCGACAATATTAAACCCGTTGCGACAGAAGCGATTTATTTACAATTAAACAGCGTAATAAAGCGTATTGATGACTTGGTATTTAATGCGGTTAATTTGCCTGAAGAGGCGAGTATAAGTGATGAGAATGCACTCTCTGAAGATGTTAGTGATTGGCAACAAAACATTCTTAATAGTTGGAATAAAATAGTCGATAGCTTTATTACTATTCGCCATCATGAAGGCGTATTAATTGAGCCACTATTAACTGACCGAGAGCGTCATTTAATTACCCAGCGCATCAAGCTTAATATTACTCAGGCGCAAGACGCATTAATGGCTAAACAAGCTAGTATTTATTTTAACGCTTTGAATGATACAAAACGTTTGGTTAATGAATACTTTAAACAAGATGACGATGCAACAAAAGTGGTAATACAGACATTGGCCAATCTTGAAAAAGAATCGCTTAACTTTAACCCTGAAGTGACACTGCAAAGCACTCAACAAGTGAAGGAGTGGGCACAATGATAGGGCTGATTATTTTTATTGTCGCTATTGTGTTGGTGCTAGCGATTACCCCCTTTGTGTTAGATGAAAAAGGCTATGTGCTGATTTCATTTAACAATACCACCATAGAGGGCACAATTGTTTCGTTTTGTATTATGGCAGCACTGAGCGCAGCGGCTTTATATTTAACTTATAAGCTAGTGCGTTATTGTTTATCTATATACAGAAACACTAAGCATGGCTTTTTTGCGCGAAGCCAAGAGCGTAAACATGCGGCAATAGAGCAAGCATTGTGGAGCCTCATTAATGATGATTACGAGCAAGTAGAAAGTGCACTATCAAGCAATAGTGTGCCTGCTAAATTTGACGATATACGTTTAGCATTATTAGCAAAAGCCGCACTTGCAAATAATCAGCCAGATAAAGCGCTTGAGCGTTTATTTGAAATCAGCCCAGAGCAACAACTTAAAGTGGCTAAGTTATGGTTAGCTAGTGGCGACAGTAGTGTAATTGAGCCGCAAATACGGGTGGCTGCAGAATCTAAAAAAGCCACGGTACTTGATTTGAAGTTGTACACCGAAGTGTTAGTGCAACAACAGCATTTTAAATTGCTTGAAGACTTTTTACCGCGTTTATTACGCAAAAACGCCTTGAATGATACCCAGTGGCAGCAAGTGTTTTTAGCTTATTTTGCTGCGCAAGCAAGTGATGAGTTAACCGCTAAATATCAACATTTAGGTAAAAAGTTGCAGGCGCATGCGCACACGGCTTATTTAACCCAAATGGCCAAAACAGGGCAGCTAGCAAGCATCGAAAATGAGCTAATTAAATTACTCAAGCAAAAACAGCATGATGAGCTGGCTTATATTTTAAGTGAAACTGCACCAAGTAATGCTTATAAGCTGCAATCAAGTATTCAAGAGCGACTAAAAAAAGATGAGCATAATAATGCGTTACTATTAGCGTTAGCGTGTTTAGCCAATGCACAAGGTGATTACGACTTAGCAGCACGTGTTTTTGACAAAGCACTCAATAGCGAAAATAAAGCACAGTATCGACAACAAGCGATATTAAGTTATGAACACAGTGCACAATTAGATAAGGCACTTGTACTCTACCAATAATCAATTATAGTTATAAATCAATAATAAAAGCGCAGGAGCGACGGTTGTGAAAAATGTATTTACATTATCTTTTAGCCTCGCATGCGCTTATTTCTTTAGTGGTTATCTAAGTAACTTTTTATTCGCCGTTAACGGTTATGCGGTTGCCTCTTGGCCTCCGGCTGGTATTGCGCTGGCAAGCTTTTTACTATGGGGGCGTCGCGCTTATGCTGGCATTTTTGCCGGTGCGGTTTTTGTTAATTTAATTCACTTAGATAACTCCGCTGATATCTTAAATTGGCAAATATTAATCCAATCCCTCGGGGTTAGTTGCGCCATATTTTTTCAGGCTTGGCTTGGTGCATTCCTTATTACCAAAGTCATTAAAGCTCCCCTTAATTTATCTTCTTTAAAACTTAGTATTCAAAGCTTGGTGATTGGTGGGCCGCTATGTTGTGTCATAGCTGCTGGAGCAGGAACTAGTCTACTTGTTTTAAATCATTTTATTAGCACATCTGATGTCATCAGTACCTTTATTACTTGGTGGATAGGTGACTCAATTGGGGTGCTGATTTTTACCCCGTTAGTACTGGCTATATTTAACTATTCGCAGTTGCGTCATCGGCTACAAGTTATTTTACCTGCGTTACTTATTTACGCCATTATCAGTATTAGTTTTTATGGCGCGGCCAGTGTAAAAAAACAAAAAGACCTTCAAAAACAAGACGCCAAAGTACTAATGACGCAAAGTGCCATTAATCAGAAGTTAGATGAAGTGGCTGCTCATCTATCTTTGTTAGGTGCATTTTTAGCAAGTAGTGATCAAGTTAGCCACGATGAGTTTAATCATTTCACCTCTAAGCAGTTGAGCTATAGTGAAGAGATTTTAGCGTTAAATTGGGTACCAATGATTACTGCCAAGTCTATTAATGATCCTGCTGAATGGGACAAAAGTATCGTTATAAAGCAAAGAATGGCGAATGGACAGTGGCAACAAGCACCCTTTAGCAATACTTATTACCCCATAAAATACATTTATCCTATAAAGAACACGCAAGATTTGTTGGGCTTCGATTTGAGCTCTGATATAGATATTCGCGATGCCCTTAATAAAGCAAAAATTCTTAATGAGTTGGTACTGAGTAAACCATTTAAGTTAGCCCCTACAGATGATGAATTAAGCGTGCTTTTTATTTCTCCTGTATTTGGTGCTCCTGATATTGAAGGGGATTTCAAAGGATTTGTGATTGCACTCGTTAACTTAGCTAAGTTGTCGCAGGTACTTTCATTTGATAGTAGTGGCGAAGTCGCGATTAGCTTTACTGATATAAATAAAGTAGATAATAAACAGGCTCTTTATAGCGTTGAGCATGACTCAATGACGTTGCTAAAAGATTATCAGTTGTTAATTGGGCATCGGTTATGGCAGGTAGAAATATACCAACCTAAGACGGAGTCAACCTGGCTTATTTATTGGTTAGCACAGATAGTGGGAATGTTATTTGTTTGGCTATTGATTATGTTTTTAATTTCAGTGGTCGCCACCAATGTTCGTATACGCGAACAAGTGGCAAAGCAAACGCTGACTTTGCGTCAGGAAAAGCAAAAAGCCGATAAAGCCAGTGAGATAAAAAGTCAGTTTTTAGCCAATATGAGCCACGAAATTCGCACCCCAATTAATGGTATTAAAGGCATGCATTACTTAGCACTGCAACAGCGGGACTGGCCACTAGCAAAATCTTACATAGAGCAAGCTGATGGTGCGGTCAGCGTATTATTGAGAGTGCTTAATGATGTGCTCGATTTTTCAAAAATGGAGGCGGGTAAACTTGAGTTAGTGCAGGAACCTGTGGAGCTAAAGTCTCTAGCAAAAGAAGTTATGAGTTTAATGCAGTTTGAGGTCAGTAATAAGCCTTTGTCACTGCAAGTTGAGGTTGATCATGATGCTCCTTTTGTTGTTAATACCGATCCTATTCGTTTAAAGCAGGTGCTGCTGAACTTATTAAATAATGCCGTTAAGTTTACTGCTAAGGGCAGTGTCACATTAAAGATTTGGCAGTCAGCAAAAATGACTTATTTTAGTGTCAATGATACGGGGATTGGAATTAGTGAGGAGGCACAAAAACAGCTATTTAACCCATTCTCTCAGGCTGATAGTTCAACCTCACGCCAGTTTGGTGGCACAGGGCTTGGTTTAAGTATTTGTAAAAAATTAGTGGAACTGATGGGAGGAGCAATTGATTTAAAAAGTAGTGAAGGTCACGGCTCTACTTTTACCTTTAGTTTACCGCTTCATTCTCCGTTACCTAAAGCACAATATTATTCAGGTAAGTTAGATAAAATAGATATAAGCAACCTATCACTGGCGAAGTATCGCTTACTACTCGTTGAAGATAACCCATTAAATCAACATGTGGCTACCGCTATTTTAGAAACCAAGCAGGGTGTTGTTGATATTGCTAATAACGGACTTGAAGCGATTAAAATGCTAAGCGATAAAAGGTACGACTTAGTATTAATGGATATTCAAATGCCACAAATGGATGGCTTAAAGGCAACGAAAGTGATTCGTAATGAATTAGGGTTTTTAGATTTACCTATTATTGGCCTATCTGCTAATGCGCACGAAGAAGATGCTAAAAAAGCGATTAACGTGGGGATGGATAACTATATAACAAAACCGATTGATGCAGATGCACTGTTTAAAATGATTTGGTTTTATTTATCACGTTAACTCTTTTTATATAAAAAGCAGACATAAGACCTCCAAGCGCTATTTTAAGTATTCTACACTTGAAATATTACTATACCTGCGTATCATTCGCGCAATTTTAATTCAACCGAGTAGCTATTATGATCAATAGAAAAATACCTTTGCTAGATATTCACCGTCATTTAGATGGTAATGTACGCGCGCAAACCATACTAGAACTTGGTCGTCAGTTTAATATCGCTTTACCAGCGGACAATGTTGAAGCACTTATTCCTCATGTTCAGGTTATTGATCCTGAGCCAAACTTAATGGCATTTTTACAAAAGCTTGATTGGGGAGTGACGGTACTAGGCGATTACGATGCCTGTAGACGTATTGCGATAGAAAACATTGAAGATGCGCAAGCGCAGGGTCTTGATTATGTAGAGCTGCGTTTTAGTCCTTATTATATGGCTCAAAGCCAAGGGTTACACCCTCAAGGCGTTGTTGAAGCAGTGGTTGATGGTATCCGAAGTGCAACAAAAGATACTGATATAAAAGCAAACTTAATTGGTATTTTGTCTCGTACATACGGAGTTAAAACCTGTCAGCACGAGTTGGACGCGTTACTTGCCTTTAAAAATGATTTGGTTGCAGTGGATTTGGCCGGTGATGAAATTGGTTATCCTGGCGAGTTGTTTGTTGATCATTTTAAGCAAGTACGTGATGCATATTTGGCTGTTACTGTGCATGCTGGTGAAGCGTTAGGTGCTCCAAGTATTTGGCAAGCATTAAACGAGCTTGGCGCAAGCAGAATAGGCCATGGTGTTAAAGCGATTGAAGATCCAAAACTAATGGATTATTTACGCGATAACCGTATTGGTATTGAATCGTGCTTAACCAGTAATATTCAAACCAGTACAGTGAATGATTTAACCAAACACCCACTTAAGCAGTTTTTAGATCATGGTATTTTAGCTTGTCTTAACACGGATGACCCAGCTGTTGAAGGCATTGAAATTGAGTACGAGTACGCAGTGGCAGCACCAAAAGCAGGTTTGTCACAAGCCGATATGGAAAAAGCGCAAGCGAATGCGCTTGAAATTGCCTATTTAAGTGACGCTGATAAAAACGCACTTAAAGCTAAAGTCGCACAGCGTTAAGTTGCTTATATTATCCAGAGTTCAGGTTATATAATTAAAAATGCCACTGTTTACAGTGGCATTTTTTTATATGTGCGTATTACAACTAACGTAATTATTATAAAGTGCTTTTAATATATCGGCACGGCTGATCATACCTACCACTACACCGCCATCGATCACGGGGTAATTTTTAGGCTTACCAGGCTTCATTTGTTCTGCTAATTCCATAATATTGGTATCGCCGTTCACGGTTACCACATCTGTTTGCATCAACTGCGATACTTTAACCATACCATCACAAAAATAACTACTTTGCATTAAGGGTTTAAGTAATTCTTGCTCTGAGATAAAGCCAACGAGCACCTTATTATCATCAAATACCGGCGCGCCTAGTAGTTTAAATTTTTCTAGCTCTGCTATGGCTGTGGTCATTTCTGTATTAGGGGTGATATGAGGCAACTTATGTTGCATAAAATCTTTTACTTTTGTATTTAACATTTAGGTTTCTCCCGCTTAATGTTCTGTACAAAGTATGGTTTATAGATTGGATTTTAGGAAATTGTTTATGTTGATGAGCTTAATAGGTAATAACAATCACAGTGCTAGCAATTAAAACAATTAAGGCACCCTAAGGTGCCTTAAAATAATGCGCTAATGTTACTTTATAAACGCGAATGCATCTGCGTACATGTTTTCACGAGTGGCGCCATGATTTATAAAATCATCACGTACTATGCCAATCATGTCAAAACGACCTGCCATGTAAATATCGTAAGGTTCTAACGAGATGATATCGTTCATCACCGCTTTATGAACATAACCAGTGTGGCCAGTCCAGCTGTCGGTAGGATGCTCTACTACAGGAATAAATTTAAAGTTTTCACGGCTATCTGCCCATGCTTGCATTTCGGTATGTGCATATAGCGCCGACTCTTCTTTTACTCCCCAGTAAAATAGCACCGGGCGCTCACAGTTGATTTCAGCTAAATGCTCGGCCATTGACTTTGCGTAAGAAAAACCAGTACCGCCGGCGAGTAAAATAATTGGACGCTCGCACTGCAAACGCAGCTGAGAAATACCTAAACCAGCTTCAATAGTTACGGTTTGGTTCTCGTTGTGGGCACTACGAAGGTGTTCTAATGATTGCATCGCGTAAGAGTCTGCGTTTGATGCGCCAATGTGTAATTCTAATGCATCAGTTTGTGAGGGGCGGCTCGCGATTGAAAACGCACGTTTATCTTTTTCACCTAAAACCAACTGTAAATATTGACCAGCTTCAAATGCTACAGGCTGTTGCGGCTTTAAAATAACTTTATGAACAAATTCTGTTAGTGGGCTGATAGAAACAACTTCAGCGAGTAATGTTTGCATGTTTTACCTTAAATTAGCGGATACGCACTTTATTTGAGCAATAATAGCATATCCGCAGGGTGAGTTTATAGCCTAGAGGCCCTAGACCAAAGTCGTTAAAGAATATCTAAGCTATCCCAAAGCTCATCAACTCGATCCTTAGTGGCTTGATCCATTACAATAGGTTCGCCCCATTCTCGAGTTGTTTCACCAGGCCATTTATTTGTTGCATCCATACCCATTTTTGAACCTAGGCCAGATACGGGCGATGCAAAATCTAAATAATCAATTGGTGTGTTTTCAATTAACGTCGTGTCGCGCGCAGGGTCCATACGAGTAGTGATAGCCCAAATTACATCGTTCCAATCTCTAGCGTTAATATCATCATCACAGACAATAACAAACTTAGTGTACATAAATTGTCGTAGGAATGACCAAACCCCCATCATTACGCGCTTGGCGTGACCTGGATATTGTTTTTTCATTGTTACCACGGCCATACGGTACGAACAACCTTCTGGCGGTAAATAAAAATCGACAATTTCTGGAAATTGCTTTTGTAAGATTGGTACGAATACTTCGTTTAATGCCACCCCTAAAATCGCAGGCTCATCCGGCGGACGGCCAGTAAAAGTACTATGGTAAATAGGGTCTTTACGATGTGTAATATGAGTGACTGTCATAACAGGGAAGTCGTCGACTTCATTGTAGTAGCCTGTGTGGTCGCCATATGGACCTTCCGGCGCCATTTCTCCAGGCATAATATGCCCTTCAAGTACGATTTCTGCACTGGCTGGTACTTGTAAATCATTCGAGATTGACTTAACTACTTCAGTTTTACTACCACGTAGTAAACCTGCAAAGGCATATTCGCTTAACGTATCTGGAACGGGGGTAACAGCGCCTAAAATAGTCGCAGGATCTGCACCTAATGCCACCGAAACAGGGTAGGGCTGGCCAGGGTGTTCTTTACACCACTCTTGAAAATCAAGCGCGCCACCGCGATGAGATAACCAACGCATAATGATTTTATTTTTACCCAATAGCTGTTGACGATAAATCCCTAAATTTTGGCGCTTTTTGTGAGGTCCTTTGGTAACGGTTAAACCCCAAGTAATCAAAGGTGCAGCATCGCCAGGCCAGCAGTGCTGAATAGGAAACTTAGTTAAGTCAACGTCGTCACCTTGTAAAATAACTTGTTGGCAGGGGGCTTTTTTAACTTCTTTAGCCGGCATATTAAGTACTTGCTTGAATACCGGAATTTGTCCGAGCGCTTCTTTAATGCCTTTTGGCGGCTCAGGCTCTTTTAGAAATGCGAGTAATTTTCCAACTTCACGTAATTCACTCACATCTTCTTGGCCCATACCCATAGCTACACGCTTTGGGGTACCAAACAAGTTAGCTAAAACGGGAATGTCGTACCCTTTAGGGTTTTCAAATAATAAAGCAGGGCCTTCGGCACGCAGTGTGCGGTCAGCAATTTCGGTCATCTCAAGATACGGGTCGATTTCTTGGCTGATGCGTTTTAACTCGCCTCGTTTCTCAAGTAAATCGATAAAATCGCGCAGATCTTTGTATTTCATTGTGGGCCGTTACTTAGCAAAAAGTTAAAAGTATTATACCCAGTTCATACAAGCCAAGTCATTAGCTGCGCTTAAAACTTAAAGCGCTCTACTGCACCTTTTAGTGAGTGTGCAAGTTGGTTAACGTCTTCACTTTCGCTTGCTAGGGTCGTTGCATTGTTGGCATTTAAGGTGGCCTGCTCGGTTACCTTAGCCATTATTTGTTGAATATCGGTGCTGTTTGCCAGTTGTTCATGTGAGGCACTTGCAATCTCTTTACTCATGGCATTAACCGATACCAGCGTGCTCTTAATACGCTCAACGGCACTATTTAGTTCAGTACTGTTTTCAACGCAATGCTTAGCCTGTTGTTGGCCATCATTTATTTCAGTTTGAGTGGCTTGAGTATGCTGCTGTAGAGTGTTAATCATGGTGGTAATTTCGCTTGTAGAACTTTGTGTGCGGGCTGCAAGCGAGCGTACTTCATCGGCTACTACGGCAAAACCTCGACCATGTTCACCAGCACGTGCCGCTTCAATTGCGGCATTAAGTGCCAGTAAGTTAGTTTGCTCTGCAATACTGCTAATGGTATCGACAATGGCACCAATTAGTTGCGTATATTGAGCTAGTTCTTCTGTACTGCTTACTGCTCTATCTAAGCGGCTTAAAAGTGCTTCAATGCTTTGGCTATTATTATTTGCAATGTCGTTAACGTCATTGGCAAATTGCGAGGCATTAGTAATTTCATTAGAGGTGCTTTGCGCTTGTTCGTGTACGGCTTGAGAACTTTGCAACATTTGCTGTGCTAATGAGGTTGCTTGTGCACTACGTTCCAGCTGTTGCTTAGCAACAATGGTCATTTGCTGGCCTTTTTCGCTGGTTTGAATAGCTGAATTATCTAGTTCGTAAGCATCGTTACTAATGGCTTTTATTAAGTGAGTTAAATCATCACAAAGCTTATTAGTGTTATGCATCAGAGTACCAAATTCATCTTTACTGCGGGGGTTGCTACGCTTAGAAAAGTCACCTGAGGCTATGTGAGCAAGTTCTTTGTTTACCTTTTTAAGCGGTTTTAGCATGGCGTTAGTAGTAAAAACTGAAATAATAATCAGCAAAGCAATTAAAACAAACGCAATAATAATCACTAAACTAGAGCCGGTATTAATCGCTGACTTAGCGCTCTCTTGTAGGGAGTTAAAGCGTATGTCAGCCAGTTTATTAAGCTCAATCAGTTGACTTTCAATACTAATAAATGCCTGTTGAAAGCTTTCAAACCGCTGATCAACTTTATCTTTATTATTGAGCACAGCATTTTGCAATGCATACAGCCCATCAGGATTATTTAATAAGCTGCTTAAATCGTTAAACGCTGTAATTAGTTCATTAGCGTTGAGTTTATTAGCAATTGGGGCGGCTTGTTGCTCTAAGTAACTAAGATTAGATTTAATATTATCGAGTAAAAAAGAGGTATCTTGCTGATGATCGTTTATATTTTCTGAAGTTGTTATTTGCCCAATCCCTTTGACATTATTATTTAAAGTAAATAATAAATCATCAACACGAGTCGCAGTGCCAAATACTGCATTCAAAAGTGATTGCTGGTTGCTCTCAACGTTTATGAGCTCTATATCAAGCAAGCGGTTACTGAGTTCACGAAGCTGTTCATTAAACGTAATTGTTAGTGCTGCGGCTGAGCTTTGCGCCTTAAATCGTTGCTCTTTTGCTGCAAGCATTTGGTTGCTTATTGTATTTAGCTGGGCGAAGTCTTTGTTAATAGCTGTAAGAAGTGTTTGCATACCTTGCTGCTGGGCAACTTGTGCTTTTAGTGTTTCTAATTTACTAAAAAACTGCGTTTGTTCAGCGTGTGCCTGCTTTTTATTTTCCAGCAGTAAATTAAGTTTAGTTTGGCTATAAGCAATGGCATTAAATTTAGTGATAGAAAGGAGTGATAAACGAAGGTCTTTACTGGCTTGTTGTACAGGCACTGCCAACGCTTCTATACGTGTGTTAGTGATATTAATTTGATTTAGCGACCAGTAAAAAAATATGCAGCTAGTAAGCATTAACAAGCCAATGGCTGAAAAGGCTAAAATTATTTTATGTTTTATAGCGAGAGATTGCATAACTTTATCAACAATATTAAGACTTTTGTTAGTGTAGCAAGTTTTTTAATTTGATGTTAGTTATTGGTTAATTGCTGCTGCATTGGTATTTTTTGCCGTTAATTATTAGCATTGCTTGCTCTCCTTTACTCCAAAATAACACCTCTTGATTAATGTATTTACTGCCTGAAGCACTCACCTCATGATTCAATATGTAATCATGATCATAAAAGCTCAGCTTTGCTTGCTTGTTGCTAATAATATCAAGTTTTGCAGGTGCGTTATCGCAAACATAGTTATTTGTAACTGGCTGCTTATTGCATGCAGTCAAAGCTATTAGAGCAATAATAACGATAGCGTGTTTCATTGGCTGTGCCTTATTGAGTCCCTTGTTTAATTAAGAGCTTAACAAAGCTAAATTAACCGTTGGTGAAAATATAGCTTTACGTTATGTTTAAGATCTTATTTTTAGTTAGGAAATTTCATGGCTGGCACCAACCTTTTAACATTACTGGATGATATAACGACTTTGCTGGATGATATTGCGACCATGAGTAAAGTTGCGACAAAGAAAACAGCCGGAGTACTTGGTGATGATTTGGCACTTAATGCTCAGCAAGTTACTGGGGTTACTGCTGATAGGGAGCTGCCCGTTGTATGGGCAGTGGCAAAGGGGTCGTTTTTAAATAAAGCCATATTAGTCCCTGCTGCGTTATTAATTAGTGTGTGGTTGCCTTGGCTAATTACTCCACTTTTAATGATAGGTGGCTTATTTTTATGTTTTGAAGGCGCAGAAAAAATATTTTTATCTCATCATGCAGAAGCGACAGAAGGTGCTGAAAATTTAGACCTGGCAGAGTATGAAAAACAAAAAGTTAAAGGCGCCATTCGTACTGATTTTATTCTTTCCGCCGAAATTATTGTTATTACATTAGGCACGGTCGCAGGGGCGACATTAATGAACCAGGCGCTGGTATTGAGTGTGATTGCCATCATTATGACAATTGGTGTTTATGGACTGGTAGCAGGGATTGTAAAGCTTGATGATGCGGGCTTATATTTACTTAATCAATCCAAACTCTCCGCAAGTAAGTTTAGAGAATTACTCGGTAAAGCCTTATTAGCTGCAGCCCCACGGTTAATGCAGTTTTTAGCCTTTGCGGGCACAGTGGCAATGTTTTTAGTGGGTGGTGGAATTTTAGTACACGCAATTGAGCTTTTGCATCATACCCAAGTGGATGTAACTCATTATGCGCAGTCGGTTGCTGGTAGCACAGGAGAAATACTAGCCCCTTTAGTATTTGACGGACTGTTAGGAATAGGTGCTGGTTTGGTTCTTGTGATTGCGCATGTCGCTTATACTAAGTTATTTAAAGCAAATAAGTAGCGGTGGTAACGCTACTTTATTTTATTCGCACTGAGTTGTTTTGCATAGTTGCTCAAGTTCGTATTTAGCTTTGCTATTACCTTGAGCAATGGCTTTTTTATACCAATAAATCGCTTGCTGAATGTTCTTTTTTGTACCTTGTCCATCACGATACATTTGAGCAAGATTTAGTTGACCCCATTGTGAGCCTGAGTTTGCTGCTAGGTTAAAGCTTTCAAGCGCTTCGTTATATTGCTTATCTTTATAGTAAATAATCCCTTGCTGATTATTCTCATCGAGCTTTAAGCCTTTATAAAGAGGTTTAGGTTTAGGTGGAAACATCACAAACCCGCCATAAAGTGAATATGCTTGTGGGCGTAGCACGTCAAATATAATGTCATCTTCGTATAAACGTTTTATTTCATTACGAGGCAGAGTAATAGTTTGAGAAGAAAAGTAATCTCTTTGTACTAATAAACTTGCACGCATCGCTGTGGTAATGGCACTAGTGCGCTTATAGCTGTAATTACTCACCTGAAACGTTATAAATTGCTCATCAAAGCTGAGTACTTGCGCAACTTTTAAATTAGTGAGTGTCCATGGTTCGTGAGTGAACTTATCGGCTTTAACTAAATAGGTATCATAAGCTTTTGGGGAGGTTAAATAGCTTTGTTTTAGTGCTTCAGTGTTGAGGTGCTTTTGATAAAAAAATAACGCCCCCCATAGTAATAAAATTAATCCAATACAGTATTTTGGTAGGCTAAGTTTTTCAAACAGAGGTAACGTTTTAATATTGATAGCCTCACTATGTCCGCATTGATAGCACTCGCGTTTATAGCTTAACTTGATCGGAAATATAGGAAAAATGGTAAAGCGTAAAAAGCGACTTTGATTAACTAAGTGATAGCTGTTGTTGTTGCAGTCGGGGCAGCACTGAACGTGTGTAAAATGAGGGAATGACTGACTAGTATTGAAAAGCAACATAATAAGGCTCCTTGTTAATTTACAACTTTAGAGCAAGTGATAAATTAGTAAAGCAGCAAACTGTAAGTAATTATGTCATATAGGATTAGTTTATATAGCCCATACTTTTTAATATGGGCTTTGTAGAGAATCAGCTTAGAAGCTAAATTGTGCAGCTAAACGCACACTTGTGCCTTCACCTACGGTAACGTTATTTAAACCGCCACCGGCTAGGTAGTTTTTATCGAATAAGTTCTCAATATTTAAACGTAAGTTAATATCGTTGTTATTTAAGTTAAGCTTGTAGGTTGCGCCAATATCAACACGAGTATAACCCTCTTTTGTTACGGTGTTAGCGTTATCAGCAAAACGCTCTCCTTCGTAGAACGCACCTGCATTAAAAGCAACAGCGTCATTGAGTTCATAACGTGTCCATAAAGAGGCAGACCATTTTGGAGCATCAGTAGGGCGTTTGCCCTCTAATTTTTCATCACGCTCATAGTTAGCATCTAAATACATGGTTGATGCCATAATAAATAAACGGTCAGTTGCAGCGCCCTGAGCTGCAAGCTCAAAACCTTTATGGCGTTGCTCACCTGCCTGTGTGGTGATGCTCGTTATATCACCGATAGGGTTAATAAGATCTTCGCTCACTAAGGTACCTGTTTTGCTAATATCAAATAAGGCACCGCTAAGCATTAATCGGTCATCAAACAGTTGCCATTTCACCCCAATTTCCTTTTGCTCAGAGGTAATAGCATCGAGCTTCATACCGTTATTAACATCTTTATCATTTACTAATGTTTCGTTTTGCGGCTCAAATCCTTCTGAGTAACTTGCATAAACAGTTGCAGAGGCATTTGGATGGTAAAGTACACCAACTTTAGGTACGAACGATTCGTTATTGCTGTTTTCTTTACTTTGTTTATCGTAACGACCACCCAGTGATAGTTGCCATTCTGGTGAGAATGAAATTAAATCTTGGATATAAACCCCGTAGTAGTCGTAAGCAGATGAGCTAATAGTGTCATCTGATTTGTAACTTATATTTGGGCGATTAGGCTCATTTTGATCGGCAGAAAAATTAATCGTATCAGCAGATGTGCGTAATTGGCCGTAGTAATAATCCAGTGAGTTAACGCCTACAAGTAATTGATGATGTAAACCCACTGTTTCAAATTCGCCAATGAAGTCAATAAAAGCAGTTTTAAACTGCCAATCATCGAAGCGATCGTAAGGACGTGACTGGTAACTATCACCTTCGATAAAGTCACTTGGCTTACGTGGTGCTGACTCAAAGCGCTGGCGTTCAAACGTTTGCTCATTGTAGCCTAAATTTACTTGCCAGTTATCGGTTAAAAATACTTTGAAATCAATACCCATGTTTTCAACAGTAATGTCGGTAAAGGCCCATGACATATCACGAATTGTTTTGTCATCGCCAATAATGTTGGCATCATTATCTATCCAAGCGCCAGTATCTAAGCCTGCTTCGTCATCAGTGCGATCATAATGAACACGTACTAGGGCATTATCGCTAATATCGTAATCAACCACTAAGGCACCTAAAAAGCGATCGCGTTCGCGGTTATCACCATTTTGGTATTCTCGCCAGTATTCAACATCTTGTTTTACTAATACACCACGGGCACGTAAATCTTCAGCCTCGGTGAGTGCGCCGCCAGCATCAAGCATAAAGCGAGTTGAACCATGTTGGTCAACATCGGCACTGGCACTAAATAGCGTTTGTGCAGTTGGCTTTTTAGTTACCATGTTAACTAGGCCACCGGGGCCTGATTGCCCATACAAAATACTTGAAGGACCTTTAATAACTTCTACTTGCTCTAAAATTTCAATGGGTTGTTGGTAATGAGACCAATGCTGGTGGCCATCACGCAGGTAGCCGGTTGATGAGCTTAATTGAAAACCACGTAAGTTAAATACTTCTCTGTTTCGTTGTTTAGACCCTGCAGTTAAACTAGCATCATTGGTCAATACTTCACCAAGAGTGGTTGCTAGTTGCTCATTAACGATTGTGTCAGTGATTACGGTAACTGACTGTGCGGTATCGAGTAATGAGGTTGAGGTTCTCATTGCCCCACTGGCATTATCTACTTTGTAGTCGTTGAAGTAGCTACCTTTAACTTCAATGCGTTCTATATTTGCGGTGTTGGCAAATGCATTTGCAGAGGTGCTGGCTAAAAGTGCAATAAAAAGAGGGTTAAGTTTCATTAGTGGCTTCCGGCTTAGAATTATTAGAGTAGTAAAACGCCGCAGATCTTAATGAAAACAACTATCATTTGCAATATCTTTATTGCAACTTTTAATCGTACGTTGCTAATGGTTGCTAATTGTTAATTCTGCTATTATTAGCCGCATATTAATTGAGACTTTTCTCAAGTTATTTTTTGCTATGGAATTTACTGTGACTGCAACTGCTTTTTCATCGTTGGCCTTACCTTCAGGGTTAGTTGATAATTTATCAACGCTTGGCTACACCCAAATGACGCCTGTACAGGCGCAAAGCCTACCGCCTGTTTTAAGTGGCAAAGATATTATTGCCCAAGCCAAAACAGGCTCAGGTAAAACAGCGGCATTTAGTTTAGGCGTTTTAGCCAAGCTAAATGTAAAACGCTTTCGTATTCAGTCGCTAGTATTATGCCCAACTCGTGAGCTTGCAGAGCAAGTGGCGGTTGAGATGCGTAAACTAGCGCGTGGTATTCATAACATTAAGATTTTAACTTTGTGTGGTGGGGTTTCAATTGGGCCGCAAATTGGTTCACTCGAACATGGTGCACATATTATTGTGGGTACACCGGGGCGAGTTGACGATCATATTCGCAAAGGTACATTGCGTTTAGATGATGTTGAAACCCTGGTACTTGATGAAGCCGACCAAATGCTTGATATGGGTTTTCAAGACACTCTCGATGCCATAATTGATCGCATTCCAACCAATCGTCAAACGTTGTTATTTAGTGCTACTTTTCCAAAATCAATCGAAGCTATTGCTAAGCGTGTACTTAGTAATCCAGAAATGATTAAAGTAGAAGAGCAGCAAGAAAAAAGCACGATTAAGCAATACTTCTACAAAATGGATAATAATAAACAGCGTTATCCAACGCTTAAGCTGTTACTTCTTAAATTTACCCCGCAAAGCTGTGTGGTGTTTTGTAATACCAAGGTTGAAACGCAGCAAGTATGTGATGATTTAGCCGATGAAGGCTTTAGTGCGGTGGCGCTGCATGGTGATTTAGAGCAGCGTGACCGTGAGCGTACACTGATTCATTTTGCGAATAAAAGTGCGTCTATTTTAGTGGCTACCGATGTAGCTGCACGAGGTTTAGATATTGATGACATGGACATGGTGATTAACTATCACTTAGCTCACGATCCACAAACTCATGTACATCGTGTTGGCCGTACAGGGCGAGCAGGTAAAAAAGGGGTTGCGTGTTCTATTTATGGTGAGGCAGAGCAATTTAAAGTGGCTCAAATTGGCGACCATTACGAGCGTGACTTTACTCCTGAGCCAATGCCATCTTATAACCTACTAGATAAGCCGCCATACAAACCTGAAATGGTGACGCTGATGATAGATGCGGGTAAAAAGCAAAAAGTGCGCGCGGGTGATATTTTAGGCGCATTAACCGGAAAAGACGGTGTTGCTGGGCGCCAAGTTGGTAAAATCAACGTACTTGATAACGTGGCATTTGTTGCGGTAGAGCGTAACTCATCTAAACCAGCGTTACGCAAATTAACCGAAGGTAATATTAAAGGACGTAAAATTCGTGCTCGTCGGCTAACGCGTTAACTCTCGATCTAATCTGAGCAACTCGCCTTGAGTTGCTCATACTCTATTTTTAGTTGTTTAAACACCTCATTGTCACCTCCTTGTTTATCTGGATGATGCTGCACTGCAAGTTGTCGCCAACGCTTTTGTAATGCTTTTAGTGTGACTGGCGATGTTAATTGCCAACGCACCAGCAGTTGTTGTTGCTGCTCATTACTCAGCGGAATTTCGCGATGAGTCGGCAGACTAAATTGCTGCCAAAAGCTATCTAATAACGCCTTGACTTCATCCGTAGATGTTTCAAAATTTTGCCAGTTTAAATAATAGTCGCGTAGTGGATCGTTAGGATGTAGTTGGTTATAACTGGAACTGTTTACTAGTTCAATATGTAAGCTTTTAACGACTAATTGTTGTTTTGGCATTAATTGCTGTTGTAGCTGATAAAGCGCATTCATAATTAAAAAATTGCGCTTAAATAGGTCGCGCTCAGGCTCGGCAGCTAAAGTATCAAGAAACCCACGTTGTTTTAACTCAGATGCTAAAGTATGAACCATCCACACTTTTTTATTGATTAATAGTTCAAAAATCTCATCTATCAGAGGGTTAAGCATTGTTTACAATCTATTAATTAGTGTATCTTGGATAAATTATCATATACCCAAACAACATTAAACCCCAAGGAGTGGGCGTGAGTGCCTGTTTTGAATTGGTCTAAATTAGATGTTTATACTTGGTTTGGGTGTCGTTTTGTTATGGCTAGCAAGGATTTAAGGATATTTTTATGCTGACTCAGTTAAAGCGCATCTGCTTTATTGGCCTTTTGGCTGTTTTAAGTAGTGCATCAAATGACGCTTTATCAAATGAGCAGCCAAGTTTGTTTGAGCAGTTTAACCTTGAACAAGCATGGCCTGAAAAGCATCGCCTTGCAACCGATATCTTATCGAACCCTGATGTTCCAAATTTACAACGCATTACTATTTATAGCGATTTAGCTGAGCTGGCGTTTGCGCAAAGTGATTTAGCCAATGCACTAAAATATTTTAAATTGCTAGAGACCAATAGTACGTTAAAAGATCAGCCTAAACTTTTCTTTCGTGCGATTAAAATGCAAGGAGTTGTGCTTTATTATCAAGGGTTAGTGCAACAAGCGGTCGTTGATTATAGCCGCGCGTTAAACATCGCAATTGCGCTTAAAAGTCCGATAAAACAGGCTAATTTACTTAGTAATATCGGGCTTGCTTATTTTGATATGTATAACATGGAGCTAGCTCTTGATTATTATCAGCAAGCCAAAGTAATTTATGAAAAAGAGGGGAGCGCACAAGATAAGGCCGATATATTACATAATATTGCTGGTATTTATATTCGTCTCTCTCGATATGAGTCAGCTCTTGAGATGTACCGTGAGGTTTTAAAAGTTTTTCAAGAACTTGGCGATGAAGACGGTGTTGCCCAAGCATACGGTAATATGGGGGTGGCGTACACAGAATCGAGACAGTACCAATTAGCACTGCATTATAATCAGTTGGCCTTACGTTACTATCAAAGCGTTAATAATGCGTTTCAACTTTCTACCAAGCATACAAACTTAGCCACCATCAACCTTAAGCTAAATAAATTTGATGTTGCCTTTTATCACGCTAATGCGGGCCAACAATTTGCAATAGAGGCAGATAATAAGTCTTTATTAGCGGCAGCTTTACATGTGTTGTCAATTGTTCAATTTGTACAAGGTGATACGCAAAGTGCCAAACAAACCTCAGAGCACTCAATTACCCTTGCCAAAGAGTACAATAATGGCATGCGTATTAAAGATGGCTTAGGAATTGAAGCACTAATAAATGCGAGCTTAGGGGATTATGAAAAAGCGCTAAATTTACACCAACAGTACGTTGATTATCAGCGTAGTGTGAATACCGAAGAAGCCTCAAAAGCGGTCAGTCAATTTCAAATCCAGTTTGAATCGAATCAGCTAAACCAAGAAATTAAACAATTAAAACAACAACAATACTTACAAGAATTGCAAATAGCTAAACGTTCACAGTTAACGTTTTTGTTGGTGATTGTTGCCATATTAATTTTAATTACGGTAATTGCTGTTTATAAGCGCCGAACAGAAAAGCAAGCTAAGTTAAAGTTAAGCGAACAAGTTGAACAGCGTACTAAAGAGCTACAAAGTGTGGCGCAAGAGCTACGTGAAGCAAACGAGGTGAAAAGCCAGTTTTTAGCGAATATAAGCCATGAAATAAGAACACCGTTAACTGCTATTTTGGCACAAACTGATGATCTTATTAATGGTCTATACAAGCCGGAACAGTTACAAGATGAGCTTAGAGTAATACAACGTCAAAGTGAGCATTTAAAAAGCTTGATTAATGATGTGTTGGACTTAAGTAAGATAGAGGCAAACCGGTTAGAACTTAATATTAGTTGTTTTGATGTGGTGAAGCTTATCAACGATATTCACGCTATGTTTTCTCCTCAAACTAAAGCGAAAGGTTTATCGTTAGTTTTAGACTGCCAGTTAGAAAAATCCTATTTTACGCGATTAGATTTAACGCGAGTAAAACAAATTCTTATTAATTTATGTGCTAATGCCATTAAGTTTACTCATAAAGGGCAAGTAACTATTGGTGTTAGTAAAACCGAGCAAGGGTTACTCTTTTCGATTAAAGACACTGGGATTGGCATGAGCTCATCTCAACTTAAACTTATTTTTGAGTGTTTTAGCCAAGCCGATAACAGTATTAGTCGACGTTTTGGTGGCACAGGACTAGGTTTGAGCTTGTCGCAGCAATTGGCGGCGATGATGGGTGGCTATATAAGTGTGCAGAGTGAGTTTAAAAAAGGCAGTGAGTTTTCATTTTATTTGCCCTGTATACAAGTTGAAGAGCAAGTTTGCCATGACGATCAGCAAGCAAAGTCAGATGAGCGACATAGATTATTATCGGGTAAAGTGGTTCTTGCTGAAGATCACAGTGATAACCGCAAACTGATCAGTCGTTATTTACATTCTCTTGGGCTGGAAGTGATTGCCGTTGAAAACGGTGAGCAAGCAGTAGAACAAAGTTTAAAGCTATACCCAGATTTAGTACTGTTAGATATTCAAATGCCTGTTATGGATGGTATTTCTGCGTTTGAACTACTCAAGCAATGTGGTTATGAACAGCCTATTTTAGCATTAACGGCCAATGCCATGAGCCATGAAATTGACCATTACCTATCACTTGGGTTTAGTGACTATTTAGCAAAGCCAATCGATAAAGAGTCTTTTTATACTGTGCTAGCAAAATACTTAAATGCTGCAAGTACAGAGGTATCAACTGAACAGATTCATGTTGATATGAGTGATTTAGTAACGAGCTTTCAACAAAGTTTAGCCGAAGAAAGCGAGCTTATTAAGCTACACTTTAAAGATGCTGATTATCAGGCGCTGCAAAAAGATAGCCATCGAGTGTTAGGGGCGGCACAAATGTTCGAGTTTAAAGACATAGCCTTAGCGGCAAAAGCGCTAGACGATGAATTACTTCAGCCACAAATAAATACACAAAGGCTAACAACATTAGTCAATAACTTACAGGCACTGTTTAAAAAATACGAATAAATAAATCTACTCTAAAAACAAAAAAGACACCATTTGGTGTCTTTTTTATTTAAAAACGTTGATTTAACTAGAGTTTAGCTTACTTACGTTTCATCGAATCAAAAAACTCATCGTTGGTTTTACTCATCGATAGTTTATCAATTAAAAATTCCATGGCGTCAATTTCTGACATGTCATGTACTATTTTACGTAAAATCCACAGCTTTTGTAGTTCATCTGGCTTAGTGAGTAATTCTTCACGGCGTGTACCAGAGCGATTAAAGTCGATAGCTGGGAATACACGTTTTTCCGCAATTTTACGGTTAAGGTGTAGTTCCATGTTACCTGTACCTTTGAACTCTTCGTAGATAACTTCATCCATTTTAGAGCCGGTATCAATAAGCGCCGTCGCAATAATTGTTAAGCTACCGCCTTCTTCAACGTTACGTGCAGCCCCAAAGAAACGCTTAGGCTTATGTAGCGCATTAGCATCTACACCACCGGTTAGTACTTTACCTGATGATGGAATAACCGTGTTATATGCACGTGCTAAACGGGTGATTGAATCAAGTAAAATAACAACGTCTTTTTTATGCTCAACTAAGCGCTTTGCTTTTTCGATAACCATTTCCGCAACTTGTACGTGGCGAGAAGCTGGCTCATCAAATGTTGATGCAATAACTTCGCCTTTTACTAGGCGTTGCATCTCAGTAACTTCTTCCGGGCGTTCATCAATAAGTAAAACCATTAATGTAACGTCAGGGTGATTATGTGTGATTGATTGCGCAATATTTTGTAGCAACATTGTTTTACCCGCTTTTGGCGGTGCTACTAATAAACCACGTTGGCCGCGGCCAATTGGTGATGCTAAATCAAGAACTCGTGCGGTAATATCTTCTTTACTGCCGTTACCACGTTCCATACGAAAACGTTCGTTTGCATGAAGGGGAGTTAGGTTTTCAAAAAGGATTTTAGTGCGAGAGTTTTCAGGTTTATCAAAGTTAACTTCGTTTACTTTCAGTAGAGCAAAGTAACGCTCACCGTCTTTTGGTGGACGAATAAGACCTGAAATAGAGTCGCCAGTACGCATACTAAAGCGGCGAATTTGACTCGGAGATACATAAATATCATCTGGGCCTGCTAAGTAAGAAGCTTCTGATGATCTTAAAAAGCCAAAACCATCTTGCAAAATTTCTAAAACACCACCACCGAAGATATTCTCTCCGCCTTTGGCGTGTGATTTAAGAATTGCAAAAATGATATCTTGCTTTCTCAAACGGGCTACGTTTTCGAGCCCCATGGACTCAGCTTGGTTTACAAGCTCTTTTATAGACTTGTCTTTTAATTCGCGTAAATGCATATTGGTGGGTTCTTTATTACAGTTGTCATACTCAAAATCGCTTTATTAGATCGTTGAGTGAGGTTCGTTGAATATAACTAAGGATTAGTTGGCTTTATAAACTAGCAGGTCATTACAGCAGCGTCCAGTACTTCTGCAAAATAAATTATAAAAAAAGGGCTGAGAGCCCTTTTTTTAATTAACACTTATTAGATGTTATTTTCTAAAAACTCAACTAATTGTGTTTTTGATAGTGCGCCTACTTTAGTTGCAGCTACTTGACCATCTTTGAAAAGTAGTAGTGTAGGGATACCACGAATACCAAACTTTGGTGGTGTGCCTGCATTTTGGTCAATGTTTAATTTAGTGATAGTTACACGGCCATCAAACTCATCAGCAACTTCGCTTAGAATTGGGGCGATCATCTTACACGGTCCGCACCATTCTGCCCAAAAGTCTACTAGTACAGGTTTGTCTGATTGTAATACGTCAGCTTCAAAGCTATCGTCGGTAATTTGGATTATTTTCTCGCTCATTGCGCTCTCCGGTTTAGTTAGGCGAAATATTTAGTGCGTATTTAAACACTCTTGTTTCTTATTGCAAGTTTAAACGTTATGCTTAAACGCTATGACTAAGACACATTTGACCGATAAAAAGTTTTCAGACTTTGCTATTGCACCGGAAGTGGTTGCCGGGTTAACCGAAAGTGGGTTTGAATATTGCACACCCATTCAAGCTAAATGCCTACCTTTTATTTGTGAAGGGCGCGATATTGCGGGCCAAGCACAAACAGGTACTGGCAAAACGTTGGCATTTTTAACTGCCACGTGCCACCGGTTATTACAATCTAGCAAAGCACCTAGTAAACATCCAAGAGCCCTGATCATGGCCCCAACTCGGGAGCTTGCGATTCAGATACACAAAGATGCAAAAATTTTAGCGCCGCACTGTAATCTTAACTTAGGTTTAGTATATGGTGGCGAAGATTACGAAAAACAACGTGCACAACTAGAAAAAGGCGTTGATATTTTAATTGGCACCACAGGTCGCCTAATCGATTTATATAAGCAAGGCTGTTACACCCTTAATGAAATTGAGGTAGTCGTGCTAGATGAAGCCGATCGTATGTTCGATTTAGGTTTTATTAAAGATATTCGTTATATGTTCCGTCGTATGCCAGATACGTCAGAGCGTTTAAACTTATTATTCTCTGCTACGCTATCGTACCGTGTGCAAGAGCTTGCATTTGAACACATGACCAACCCTGAGCATGTGCAAATAGAGCCCGATGTAAAAACAGGTAAACGTATTCAAGAAGAGCTATTTCATCCTTCACAAGAAGATAAAATTAAGCTGTTGTTAACCTTGATTGAAGAAGAATGGCCTGAGAAAGCCATTGTTTTTGCTAATACCAAGCATAGCTGTGAAACCGTATATGCATGGTTAAAAGCAGACGGACATCGAGTGGGCATGCTCACCGGTGATGTAAACCAAAAGAAACGCCAGTCAATACTCGCGCAATTTAGTAAAGGCGAGCTAGACTTTTTAGTGGCTACCGATGTTGCTGCACGTGGTTTGCATATTCCAGAAGTAAGTCATGTATTTAATTTTGACTTACCTGACGATTGCGAGGATTACGTTCACCGCATTGGTCGTACAGCTCGAGCAGGCGCTTCAGGTCATGCAATTAGCTTTGCGTGTGAGCAATATGCTTATAACCTTCATGAAATTGAAGAATACATTGAGCACAGCATTCCATTATCACATTACGATAAAAGTGCATTGCTAGATGATTTAACGAAGCCGACTATTCATAGAAAACGTAATTTTTCTACTGGTCCACGTAATCGTAGTAATAACAACGGACGTCGCCCAAATAATGGTTACCAAAAAGGACGGTCTTAACCGACCGTTAGTTTGATTGTATTTGTAACTAGAGGTTTTTGAACGGTGGGGCAACTTAAACCGCAAAAAAATGTATATGCAGTCATTGATTTAGGCTCAAATAGCTTTCATATGCTTATTGCTAAATCAATGGCGGGCGGCCTGCAAACTATAGGGCGCGTCAAACGTAAAGTAAGACTCGCAGCTGGGCTTGATGATAATAATTTATTGAGCTTAGAGGCTATGCAACGAGGCTGGGAGTGTTTGGCTTTGTTTGCAGAGCGGTTGCAAGATATTCCCACGCAAAACATTACCATTGTTGCCACTGCAACACTTCGCTTAGCAACCAACGCCGAAGACTTTAAACTACGTGCAGAAGAAATATTAGGGCATAAAGTTAATGTTATTAGCGGCGAGCTAGAAGCACGAACGATTTATAAAGGGGTTGCACATACCTCTTCATGTACTGGCAGGCAGCTGGTTATTGATATTGGTGGAGCGAGTACCGAGGTTGTTATTGGCCAAGGCTTTGAAGCGCGTCACTATAAGAGCCTTAATATTGGCTGCGTGACTTTTCTCGAACGCTACTTTAAAGATTGCCAATTAAATGAAGCAAACTTTAATGCTGCTATAAAAGCAGCGCGAAATGTTGTTGATGAAATAGCACCTGAATATAAAACGGCTGGTTGGCAACTTGCCTCTGGTGCGTCAGGTACAGTGCAAGCTATTCAAGAAATTATGGTGGCACAAAATTTAAATGAAATGCTCACTCTTGAAAAGCTATACACCATCAAACAACAATCCATAGCTTATAAAACAATAGCTGAACTCGATTTACCAGGGTTAAGTGAAGAGCGACGGTTAGTGTTTGTATCTGGGCTGGCTATTTTAATTGCACTGTTTGAGTCACTAGAAATAGAACAAATGGGGTTAGCGGGTGGTGCTCTGCGTGAAGGTGTTTTATATAGCATGCTACCGGAGCTACATAATACCGACATTCGCCAACGTACCGTTGATGGTTTTATGAACCGTTATCATGTTGATCAAAAACAAGCATCTAGAGTATCAAGTTTAGTTGCACTGTTAGCTAATGAAGTCAGTCAGTATTGGCCGATTGAAGCACAAAACGGATTACCGCTTTTGAATGCCGTCGCGCAGCTGCATGAAATAGGTTTATTAATAGAGTATAAGCAGTACCACAAACATACCGCTTATATCTTAGAAAATACCGATATGCCCGGTTTTTCACAATCAGAACACAAAGTGATCGTTGCTATAGCTAATAGTCATCGCTGGGACCTTTCAAAAGGGATGCTTAGATCATCTAGGTGTACATAGTATTGTTGCCGCATATATGGTTCGACTATTACGTATTGCCGTTATTTTATCTATGCGCCGACAAGATGATGTGTTGCCAAACTTTAAGATAACAGCTGAGAATGAAGAGTTAGTGATTCAATTTGAAAATAACTGGTTAAAAAACCACCCATTGATGGCAAGTGAGCTAAATCAAGAGATTAAGTATCAAAAAAAATGCGGTTGGAAACTTAAAGTGAGTTAGTTAATCCGGCTTTCGCAGAGTTTTTAGTGGTTAAAATGAGCTTTTAGTTGTATTTTTGTTCGAACAGTCATTTATTTCAAGTT
>NZ_AHCF03000003.1:2232500-2487699 GCF_000238275.3 Pseudoalteromonas undina
CTAATATAGTGATTTAGATTATTCAGCTAGGCTTGCAGGCGGCCAATTTTCTAGGCGCATGCCTAGAGAAAGACCACGTGAAGCTAGCACGTCTTTTATTTCAGTTAGAGACTTCTTACCTAGATTAGGCGTTTTAAGAAGCTCAACTTCAGTGCGCTGAACTAAATCACCGATATATTGAATTTGCTCGGCTTTCAAACAGTTTGCTGAACGTACTGTTAATTCAAGATCATCAACTGGACGAAGTAGAATAGGATCGAATTCTGGCTTCTCTTCTTTCTCTTCTGGCTCAGTTACATCACGTAAATCTACGAATGCATCTAATTGCTCAGCTAAGATAGTAGACGCACGGCGGATCGCTTCTTCAGGATCTAAGGTGCCGTTTGTTTCCATATCAATGATTAACTTGTCTAAATCTGTACGTTGCTCAACACGGGCTGATTCAACCGAGTACGCAATACGTTCAACTGGGCTGAATGATGCATCAAGCAGCAATCGACCAATTGGACGCTCATCGTCATCAGAGGATAAACGACTAGATGCCGGCACATAACCACGACCACGCTCAACACGAATACGCATGCTGATCTCGCTGTTATTTGTTGTTAAATTACAAATAACATGATCTGGGTTAGCAATTGTTACATCGCCATCGTGCTGAATATCTGCCGCAGTCACAGGGCCTACACCAGATTTAGTCAGGGTCAGAAAAACTTCATCTTTGCCTTCTAACGTTACCGCTAGACCTTTAAGGTTTAGTAGTATTTCAATGATGTCTTCTTGTACGCCTTCTTTCGCGCTGTACTCATGCAATACACCGTCGATTTCAACTTCAGTTACTGCACATCCAGGCATAGATGATAACAGTATACGGCGTAAGGCATTACCCAAAGTGTGACCAAAGCCACGCTCGAGTGGTTCTAAAACTACTTTAGAACGCGTTGGGTTGATAGCGTCGATATCGACTAACCTTGGTTTTAGAAATTCTGTAACAGAACCCTGCATTTTATCCTCTCTTAACTCTTAACTTTACTTAGAGTAAAGTTCGACGATTAGTTGTTCATTAATGTCCGCAGACAGATCTGAACGCTCAGGTAGGCGCTTGAAGCTACCTTCCAATTTCTTACCGTCAACTTCAACCCAAGTCGGCTTTTCACGTTGCTCAGCCAACTCTAGAGCAGCGATGATACGTGCTTGTGTTTTAGACTTCTCACGGATTACAACAGTATCTTCTGGAGTAATTACGTATGAAGGAATATTCACAACACGACCATTAACTAGAATCGCTTTGTGGCTTACTAACTGACGTGCTTCAGCGCGTGTGCTAGCAAAACCCATGCGATATACAACATTGTCTAAACGTTGCTCTAAAAGCTGTAACAAGTTTTCACCTGTGTTGCCTTTAAGGCGAGCAGCTTCTTTGTAGTAGTTACGGAATTGCTTTTCTAATACACCGTAAATACGACGTACTTTTTGCTTTTCACGTAATTGTAAACCGTAATCAGATAAGCGTCCTTTACGAGCGCCGTGCTGACCAGGTGCAGTCTCAAGTTTACACTTAGAGTCGATAGCTCTTACGCCGCTCTTAAGGAACAGGTCAGTACCTTCACGACGACTCAGCTTGAGCTTAGGGCCCAAATATCTTGCCATGTTATTTCTCCTAACCTATTGTTAAACGCGACGTTTCTTCGGTGGACGACAACCATTATGTGGTATTGGCGTCACGTCAGTAATGTTGGTGATACGGTAACCAGCAGCATTCAAAGCACGTACAGCAGATTCACGACCTGGACCTGGACCTTTGATGAAAACTTCTAGATTTTTTAAACCGTATTCTTGAGCAGCAGTACCTGCACGCTCTGCAGCAACCTGAGCAGCGAATGGAGTAGATTTACGTGAACCACGGAAACCTGAACCACCGGCAGTAGCCCATGATAGTGCATTACCTTGACGGTCGGTAATCGTTACAATAGTGTTGTTGAAAGACGCATGAACATGAGCCATACCATCAGCAACTTGCTTTTTAACCTTTTTACGACGAATTGGTGTCTTAGCCATTTTACTATCCCCTTATCGCTTAATAGGCTTACGAGGACCCTTACGGGTACGCGCGTTAGTCTTTGTTCTTTGACCACGAAGTGGTAAAGAGCGACGGTGACGTAGGCCACGGAAACAACCAAGGTCCATAAGGCGCTTGATATTCAAAGTAACTTCACGACGAAGGTCACCTTCTACAGTGTACTTGCCAACTGCTTCACGCAGTACGTCAAGTGTTTCGTCTGAAAGTTCACCGATTTTTGTGGTCTCGGCGATACCAGTCGCTTCTAAGATAGCCTTAGAGCGAGTCTTACCTATGCCATAAATAGCTGTTAAACCAATAACTGCATGTTTATGATCAGGGACGTTAATGCCAGCGATACGGGCCACTAACACATCTCCTATATTTGAATTTGGTAATCATCTGTTTGAAAAGCCCGTAAGGATACTCAAACGAAGACCAAATCACAACTAAAAACACAGGCCGAGAAATCTCAGCCTGCACGACTGTTTACTTAGCCTTGCCTTTGCTTATGCTTAGGCTCACTGCAAATTACGCGTACTACACCAGCACGTTTAATAACTTTACAGTTACGGCATATTTTCTTAACGGAAGCACGTACTTTCATTGCTCAACTCCGTAAACTGACCTTATCGACCGTAGCCTTTAAGGTTCGCTTTTTTCAGCACAGAATCATACTGATGTGACATCAGATGCGTCTGTACTTGTGCCATAAAGTCCATGATTACAACAACGATAATCAAAATTGATGTACCGCCGAAATAGAATGGCGTTTGCCATGCCATAGTCATGAATTCGGGCACCAGACAGATAAAGGTTATATACAAAGCACCTGCCAATGTCAGGCGTGTCATCACTTTATCAATGTATTTAGATGTCTGCTCACCTGGACGAATACCTGGGATAAATGCGCCAGATTTTTTCAGGTTGTCTGCTGTTTCACGCGGGTTAAAAACCAACGCTGTGTAGAAAAAGCAGAAGAAGATGATAGCCGCAGCTAAAACCATTGCATACAAAGGCTGACCTGGAGTCAACGTTGTAGCAATTGCTTGTAGCACATCAGCAACCGGACCTTCACCCTGGCCGAACCAGCTTGCAATTGTACCAGGGAACAGAATTATACTGCTAGCGAAGATTGGTGGAATAACACCCGCCATATTTACTTTCAGAGGTAAATGCGTGCTTTGAGCAGCAAATACTTGACGACCTTGTTGACGCTTGGCGTAGTTAACAACGATACGTCGTTGACCACGTTCAAAGAATACAACAAGATAAGTAACAGCGAATACTATAACCGCAACCATCAACAGTACAAAAACATTCAAATCACCTTGGCGCGCCATTTCGGCTGTCGAACCAATAGCAGACGGCAGGTTAGCTACAATACCAACAAATATTAGAACTGAGATACCGTTACCGATACCACGTTCTGTTATCTGTTCGCCCAACCACATAAGGAACATAGTACCGGTTACTAAGCTCACCACTGCGGTGAAATAGAATCCCATACCTGGGTTAACAACTAACCCGTTCATCATGCCCGGTAAGCTTGTGGCAATACCGATTGATTGGATAGTAGCAAGCACAAGCGTGCCGTAGCGTGTGTACTGGCTTATCTTTTTACGCCCTTGCTCACCTTCTTTCTTAAGCTCTATAAACGGCGGATACATATGCGTTAATAGTTGCGTAATAATCGAAGCCGAGATATACGGCATGATACCCAGTGCTAACACTGAAGCTCGCTCAAGCGCACCACCGCTAAACATGTTGAACATCTCAACAATGGTGCCCTTTTGTTGCTCGAAGAAATCGGCAAGTACAGCGGCGTCAATCCCAGGGATCGGCACAAATGAACCTAGACGGTAAATTATGATAGCACCCAATACGAAGAGTAATCGGCGCTTCAATTCCGAAAGTCCACCTTGTGCACTTTGTGTATCTTGACCTGGTTTAGCCATTAGTACTTCCTTAGTCTTCTACCTTGCCTCCGGCAGCTTCGATAGCTTCGCGTGCACCTTTAGAAGCCTTAAGGCCTTTAACGGTAACAGCGCGTGAAACTTCGCCAGATTTAACAACTTTAACGAACTGAACGTTCTTTTTAACTAGACCAGCTGCTTGTAACGCGCTTAGGTCTACCACATCGCCTTCAACTTTAGCGATTTCGTATAGGTTAATTTCTGCAGATACTAAAGATTTGCGAGAAGTGAAACCGAACTTAGGTAGACGACGTTGCATAGGCATTTGACCGCCTTCGAAACCAACGCGTACTTTACCGCCAGAACGTGATTTTTGACCTTTGTGACCACGGCCACCAGTCTTACCAAGACCAGAACCGATACCACGACCAACACGTTTTGGAGCAGTTTTTGAACCTGCAGCAGGTGAAAGTGTATTCAAATGCATCGAATTACCCCTCTACCTTAACCATGTAATAAACCTGGTTAATCATACCACGCACACATGCTGTGTCTTCTAACTCAACAGTGTGATTGATACGACGTAAACCAAGACCGCGTAATGTAGCTTTATGCTTCGGTAAACGACCGATAGAGCTTTTTACTTGTGTTACTTTTACAGTTTTATTAGCCATGGTTTACCCCAAAATCTCATCTACTCGAAGACCACGTTTTGCAGCGATCGACTGAGGAGAATTCATGTTCTCAAGTGCTGAGATCGTTGCACGTACAACGTTGATCGGGTTAGTAGAACCGTAACATTTAGAAAGTACGTTCTGCACACCAGTCACTTCAAGTACTGCACGCATAGCACCACCTGCAATGATACCAGTACCTTCAGATGCTGGTTTCATAAACACTTGTGAGCCAGCATGACGTCCTTTAACAGGATGCTGTAATGTGTTGCCATTTAGGTCTACGTTGATCATGTTACGACGTGCTTTTTCCATTGCTTTTTGAATAGCAGCTGGAACTTCACGTGCTTTACCATAACCGAAACCTACTTTACCTGCGCCATCACCAACTACAGTTAGTGCAGTAAAGCTAAAGATACGACCACCTTTAACTACTTTAGACACACGGTTCACCGCGATTAGCTTTTCAGCTAAATCAGGCTGTTGTTGCTTTGCTTCTACGTTAGCCATTGTCTACTCCTAGAATTGCAAACCGGCTTCACGCGCAGCATCAGCTAGCGCCTTCACACGGCCGTGATATTTAAAGCCACTGCGATCAAAAGCAATCTTTTCGATGCCTTTGTCAGCCGCACGTTCAGCAACCGCTTTACCAACTGCTTGTGCAGCTGCAACGTTGCCTGTGCCTTTAACTGTTTCGCTAATAGCTTTCTCAACAGTAGAAGCAGCAGCCAGTACATTACCCTCAGCGTTTACAACTTGAGCGTAAATGTGACGTGGCGTGCGGTGGATAACAAGACGCGTTGTGCCTTGTTCAATATAATTTCTACGAGTGCGTTTAGCACGACGTAGACGAGCTGTTTTTTTATCCATCGTCTTACCTTACTTCTTCTTAGCCTCTTTACGGCGTACATTCTCATCTGAATAACGAACACCTTTACCTTTATAAGGCTCAGGTTTACGGTATGCACGAATGTTAGCAGCTGTTTGACCAACTAACTGCTTGTCTACGCCCTTAACTAGAACTTCTGTTTGGCTTGGAGTTTCAATCGTAATTCCTTCAGGAACTGCGAAATTAACTGGGTGCGAGAAACCAAGAGTTAAGTCTAAAACTTTGCCCTTAGCTGCAGCACGGTAACCAACACCTACTAACTGAAGTTTCTTCTCGTAACCTTCATGCGTACCAACAACCATGTTGTTGATTAGAGCGCGAGCAGTACCTGCTTGTGCCCATGCATTGGCTACGCCTTCACGAGGTAAAGTTGTAATAACGTTGTCGTTAACTTGTACTTCAACTGCATCGTTGATTGTACGAGTAAGTTCACCGTTTTTGCCTTTAACTGTGATTTCCTGGCCTTTTAATGTAACTTCTACACCGGCAGGAACGTTTATTGGTGCCTTTGCTATGCGAGACATAGTTCCCCTCCGATTAAGCTACAAAACCAATGATTTCACCACCAACGCCTGCACTACGTGCTGCGCGGTCTGTCATTAGGCCTTTAGAAGTTGATACGATAGCGATACCTAAACCACCCATTACCTTCGGTAATTCGTCACGTCTCTTATAGATACGTAGACCAGGGCGACTTACACGCTGGATATTTTCAATAACAGCTTTGCCTTCGAAGTACTTTAACTCGATAGAAAGCTCAGGTTTAACATCACCACTTACTGCGAAGTCTGCGATGTAACCTTCATTTTTTAATACATTAGCTACTGCTACTTTCAGTTTCGAATTAGGCATCGTTACAGATACTTTCTTCGCTGACTGACCGTTACGGATTCGTGTAAATAAATCCGCGATAGGATCTTGCAAGCTCATAGTCTTACTCCCATGATTCTATTACCAGCTAGCCTTTTTAAGGCCAGGAATTTCACCGCGCATAGCTGCTTCGCGAACTTTAATACGGCTCATGCCGAATTTGCGAAGGAAACCATGTGGGCGGCCCGTAATGTTACAACGATTACGTTGACGTGCAGGGCTAGAATCACGAGGTAAAGCTTGTAGCTTAAGTACCGCGTCCCAACGATCATCTTCAGATGTATTAACATCACTGATGATAGCTTTTAGTGCTGCACGCTTTTCAGCGTACTGAGCAACTAGTTTAGTGCGCTTTGCTTCGCGCGCTTTCATAGAATTCTTTGCCATAACCCTACCCTTATTTCTTGAATGGGAAGTTAAACGCTTCTAACAACGCACGGCCTTCCTCATCTGATTTCGCAGATGTAGTGATTGTGATATCCATACCGCGTACACGGTCTACTTTATCATAATCAATTTCTGGGAAGATGATTTGTTCACGTACGCCCATGCTGTAGTTACCACGTCCATCAAAAGACTTAGCACTTACACCACGGAAGTCACGGATACGTGGGATAGCGATTGAAACCAAACGCTCAAAAAAGTCCCACATACGCTCGCCGCGTAGGGTTACTTTACAACCAATCGGGTAACCTTCACGCACTTTGAAGCCAGCAACAGATTTGCGTGCTTTAGTGATTAAAGGTTTCTGACCAGAGATAGCTTCTAGATCCGCAACAGCGTTATCTAAAATCTTCTTGTCAGCTAAGGCTTCGCCCACACCCATATTTAATGTGATCTTCTCGATCTGAGGGACTTGCATGACAGAGCTGAAACCAAACTTCTCTTGAAGTTCAGCAACTACTTTGTCTTTATATACTTCATGCAGTTTCGCCATCATTCTACTCCAACTATTAGATAGTTTTACCAGTAGATTTAAAGATACGTAATTTCTTACCATCTTCAATCTTGAAACCTACACGATCTGCTTTGCTCGTTTCCGAGTTGTAGATCGCAACGTTTGATACGTCGATAGACGCTTCTTTCTCAACAATACCGCCAGCTTGGTTCAACTGTGGAACCGGCTTTTGGTGTTTCTTGATTAAGTTAATGCCTTCGACAAATACTCGACCAGACTCGGTTACAACTGAAAGCACTTTGCCGCGCTTACCTTTGTCTTTACCTGCTAGTACGATTACTTCGTCATCACGACGGATTTTTGCTGCCATGATAGACTCCTTACAGTACTTCTGGGGCTAGTGAAACGATTTTCATGAACTTTTCATTACGAAGTTCGCGAGTCACAGGGCCGAAAATACGAGTACCAATAGGCTGCAAGTTATCATTTAAGATAACAGCCGCATTGCTGTCGAAACGGATCAATGAACCGTCTGGACGACGAACGCCTTTTTTGGTACGCACAACTACCGCGTTTTTAACATCACCTTTCTTCACTTTACCGCGAGGAATCGCTTCTTTTACAGAAACTTTAATGATATCGCCAATCGCTGCATAGCGACGGTGTGAACCACCAAGGACTTTTATACACTGCACTTTGCGAGCGCCGCTGTTATCAGCAACTTCCAGCTGAGTTTGCATTTGGATCATGTTAATGACCTCCGGTGTAGTAATTACAACTTGTCTTAAATTTGTTTAAAATCAAGACATTTCGATTGAATTCCACTCAAAAAACATACTAGATGTCTCTTAAGGGCGGGCAATTGTATCAGCATTGAGGGGGGAGTGGTAGGTTATTTTTTAATTAATTTAATGCGGAGGCTAAATTAGAAACTGGTTATTTATGCTATCTATCTAAATTACAGGTGGTTATAAAACAAACAAGGCACCTTTACGGCGCCTTGTTTTATATCAGTAATTAAAATTAGCCAAACAAACCTTTTAATTTGTCTTTAATTTTGTCTTTAGCTTTTTCTTTTGCTTCATCTTTAACCGCACTGCCTATATCTAATTTTATACCAACATCATGGAATGGGCCTTTTATCCTCAGGGGAATTTTAAAGCCAGTGCTATCATCGGTAGTACCCTGACCTTCAATAGAATCAACTAAACCTGTTACTAGGCGGTAATTAACCTGAGTTTGCGGTAAATCAACGTCTCCTTCACCTGAAATACGTATTAAGGGGCTGATCAACGACAAATCAGTATTTTTGCCTACGCCATTGGTAAAGTTAAAACTACCAGAAAGTGCAGAGAAATCTGTTTTCTCAGATTCCTCAAATCCTGTATCTAATCCCTCAGACACGGCATTAAAGTTGCCTTTAACTAGCTCTTTCCCCTTACGCACCATTTCTGCTACGTTTGCTCCCTTAACTGCACCATCAGCGAACTTGAATCCTAGTTTACCATTAAGCGCGTTAATAAACGTTTTTTGGCTTTGCCCTGCTGTGGTTAGATTCCAGTTTAAAGAGCCCTTGCCCATTAGCTTATCAAAGCCTGCAGCATCGCTAAGTAATGGCTGTGCGTCTATTTTATCTAAATCGAAGTTGGTTGCTATTTTATAAGGGGTATTTTGAGCATTGATAGTCACCACCCCTTTACCTGTTCCTTCATAAGCCGCAAAGCTGTCTAAACTTAATTTAGCAACGCTATTTTTTAGTGCCACAGTAAACTGGTTGGCGCCGAGTTTAATATCGTTCGCTTTTAAGCCACTTGAACGAACAATCACATTTGCATCTAATGCATTCAAGCCACTTAAATCAATTTTAGTATCATCCCACACTATTGGCTCTGCAGGCTTAGAGTCGTCTTTTGCTGGGACTTCTTTTTTAGCTACGGTTTCAGGTAAGTAAGGATTTAAATCAAGCATGCCTAAGTCAATATCAGCATTAACAGCTAAGCGACTGCCTAAATTTAACTTACTTTTACCTTTAATCTCGAGTGCATCGAGCGTTGCTACTAATTCAGTTAAGTTAAACTCTTCACCGAGTAAGTGCATTTCGGCATTGATGCTAAAGGCGTTAAACGCATTGTTTTTAGCGTTTAAGTCAACTCCTTGCCAGTTAGCAATATTTTTAACCGAATCACCGTTAAGTGTTAAAAGTCCTTTAATGTCTTGGCCTTGTTTGGCTATGCTGCCATCAAACATTAGATCTACTAAACGTGAGTTAAGCGTTTGCTTTACATTAAATGTGGCGCCTTCAATCGCTTTTGCTGGTGTATTAAGTTTTACATCAAGCTCAAATCGCTCTTGCATATAAGTAATAGCACCGGTTACTTCAAGCTGTTTACGCAGTGAAGGCAGTAATATAGCCAGTTCTAAATCGCTAATTTGTTGTTTAGCACCCGTTTGACCATCTAAATAAGTAAATGACCCGCCATAAATAGCGACTTCACCTAATTGAATATCAAAGTTTTCAGGTAGTTTGACTGCCTCTCCCGCTTGAGTTTGTTGCTCTGGTTGCTTGGCCACTGCATCAAATAACTGCCAGTTTGCTTTGCCGCTTTTATCGGTTTCTAGCAAAATATCAGGCTCATTAATTACAAACTTTTCTAGCTTTAGTTCGCCACCGAGTAATGAAAGCCAAGGAATATGAACAGCAAGTTGCTGCATACTTGCCATATCAGCGCGAGAGCCACTGAGCATATTGGCAAAATGCACATCATTAAGCTCCAGCTTTAATGCAGGAAATACACTGAGGGTTTTATCTCCCTTTATCGTTAATGTGCGCCCAGTTGTTTTTTCTACCTGCTCAGACACTTTATTAAAAATGGTATCGGTAGGAATTAAAAATGGTGCAGCAACAATTAACGCTATGCATAGCAATAATATGACACCAATAACTTTAAATAAGGTCTTCATGATCATCCTTTCAAACGTGCAAATAATGCTCTTATCATAGCGGGAGTTAGCGCCAAAAGCATTGCCCAATAACTAAAAATCTACTTTCCTACATTCTAACGTGGGTATATGAATTGTAACTGAAACATTTTGATACCTTTAGGTTACAAAAAAATATTGACCAAATGATACCTACAGGTTACATTGATACCTACAGGTTACAAAATATAAATTAACACTTCCACAGGATGGACTTTATGAAACAACAAGATATTAAAACTGAAGAACAGTTTATGGGTCAAAACATATTTCTAAGTATAAGCACAAGTATGGTTTTTTTACTTCTCAGTGTTAACTCAGTAATAAAACAAGATATTGACGGGCTTTTAACTGTTGGAATGGGCGTTTTATTTTATATAGTTATAATAGCTATTTATATAACTAAAGCAGGCTTTCCATTAAAAATGTATTTTCAATATGCTTATAAAGATGAATTCCTAAATACTATCGACACGAGTGCCTATAAACATTCAATTTTTGCACTTGTTTTTTGCCTGCTTGGTGTTTTTTATAAAGGCGATGCTATTGCTAGTGAGGTTTCGCATGCAGCTATGGCAGTATTCTACTTAGGTATCATGCTCTTGGCATATGGCACTTCATTGTTTTGGCAAAGCCGCGATTAGGAAATAATGTGCAAAACCATATAGCTGAATTTCGTAAAGAGGCAGGGCTTTCACAGCAAGAACTGGCCGATGCTATTAATGTTTCACGAAAAACCATTAGCACGGTTGAAACATCTCGTTTTACACCCTCGGTGATCATTGCCTTAAAAATAGCACAGCACTTTAATACCTCAGTTGAACGGCTGTTTTCACTCGATGAACACGATTAATACAGTAATGATGCAATCTTGTGTTAATTAACTTACCAAGATTGCATCCCCTGTATTCTCCGGTATGATGCACGCCCCTGTTGCTGCTGGCTTATTTAAGCTAAAATGAAGCGACTAAAAAGTATATCTAACCGGAGAGTCTACAAGGCATGAAGAAACTGCTAATTTCACCGTCAAAAATGGCATTAGGCGAGCAAGAAAGTCAAATTTATCAAAACATTCTGAAGCAATCTTCAGAGCTAAGCCTAAACCTGATGGCTGTGAAAGTGGAAAACCATCCAGAAGACTTTTTAGGTTGGTGTTACGAGCTATTAAGCGCAAGCCGCGACCGCATTAATTATGACTTACTCGAAAGCCCACAATTACCATTATTGAAAAAGCTGCATGACCAACTTATTTCAGCCATTAGCTTTTTACAGTTAAAAACATTACGGGTAGCGCCTTGGCCAGTAGTGAGTATGTTTGTAGAGCAACATAAAGAACTGGTGGCACTTGATGAGCAGCTACGTTTAACTGCTTATATTGCAGGCCTGCGTGAAAAGCCGTTAAAAGATATGATCCCTGAAGACTTACTCGCTTTTAGCGGTAAGCATATGGCATCACTCAATCCGAGTACTTATAACTTTGATGTAGAATGGTTTGCCTCTACTAAAAGCGCCAAAGGTTTTCACCAGATGCTGGCTGATTTGCCAGGCGCATTCGACGATGCACTCAGCAACATTCCACTTGAGGGTGATGTAGCGCTAGGTAATTACCAACAATTTGTAATTGCTTATTTGAGTGCATTTAATGGTAGTGATGAAAAACCAACTCTGGCGCCTGCCACCCGTTTATTAGCAATGCGTCGCCCTGATGTGTTTACTCCAATTAGTAACAGTCGCTTAGATGCACTTTGCTCCGCACTTGGTATCACCAAATTAAATAACCGTGACTTTGAGCGTTACTGGCAAGATGTAGTACAAAGCATTCACGCTATGTCATGGTTTAAAATGGCCAATGCTGGTAATGAACTAGAAACACAGTTGGTGGACATTAAAGCGCTTATACCTTGCTTTTTTTACTATGCAGATACTAATACTGCAGATAACTCTAACTACATTAAGCTACTTAATAAACCTACACGTAGCAATTCTAGCAGCAGTAAAGCGCCACGCCGAGGCAAAGAATCTGCTGAGATTTTAGTGGATCGCGCTCTTGCTGCTGATGATGTTCCAGAGCATATTCGTGCTAAACGTGACTCTATTATTAGCGAAGTACAAAAAGGCCGCGGTGTTAACGAAACAATTACCCTAATGCGTGCCATTTTTGGTTAATTAACCCACAAGAAAAATAAAATAGCCTAGCAGCGCTTTGATGGTGCAGCTAGGCTGTTTTTTGCACCAGCAAAGTGAACCTGCTAAATAATTACTTTTCTATCCCTACCTCATATTATTTTCAATACATTGTTTTAAGTAATAAAAATAATTTATAAACGAATAAGTTTAATTTGGCACACACAGTGCAAATACCCCATTAGTAACATAATAAAATGCCGCCAAACAAAAGGTTGTAGTCGTTCATAATAAAAAGCCTTGGCGTGCAAAATCATACAATGGGAAATGAGACATGCTAAAACTACAAAAAACAATATTGATCAGTGCATTGGCATTAACAGGACTGACATCAACTGCTGCATTTGCTGAAGTAACAGCAAATGCAGCAGCCACTTCAAACTACTTATGGCGCGGACAAGAGCAAACTGGGGGCGATGCAGCTGTATCTGGCGGTATTGATTACGCTAATGAATCTGGCTTTTATGCGGGTACTTGGGCGTCAAATGCGTCTTGGGCCGATGAAATGACCTACGAGCTAGACTTATACGCAGGTTTTGGCGGCGCAATTAATGAAAGCGTGAGTTATGACGTAGGGTATATCTATTATGCGTACCCTGATGCGGCATCAGGTGCAGATGCAGATTTTTCTGAAGTCTACGGTAGCATTAGTGTGCAAGGCTTTACATTTGGTGCAGCCGTACTTGCAACATCTGCAGCCAGTGGTGATGGTACTGATTTTGGTGATTCATTGTATTTAAATGCCGATTACAGCTTCGCTGTTGGTAGCAATGGCACTGAAATGGCGCTACACATAGGGCATTACTCAGGCGATTTCATCGGTGATGACAATATTATTGATTATGGTGTATCGGTGTCTAAAGATGGTTTTACTTTTGGCCTATCTGATAACGACATGGATGGCTCTGATATAAAAGCCTATGTAGCCTACGCTGTAGACTTTAACCTATAAAAAGAATGTGTTACTTGCTGCAACACTAAGGGCCGCAAGGCCCTTTCTCGTTTAGAGCGGTTTAAAAATGCTCGTAATCCTCCCTAGGATTAGCTACTAAAGCACCCTACTATATTACCCGCCTCGGTCAATCAACGACTACCTAGCTACCGTTAAATATTTCCGCGTTATGCTAACTCGCTTAAATAAGCATTATTGTGTATTGGCATTATATTCTCTGTTTCAAATAAGCTTTTTATACCAATTCGCTAAAACAAAAGGCCGCACGAAATGCGGCCTTTAAATCACTTAGCGTTAAAACTTAGCTAAATTATTTTTATTGTCTTTATCTACAAGCTTAATGTAAGGGTCTATCCCAGCGTACATGGGTTTTTCTTTTACTTTAAGTTCGATGGTGTTTGCACCAGACACTATTTGATGTTTTTGTGAATAAATCACAAAGTCTTCAGCTAGAAGGTTTTCAGGATCATCATTGAATAATGCAATATCAATCATTTCATCAAGTGGTTGTTCGGTTTCTTCACCTTGGCCATCGGCACGCTGTTTCGTTGCTTCAACGCTCAGTGTTACCGTGTAAAAACCCTCGCTATCAGTGCTATCTGTAATCGATACCTCTTTCATTTCAAGCTCATAAAGTGTTATATACTTAAACTGATCATCAATAAAGCGTTGCTCTGCTTTTGTTGCATCTCGTTTTAAATAACTGAGTAAATCGAGTGTGGTGGGGTATGGCGTTGATTGGTATTTAAACTCATTCAAAAATGCTTTAAGTGCTGCATTTAAGCGTTTTTCACCTAAGCGATCATATAGCGCCATCATCACAACAGAACCTTTATTGTAGTGAAGATACTGCTGAGCCTGCGTTTTATACAGCGGCATTTCTTCAAACGCTTCCCCTGTACGACCCATTAAGTATTTGTCTAGCTCGTATTTTAAAAACTTACGTAGCTTCTCGGCGCCAAAGCGTTTTTTTAACACCATAAGCGCACTGTATTGGGAGAGCGTTTCTGATATAACGGCACTGCCCTCTACATTAGCCCCTGATACTTGATGTCCCCACCATTGGTGCGCCACTTCATGTGCGGTTACATAATAAGGGAGGTCAACTTTACTCTCATCCCTTAAATCTGTAACAAAACCAATACTTTCTGAGTAAGGCACTGTATTGGCAAAACTTTGCGCAAATGAGCGATATTTTGGAAACTCAATAATACGTAACTGCTTATGCTGATACGGGCCAAATGCTTGGGTATAGTAATCTATTGAGTCTTGTACCGACTCAATCATACGGTCAACATTCCATGCATGATCTTTGTGGTAGTACACTTCAATATTTACACCGTTATGCTCAACCTTTTTGCTTTCAAGTTCAGCCGAAAGCACAGAATAAAAGTTTAAAATAGGGGCATCCATTTCATAAACAAAAGTACGGCGCCCGTCTTTTACACTCTCACTTTTTAAGTAACCAGGTGTAATTGCAAATTGCGACTCATCGGTAGTTACCGTTGCTTTATAGCTTATAAACCCATTATCAGGACCAAACTCATTTTGCGTATAATAGCGGCTGTCTTCTAGTTTATGCGCACGTTCAAGCTCGGGTAAATCGTGCTTACGACGCTCATACTTATCCGCAATTTGAAAATACCTTTGATAACCAAAATTCGGTAATAACTCTCTATTATTTATAAATGTACCGTTATACACCAGCTGAGTATCTGAATACCTATCAACAAAACCTTTATGTTCTCGGGAAACTGAAAGCTCACCTTCGCGTACTTCATTAGGCATTAGCGGTTGTTCAAACTCAAACCATACCATATCAAACTCAGGTAAACGCTCTACTATTTTCCCGCCGGCCATTTTTACATCCCAGCTTTTAGCGTGGTTAGGCTCGTTAATTAACACACGGGCTATTGGCTCGTTAGCGGTATTAGTAAACTTAATTTTTGCAACGGCGGTTAATGCACGCTTTTTAGGGTAAATATCAATGTGTAAATTAACATCGGTTATTACAGGGAGTGGCAAATCTTTGTATTGTGAAAACTCTTGTTCATAGCTTACTTGAAGAGTTTCGTTATCATCACTTGTTACAAACTCGTTGAGCATACGGGTGTTGTGATAAATGTTATAACCTGCTCCCACAAATACCAATAAACTTATAGCGGCAGCAATTTGACCTTTTAAAGACATGTTGTAACGTATTAAAGATAAGCGAGTGCGCAATGTTTGCGACGGGCCGCGATGCCATAAAGCAAACCCAAAAATAGCCAAAAATACACTTAATGCGCCCCAATATAAGGTGTACCAATGCGCGCCTTGTAAAAAGTGTCCGTAACCGTTTATATCAGAATACGGTACGCTACTACTTTGCGAAAAGTGATACATGTGATGCTCAAATCCGTAAGCACCCATTACCATTTGGGCAATGTAATACAGAATAAATAACCCCATACCTATATATTTATTAGGGCTAATTATTTGCAAAAAGAACGCCAAAATAGCCATCATAATTAAAGGCAGTAACGTAAGATAACCTAACCTAAATAAGTACTGGCCAAGCTCTAGATTAAATTGCCCCTTAAATAGTTGTACTGCAATGGTAAACATCATACCTACTAAATAAAGACCACACACCGCAGTGATTAACGCAATAATTTTAGATACCCAAAACACACTGTTATGAACTGGGAAACTGTCAACAATATCGCCCATACCACTGTAGCGCTCCCGCCAAACCAGCTCTGCGCTGTAATAAGCAATAATGATAAACATAAATAAGCTAGAGGTGTTTTGAATGATGCTCACCATATTTTGTGTCAGTGGCCAATCCGTTGTGCCATACGCGCCAATAGGAGCAAAGAGTGGCACAAGCAACATCGTAATACTTACACCGGCTAAAATCATAAAAGGCGCACTTAATATAACCTGCTTAAGTTCAAATAAGCTGCGCATTACTAGTTGCGATTGCGTATTGATCCCTTTTGATTTGTAATTTTTAGCCTTGCTAATAAGTGCTGCTTGTTTATTTTTTACAAACGTAGATACAGCAAATTGTTTTTTTTGTTTTTTAGTTACTACGCGATTACCTAACTTCCCTAGACCAAAAAACATCGCTAAGCTTATTGCTACCCACAAAATACGGTTAATCAAAAAATCGCCCGAGAGCGTTAACACTTCGGTATTTTTATCACTTACAGTCCAATAACGGGTTAAGTCAATTAACGAACCTGACCCAAATGGATCGGCGTATACAACAATATCTCTAAATGCTAAGTCATCAAAGTAGATGCCCGCTATTTGATAGGTTATAAAAATCACTACAGCTGTAACATATACCGCCATCATGGTTTTAAAATACACAGCCACACTATTAAAAATAGCCGAAAGTACTAACAAGCTGGGTATTGCTAAAAATAAAAAAGGGGCTGTGTAATATATTAACTTATTAGGGCCTACTAGCTCACTATCGAGCCAGCCAACCAATAAACCAAATTGCGATCCAAAAAACACACCCAGCGGCACCGTTAAAAAAACAACTAGCACCACTAAGTAAGCACCAAAAAAACGCCCAGATTGATAAGCAAGAGGGTTAACCGGCTTACTAAACACCAACTCATCCATTTTGCTCTCACTGTTGCGAATAGCTGAGCTGGCAACAAAGTTAACCACTAAAAACATAGCAAGCGTACAAAAGGTAACCGTTAAAACCATAATGGTATAAGGCGAGTTCATATGAACATTAGCCCCGCCTAACGGAAGCTTACTACTAGAGCTTATAAAAAACGCCATAAAAAAGAAGATTAATGACGTCACATAAAACGAAGGTTGGCGCACAAAATAGCGCAGTTCAAACGCGAGCATATTAAAAAACATAGCGCCCCCTTATGCTACTTGGCTGTTACGATGATTAAGCAACGCAGAAAAATACACATCTTCTAGGTTTGCGTTACTCGTTTCAAAGCCTTCGGGTGCTTGCTCTGCTAATACATGTAATATGGTTTGCCCAGCAAATAAGCGTTTTGAAATAACAGGCAGTTGTGATTCAAGCTCTTGCGCTTCTTCTTGGCTCATGGCCTTGCGCCAAATTTGCCCTTGCAGTTTATCGGTAAGGGCAATTGGGTTACCCTCTAATAGTATTTTACCGCCAGCCAGTACAGCCATGTTTGGGCAAAGCTCTGCTACATCTTCAACAATGTGGGTCGATAATATAACTACTTTTTGCTCGCCTAAGCTTACTAACAAGTTATGAAAACGATTTCGCTCCTCAGGATCTAAACCTGCAGTTGGCTCATCAACAATTAGTAAATCAGGGTCGCCCAATAATGCTTGTGCAATACCAAAACGCTGGCGCATACCCCCCGAAAAACCACTAACGGCTTTTGAGCGATGTTGATATAAATTAGTATGTGCAAGCAAGCCTTCCACCGACTCTTTACGTTCTGCTTTGTTGTGAATACCTTTTAAAACAGCCATATGATCGAGTAAATCGTAAGCGTTAACACGCGGATATACACCAAAATCTTGTGGTAAATAGCCTAAACGCTGACGCAATGCTTGTGGGTCTTTAAACACATCAATGCCATCAAAAGTAATAGAGCCCTGATCAGCTGACTGCAATGTAGAAATAGTTCGCATTAACGACGATTTACCCGCACCATTTGGCCCAAGTAATCCGAACATACCTTTACCAATTGATAAATCAACACCTTGAAGTGCATGTACGCCGTTGTCGTAGGTTTTTGATAACCCTGTTATTGATAGCATTTTTTACTTCCTTGAATTGTAAGTATTATTTTTATGCTGCTTTATACCACATTAAAAACAGGAACATAAGTTAGTAACTAGTTAACTTTGTAACAATAAATAAACAGAAATTCATTCTAATAACACTTGCTTAGAAATGAGCCTCTCGGTATAAAAACAAAACACTCTAAAAATAAGAAGCGAACAGCCATGCAAGATCACAAAAGCCAACCATTAACCGATTTTATAGAATACCCGCCAGAGGCAATGCTCTCGCGCGCAAAGGAGTTTTTACAAACGAGCCAGCGCCGTCATAGTATTCGCAGTTTTAGTAACCGCCAGGTGCCAAAAGAAATCATTGAAACCTGTATAAAAGCAGCAGGTACAGCGCCTAGTGGCGCAAACCACCAGCCATGGCATTTTGTAGCCATTAATAGTAGTGATGTTAAAAAGCAAATACGAGAGGCTGCTGAAAAACTAGAGCGCTCTTTTTATGAAGGTCGCGCAGGCGAAGAATGGCTTGATGCATTGAAACCATTAGGTACCGATGCTAATAAACCCTATTTAGAGCACGCACCATGGTTGATTGCAGTGTTTAGTCAAAAAAAGGGGGGTGTAAATACGAACGATAAAAACACTAATTACTATGTACATGAATCGGTAGGGCTGGCCACTGGTTTTTTAATTCAAGCACTACATCGAGCAGGCCTTGCAACCCTGACCCACACCCCAAAACCAATGAGCTTTTTAACCGATATTTGTGGCCGTGATAAAGACAACGAACGTCCTTATATGCTATTAATTGCAGGCTACCCCGATGAGCATGCAACGGTGCCTCTGCATGCACTTGATAAAAAATCGCTGGATGAAATAGCCACATTTATTTAACCCGAACTCTGATTATTTAGTTATTGGTTGATAATCCACTGCTATTTTATCGCCAGCTTTAAGGCCCGTAATAACATGTTGCTGATTATCAAACTGCTCACCTAAGCGTACAAAGCGACGCTCAATTTTGTCAGCGCTAATGACATACATCATACTAAGCTGTCCAAAATCATGTATCCAACGAGGAGCTACCAGTACACCTTGGGTGCTTTTAAACGGTAAATGCAATTGTGCATATAACCCAGGGAGCATCCCTGGCTGTGGTTCAATTTCTAGTCGTATAAGTAAGCTACGTGCAGCGTTATCAACAACAGGTATAATTTCACTGATACTTGCGGCTGTTGTTATATCGAGCGAAGGCAAACTCACGTTTAAACGATCGCCTAATTTAAGCTTTACTGCTTGTTGCTCTCGTACATTAAAGGCAAGTTGAAGTTGCTTTGGATTGTAAAGCGTTAACAACGGTATACCAGGTGTGGCTGTATCGCCAGGTTCGGCTAAACGCTCAACAACGACACCAGATATAGGGGCTTTAATTTGCGTGTAGTTAAGTGATACTTGCGCCTGGATTTGCTGCTGCTTTGCTCCAGCTAAGTTGGCAGTTAAGTTATCAAATTTTGCTTTAGCATCATCAAGCTCACTCACTGGTACTAACCCTTTTGCCTGTAACTCAGTTACTCTAATAAGTTGCTTTTTAGCTTGGTTTAATGAGGCTTGCACCGCATTAATATTTGCCTCACTTTGTGCCAGCATCGCTTTAAAGTCATCTTGCTTAAGGGTGATCAATAAGTCACCTTGACTAACCTTATCACCGGCGCGCACTTTAAATTGCTTTACTTGTGCCATTACATTTGACGAAATTTGGGTGTTTTGTTTCGCAATTACACTCCCCGGTACATGCTCTGTTCGCGAAATAGTTTGCAGCTCAACAGTGACCACCTCACCTTGATATTGAGTAACTGGCATCTCTTTTAACCCTGCAGGTTGTTTATCACTAAAGCTACCGGCCATGTATAACACTGCTACAATAACCACAACCAATGCACTGATTGCGCCTAAAACTTTTGATTTACCCTGCATGTGCTTCTTCCTCTGGGTTTGTAAACACTAAATAATAAACAAGCGGTACAACAAATAACGAAAATACGGTAGACGCCACGATGCCAAAAATAATTGCTATGGCTAACCCGCTAAATACTGGGTCAAGTGTGATCACTAAGTTACCTAACAAAGTAGTTCCGGCGGTTAATAATACTGGGCGCATTCGTACCGTCCCTGCAGCAATAAGTGCCTCTTTTATTGCCATCCCCTGAGCACGTGCTTGGTTAATAAATTCGACTAAAATAAGTGAGTTACGAACGACAATACCTGCTAAGGCAATCATGCCTATCATCGCAGTAGCGGTAAATAATACCGGCTCAGGAGCCCCCGCTATGGTGCGTTCACCAAATTGATTGAGTAACCAAAACCCAGGCATAATACCAATCACAGTTAATGGAATAGCCGACATGATAATCAGCGATAAACTCGCCGACTGTGTTTGTACCCGTAAAATAATAAATATAGCACTGAGCGCAAAGGCAAAAGCAATGCCCATATCCCTGAACACATCAATGGTGATACGCCACTCACCTTCACCACTAAAGTTAACATCAGTTCCTTGCGGTAATTGCCATGGCGCGGTTCCACCATTATTAAAAAAGTGCCGTGTTAACCACGCGTTTTTTTCAAATCCTTCATTGCGTGCGTTCAAATCGGCATTTACATCCGCAATAACCTCTGCAGGCGTGCGTCCATTTAGTTCGGCCATCACATAAATAACGTCACGCTGATCTTTACGCATTAGTGTGTCGGCCACGTTTAATGGTTTAAACTCTCCCAGCTCTGAAAGCGACACTAAAGGTCTGGGGGCACTTGTTATACCTAACTCATTACTGGTTTTAGCTAAGTCCCTATCCCCTCTTACTTGCAGTGTAAGTAATTGTGAAAGCTGATTACGTTCGCTATAAGGCAATTGTAATTGTATAGGGACTGGCTGAGTTTCATCGCTTACGTACAACACTCCAACCTGTTGCCCCTGCGAAGCAATACTGAGTGTTTGTGCAATATTTTGGGTAGCAATAGCACTGAGCGCAGCTTTGGTTTTATCTGTAATAAAGCGCTGTAATGGCGCAGGAGCAACCAAAGAGGTATCAACCTCAACAACATGAGGTTCTTGGCGTAAACGTGCTGCAACATGTTGAGCAGCCTGCCTATGGGTATGCTCATCAACAAAGGGATCACGATACACTTCAGCAACTAAAGTACTCAACACCGGTGGCCCAGGTGGTACCTCGACCACTTTGATAACAATGCCATTTTTTGCTAAAGGAGCAAGTTGTTCGCGTAGCCGCATAACCACACCATGCGATTGATGATCTCGTGCTGATTTATCCACCAGCAATACTCTGAGCTCTGCTAAGTTAGCGGCTTCACGGCGATAATAACCACGCACCATGCCATTAAAATCCATACTGGAGGGCTGCCCAATATATGCGGCTATTTCACTTACTTCATTTAACTGCCATGTGAGGGTTTGAATCTGCTTAGTAAATGCAGCCGTGCTCTCTAGACTAGTACCCTCTGGCATATCTATAAGTACTTGCAGCTCATTTTTATTATCAAAAGGCAGGAGCTTTAATGGCACCAAGCGCATCACGGGTAACATGGCGCTGATAATAAACAATCCTAACGTTATCCATAGCACCCATTTAGCTCGCCCTTTTGAGGCAAGTAATGGACTGAGTAGTCTTTGGTATAAACCCGCTTTAGGTTCAAGATCAGGTTGTTCTAAGGTGTTTGGTTTAAGCAATTTCATTGCCAGCCAAGGAGTGACAAAAAAAGCTACCAAAGTAGACACCATGACACTAATGGGCACGTTGAACGCCATAGGTGCCATATATGGCCCCATCATGCCGGTAATAAACGCCAGTGGAATAAACGCCACCATTATAGTGAGTGTCGACATAAGCAAGGCATTTCGAATTTCGCTCATTGCGCCAACAACATGTTGTTTTTTATCGCCTTTATTATTTATGAAGCGACTAATATTATCAATACCCGTGATTGGGTCGTCTACCAGTAAGCCTAATGATAAAATAAGCGCAAATAAGGTCACCCGATTAATGGTGTAACCAAATGCAAAATCTAATGAGAGTGTAATGCCATAACAAATAGGAACCGCCAGCCCAACCACTACGGCAGGACGCCAACCTAAAAACACGCCAACAAATATCACCACAGTAAACACTGCAAACACTAAACTTGATGTGAGGTTATTTACTTTTTCATTCGCAGTTTGGCCATAATCTCTAAGTACTGTATAGCTAACTTCTGGTGGCAGTAAGGTATTTGCAAGTTCATTCATCGTGGTATGAACATCATTTGCAACAGCAACCGCATTAGTCCCTGTTTGCTTGGCTACGCTTAAAGTAACCATAGGCAGCTGCTGCTGATCAGTAGATTGCGCTAACCATTGGTAATGCTCAGTTTCACTAGGGCCATCGCTGACTGTTGCAATGTCCATCAAGTAAACACTTTTACCATTAACCACATTAACAACTAATTGCTCTACCGCTGATTGTGTTCTTAGTACATCACCTGCCTGAATTGCAATTTGCTGCTGATTATCAACCACACTCCCTACTTGAGTGAGTTGGTTTGATACATTTAATGCGTAAAAAACATCGTTTACCGTGGTTTGATGGGCAGCCAGTGCGCTGGCATTTAAATTGATGGTAAGAGTACGCGTACGCCCCGAAATTACTTTAACTTCACTGGTATGCTCAATGCGTTGTAAACTATTAGCAATTTCGTTAGCAAAACGAGTTAGTTCGTAATCACCATAGAGTTGCGGGTCTTTACTGTAGAGGCCTAACATCACAATAGGCACGTCATCTACTTCTATTGGACGAATTTGCCAACTTTTGATCACCGATGCCATTGTATGCTGATAACTATTTAATTTTGCATAGGTATCTAAAATAGCTTGCTCGCGGTTGTGCCCTACTTCAAAACGCAACGTAACCACTGTACTGTTAGTTTGTGTGGTTGAGTAAATATGCTCAACTCCCACCAGCTGAGCCAGTAACTTCTCGAGCGGTTGTGTTACTAACCTAGCGACTTCAGGCGCCTCAACGTTAGGTGCTGATACATAAATATCGAGCATGGGCACAGTAATTTGCGGCTCTTCTTCTCGAGGTGTTTGATTTAGTGCAAATACCCCAAGTAACAAAGACATCACAAAAATAACAATCGGAATGCGACCACTTAAACTACTTTTTACCGCATTGTCTATTAAGCTCATCGCACTTAGCCCTTACAAAATAACCCATACAAGGTACCAAGCAAAACGACTGCATTTTCATCAATGACACGATAATAAATTGTTTGGCTCTCGCGGCGCGTAGCCACAATATTTGCTTTACGCAACGCTGCTAAGTGCTGAGATAACGCAGACTGCGCTAATGGCACGGCTTCATTGAGCTGAGATACGCTCATTTCTGAATCTTGCAAAGAACATAAAATCATCAAGCGATTTTTATTGGCTAAAATTTTTAATAGCTGCTCGGCTTGTTCTACATTGCCGGCCATGGCAGTAAAGTCAATATTCATACTATGCTCTTATTCTAAAATAGAGTCTGAGTATAAGACGTTAGATTAGAAAAGTCTAATATTAGATTTTACTAATATAGATAAATCTAATATAGTGACTGTACTGAACTAAATAACTGGCCTACTATAATGAAGCTAAATAACGCACTCAGACTAATCGCAGGCATAATGATTATTGTGTCGCTTTTATTGCAAACTTATCATGATCCTAAGTGGATTTACTTTACAGCTTTTATCGCAGTAAATTTAATTCAATCAGCTTTTACTAGCTGGTGCCCAATGATCACTCTATTACGCAAACTTGGCTTTAAGGAATAAACACCATGCTTACCCCTATTCCAGATTTACTAAAAATAATTACTCCTAATCAGCGTCGTATTGATGCCGAACAAGCAAAGAAAGAGCTTGAGCAAAATAAAGGATTGTTGATTGATGTACGAGAACCCGCTGAACATGCCACCAAAGCAGCTATAGGCGCTATAAACATTCCTCGCGGGCTACTTGAAATGAAGCTCATGGAAATAGAAAAAGACGCAGCCCGTCCTATTTATTTACATTGCGCTAGTGGTGCGCGCGCAACATTAAGTGCTGAAGCGCTGACACGCGTAGGCTACGAAAACGTGACAGTTATTACCTGTAAAGCAGAAGATGTTTGTCAGGCATTTTAAATGCTAAGAATTAAATTACTCGGCGATCAACCGATCGCTGAGCTTTGTAACATAATCCAAATTAGAGAATTACAATGCTCAATTAAAATCAAAGATTGAAATTAATAAACTTCAAAGCTAGTGTATATAAAAAAGGAACACTCGTCTAAGGAAGACTTTATGAAAAAAGTTGCAGCTTTATTATTTTTACTCGGCATTGCTCACTCTGTAAATGCTGATGACAGCATAACCTTAATGGTATGTGAAGATTGTAATAATGACAGAGCCTCTGAACTAGCAAAAAGCAATGCACCATTAACTCAATGCCACACTACACTCTCTAATCAAAAAGCAGCGATTGCTGATCAAACATGTGATTCCAATCCGCATAAAGTTATTATTGTGGATGTCTCTGGTAACAACCATTCTGCATTTTTTGTAGGAAATCATAGTAAAAATGGGTCAGGTAAATATACAGAAGCTACGATATTAAATAAAAATGATCTTATTGCTATATCTAAACAAAAAGCAATTGATGAGCGTTTCTCAACATTTAAACACACTCTTCAGACTGAACTAGGCCTAATGTCATTTCATCAAATAAGTCAGCCTTCTCCTCTAGATAGACAAAACAACTGCCCCTCCCATATAAATAGTGCAGTAAAGGCTGTATTTGAAGAATATACATCATCACGAATTCAAAACTGGGTAAATCATAAAGTTGAAAAGAATATTAAAAACCCTGATAGCTTTTTTACATCAAAACCGATCATAGTTGGTGAAACCTTGTATCGGAATCCATGGAGTGAAATAAGTAAGAATTTAAATTTAGAAGTAAACCTTAACAACGGGAGCGACACGCAATACCGTGTTATTTTTTTAGCAAAGTGGATAAAAGAGCTAGGTGCGTTCACTTTATCGGTAAACCCTTATTTAACTTATTTAGACGGTATTGCATTAAATCACTTTAAAATATCGGCACCATCAATCTCCCATTGCTTAGAAAGTGCTCTAGATAAAAACCTGTCATCATCAATATCTTCATATATTTCGAATACTAATACTGAAGATACCTAGGATTAGCATGTTGTAGGCATCATCGGATGATGCCTACAAATAAACAAGCCAAAAAGTAATCTCTACTTAACCATATTCCATTAACTCCCTATTTAAATGACCTGATCATCTTTTTTCTTCAAGGAGTGTAACTAGCATTTGTTCGATATTTTTCACACTGTAGGCCAGCGAGCGAATAAGTTCGACTTGGCTTTGTGGCTCGTCTTGTTTTGCTTGAGCGGGTTGTTCTGCCGTGAGGTTATCTTTTTGAGTTAAAATGGCTTCACGAAATTCACTGGCATCAACTACCCCAAGTAACGATACCAACGCACCATGCCCCGACTGCCCTGCTGTTTCAAAACTTAACCGGTATAAGCCAAACATGCGCATTAGCGGCCCCTGACTCAACCCGACATCGGTGATTTTTTCTAGTGGAATCGATTTTTCTTCTTTAAATAAAATACCGCGCTTCACCACTAGCTTGCGCTCTAGTAAATCGGCCGACATAGCGGCTAATACTCGACTTGCGACTAGCCACACTAAAAGTAATACAACGGGTAAAAGCACAATAGTTACAACTGGAAAAAGGCTAAATATTGCAGCTAAACACATCCAGTACTGTTTGACTTTGCTATCAAAAGTAGCACTTTTTAAAATTATATTAGACATCGTTTTATCACTTTTAAATTATAGTTTTTTTAAGTTACATTAATTACCAACTGTACGCAATTCAATCACTTTGATAGTTAAAATCCAATAACCACTTTAATCGCAAGCGCGATAAATACCGCACCTAACAGCCTATCTAACCAGATATTTTGCTTAGTAAAACCAAAGCGCTTTTTAGACACCTCAGTAAGTAGAGCCACCAGTAGATACCAGCCAGTATCAATGACAAAAACCGTTAAGCACATAATAACGCCAATATTTAAAGTAAGGTTCTCTGGGTCGATAAATTGTGAAAATAACGCCAAAAAGAAAATTGCTAGTTTGGGGTTTAAAAATGCAATGGCAAAGCCATCTTGTAACGCCTTAGAGCTGCTCACTTCGCTTTGCTGAATGTTTAGCTCGCTGTCGTTGGGCTTTGAAAATAGTATTTTCAAACCTAAATATGCTAAATAGGCTGCCCCTAAATACACTAAAAATTGGTACACAGTAGGAAATTGCAACATCAATGCGCCTAACCCCAACAATGAAGCCGCTGCATATAATCCCACTCCAAAACCATGGCTTAACGCTGCCAGCATGCCATTTTTCATGCCACCGCTTAAGCTATGCTTTAATACCACAGCTAAACTGGGCCCGGGCGACATTGCGCCCATCATGCACACCAATGCTAAGCTCAACCATAATGATAACGCCATTAGTAACCCTTATATTTCTTCATTTTCAATAAGTAATGTATAACCATGCACTTGCCCATAAAAGCCTGTTAATGGCACTGCGTTTATTACTTTCCAACCGTCTTGGTTTAATTCCTGTATGCGATCATTTAGTGCGACTATATCTACCCCACCCAAAAAACGGGCCTTTCTGAATTCGATTACTTTTTGCATTATAAATACCTGCTTTATAGACTGTATTTAAAATCATAATGGTGAATACCTTGCTCTATGCGTATCGCCATACTGCCTGTTAATCCTGCGAGCTCATCAGTGCCTGAGTCGGGCACCACTTTTAAAATTAAGCTGTCTTGGCCTTTGTCCATAGTACCAAAGTGCTGCAGTACAAAACTGCCTTTCTTGCCCTCAAGCTCGCCTATCACTTGCTCTATTGCAACATAGCCAGCGCTGCCTTGGGTGGGAGTCATGGCGCTAAGCATTTCGCCTTGGCTAGTTGCCGTTAAGCTACCAGTAAATTGTTTATCAATCGACATCCGACCTAAATTAACGCCTTGCTGCCCATGTGCATACCCTTCTATAGGCGCTAATGTAACGGTAAACTCGCCTGTTATCTGTTTAGTTGTCATAATTTTTCCCTATTGATGATTTTTAATACTATTGATTTTTAATCTATTGATGCCATATCTATACCTTAATCATCAATAAGAATCTACTATGCCTACAGACAAGCCTGCTTCAGATAAAGCCGCCTTTAGCGCTTTATTCCCTATATTCAATTTTATTAAGCCTTATAAATGGGTGGTTTTAGGGGCTCTAGTGGCGTTACTTGCCACCGCAGGAGTTAACCTATCGTTAGGCCAAGGCGTTAAGTTTGTGATTGATCATGGCTTTATTGCCGGCTCGCAAGCGCAGTTACAACAAGCTGTTTTGGTATTAATTGGCTTGATCAGTTTATTGGCGGTGGGCACATTCAGCCGATTTTATTTAATGTCGTGGATTGGCGAGCGAGTCAGTAATGACATTAGAAAAGCTGTATTCAATCGTATTGTTACTTTGCATCCGAGTTATTTTGAAGAAAATCGCAGCGGCGAGCTGATGTCACGGCTCACCACCGACACCACCTTGTTACAATCTATTATCGGCTCATCATTTTCTATGGCGCTGCGAAGCGCGCTAATGTTAGTCGGTGGTTTAATTATGCTGCTTGTAACTAATTTAAAGCTTACCTTGGTCGTTGTGGCCTGCGTTCCTTTAGTATTGGTGCCTATGTTAGTTTTTGGAAAAAAAGTACGCAAGCTAGCAAGCTCGAGCCAAGATGCGATTGCAGATATCAGCACCTACGCGGGTGAGATCATTCAAAACATAAAAGTAGTACAGAGTTATAGCCATGAACAACAAGAGCAATCTGCTTTTGCACTTGAAACCGAAAAAGCCTTTAACGTTGCCAAAAGCCGCATTAAACAGCGCTCGTTTTTAATTGCAGCAGTTATTTTTCTTACCTTTAGTGCTATTAGTGCCATGCTCTGGGTAGGCGGTAGTGATGTGCTCGCAGGCACTATGACGGGCGGTGAACTTGGCGCGTTTGTATTTTATGCCATTATGGTGGCCATGTCGGTTGCCACCGTCGCAGAGGTTTACGGTGAACTACAACGCGCCGCAGGGGCCGCTGCCCGACTGCTTGACCTGCTCGCCGTTAAAAGTAAAATACAAAATCCCGAAATCCCACAAGATGATCAGTTGCATACAACTACCAGCAACAGTGCAATTTCACTTGAAGGTATTAGTTTTAATTACCCTTCTCGCCCAGATGTAAGCGCATTAAATAATATCAGCTTAAATATTGAAACAGGTAAAACTGTGGCTATTGTTGGCCCTTCCGGTGCCGGTAAAACCACCTTGTTTGAACTGTTACAGCGTTTTTATGACCCTGCCAGCGGAGCGATTAAGTTTCATAATATAAATATTAAACAGTTGTCATTAAATACCTTGCGTAACAAAATGGGGATGGTGGCACAAAACCCGATTTTATTTAGCTCTGATGTTATGCATAACATTCGCTATGGAAACCCAAGCGCCAGTGACGAGCAAGTTTATACGGCCGCCAAACATGCCCATGCTGATGAATTTATAAAACAGTTACCACAAGGCTATAACAGCTTCTTAGGTGAACAAGGTGTAAGGCTATCGGGTGGGCAAAAGCAGCGTATTGTTCTTGCTCGCGCCATTTTAAAAGACCCAGAAATACTGCTACTTGATGAGGCTACCAGCGCGCTTGATGCGCAAAGCGAGCATCATGTTCAGGCCGCACTTGAACACTTAATGCAAAATAGAACAACGCTGATTATTGCCCATAGACTGGCCACGGTAAAACATGCCGATATGATTGTGGTAATGGAAAATGGCGAAATAAAAGCTACAGGCACTCATCAGCAATTAATGGCAAGTAACCCTTTGTATCAAAAACTATGTGAATTACAGTTTAATTTAGATTGATTGCATTTTAGTTGCTACTTCTTTTTAAGCCATTTATTCATTGCGGTATCGTAAGCCTCAGTTAGCTTAGTTTTATCGCACTTTACACCAGCTATGTAACTTTCGGGCAAGTCATTTTTTGGCATAACCCCTGCACCAACGGATACCTTTCTAAAACAGCTATCACCTCGTCGATAAGTGGTAAATTGCATATTTTGCTGCTCTATTTTTAATAGTGGCTTTACCTTGCCTGCATGCTCTTTTGGGACTGTAATACGCTTTTTCTGAGGGTCACTCTTTGCAGTATCAGAATAGCCAGTTTGTTGCTGTAAAATACTGTTGAGTCCTTTGTTTAAATCGATCTTTTTGTAAGGCTTTAAAATTACAGACTGGGTATTTTTAGTGCTGATCTTTACCGGCTCAGTCGTTTTATCTGTTTTTTTATTAATCGCATTTAATGATTTTGATTGGGTTGCATTGTCAGGCTCAATTGAGTTGATTTCTGAATTCACATTTTTGTTAGCGCGTTGTTGTATTGCTTTAATTTTGGCAGGCACACTTACCATATAAGCTTTAATTGGGGTTGATTGTGGCGGCTTTATTTTAGGTGCTTTTAATGAGGCAACAAAAAACAAAACTAATCCATGTAAACATACCGATAAAATAATTGCCGTGCGCCACGCTGCCATAAATATGTCCTTATCGAAGAACTATTTGTGACAGCTAACGCAGGCAAAAGTGCCATTAAAATATACAAAACCACGCATTTGCGCGGTTTTAGCTATTAACCTTGTGTATTAGGCACTATTTGAATTTCGACGCGGCGGTTTTGCGCGCGACCATTCGCGGTATCGTTAGTGGCAATTGGGCGTGATTCACCAAAGCCGCTCGTGCTTACTCGTGCAGCCATAATTTGTTGGTTTACCAAGTAATTTTTTACACTTTGTGCACGCTGCTCTGAAAGAGTCATATTGTAACTATCTTTGCCCGTGCTGTCGGTGTGACCTTCAACACTTAAGTAGGTTTTTTCGTATTTATTCATTACACTTGCTATCGCATTTAGAGTGTCATGAAAGCCCGATGAAATATAAGATTGATCAGTCGCAAACGTAATATTAGATGGCATCACTAAGCGTAAGTTATCACCTTCACGTACCACTTCAACTCCCGAACCTGCTAGTTCATCACGAAAAGCAGCCTCTTGTTTATCCATGTAATCACCTACAGCTGCACCCGCTAGCGCACCAATAGCTGCACCAATAAAAATACGTTTATCTTTGTGGTTACCTGTAGCTTTACCTAAAATTCCCCCTGCTGCAGCACCAATGGCGGCGCCTTTACCCGTGTTATTCATTTCACAGCCAGAAAGTAATACAGCAACGACAGTGACACTTAAAAGTGATTTAGTTAACATCATGGTAATTTCCTATTCATTTAGAGTTTATTATTGCGATTATGCAAACATTTGTATGAACCAAAAATGAAGAGTAACGTAAAACACGTATTATTACTTACCTCATACGGACTAATGATAGCGTTTCATAAAAATGTCATACTTATTTGTGACAATTTAATGATTTATCAAAAAGGCGATGGCCACTATGTTAATTGCGATTTTTAGGCAGTTTTTTTTGCTTGGCTGCATGAGTTTTGGCGGCCCTGCCGCCCATTTAGGTTACTTTAAACATCACTTTGTTGATTCGCTGCGCTGGTTAAGTATCAGTCGCTATTCACAGCTAATAAGCCTCAGCCAAGCTCTGCCTGGCCCTGGTTCTAGTCAGGTTAGCTTTGCAATTGGAGTAGAGCGTGCAGGTGTAATCGGTGGTATCACCGCATTTATTGGTTTTACCTTGCCTTCTTTTTTAATAATGACACTGCTTGCTATTAGTGCTCACCAATTTGACGCCGTTTATTTTGCTGTGATCACCGGATTGAAGCTATTTGCCGTAGTAATTGTTGCCGATGCGACCCTTAGTATGGCCAAAAGCTTTTGCAGCAATCTAATCCTTAAGCTAATTGCAGTTATAAGCACCCTAGCTCTTGTTCTACTGCCGATGTTAAGTACACAAATTATTATTTTACTGATTGCGGCCGCAGTCGGCGCTATCTGGCCACTCTTAAAATTAAGTGATTTATCACAGCAAACTAGCAGTGATCAGAGGAAAGTTAACTGGGTTGCACTTAGTTTATTTGCGCTACTGCTTGGAGTTAGCTTTATTCCAATAGGGCAAGAATTTGCGTTATTTGCGCCTTTTTACCAAGCTGGTGCTATGGTATTTGGTGGCGGGCATGTTGTGTTGCCAGTACTTCAAGCGGGTGTGCCAACGTTAAGTGATGATCAATTTTTAACGGCTTACGCCAGTGCTCAGGCTATACCTGGGCCTATGTTTACAATAGCCACCTACTTAGGCGCGCAGCTAAATACCGAGCAGCCAATAATGGGCGCAATCATAGCTACATTATTGATATTTACCCCAGGGTTTTTACTGATGTTGGCATTTCAGAAAAGCTGGATTAATTTAGCCACTAAGCCCCGCTTTGCCAGCTCAATTGCCGCGCTTAATGCCGCCGTGGTTGGTTTTTTAGCTGCAGCATTGTATTCGCCCATTTGGACTTCAGCTATTAATAGTGTGTGGCATATTGCATTAGTGATTGCTGCATTTGCGTGGCTACGTATGAAAAAGCCACCTATTTGGTGGCTATTATTGCTCTTTATTGGTGTTGGCCTTGGACAGCATTATTGGGCACTTTAATACTAGGTTTGCCCGCCATATTCACCCCGTCAGCTGGGCTTAACTGCCCACTAACACTTTGATAAGCGCGCAGTCCAAACACCGGTAATACGGCCAGTAAATGATCCATAATTTCAGCTTGTAAATGCTCGTACGATATCCAACGTTTGTCTTCACTAAAGCAGTAAAACTCAATCGGGAGGCCATGGTTAAGCGGTTGTAGTTCACGCACCATGAGTGTGAGCGAGGTATTGATTTTACTGTGTTGTTTTAAGTAACCCTCTGCATAGCGACGAAATAGCCCTAAGTTAGACACCGGATCGGGAAGTGTGCCTAGTCGAATATATTCTTGCAGTGGTATTACCGCTTCTATTTGCGCTTTAAAGTCATCATCAACTAAAAAGATGCTGTTCATATCAATGTTTAAAGAACGTTTAATACGTCGCCCACCAGACTCCTGCATACCGCGCCAGTTTTTAAATGAACCGGCCACCAGCATATAAGTGGGTATAGTCGTTATGGTGTTGTCCCAGTTACGCACTTTTACAGTATTAAGTCCTAAATCAATTACTTCGCCATCGGCGCCGTAGTTATCTACTTGGATCCAGTCTCCATAGGTCACTAAGCGGTTGGCAGCAATTTGAATGCTGGCGACAAAACCTAATATGGTGTCTTTAAATACTAATAAAGTAACAGCGGCGATCGCACCAAAACCAGAAAGAATATAAGTCGGCGATTTTTCAAGCACAATACTAACAATTAATATTGAACACACAATAAAGGTGATCAGCTTCACTACTTGAATTAGCCCTTGAATAGGCACTTCGCGGGCAAAGTCTAGTTGGTTATAAATAGCGCCAGCAATGCTCACTATGCTGCTAATAATAAAACCTATATAAATAATTAATAATGCTTGGCCAATGGTTTTAAGGATCTCTTGGGCAATTTCATTAATGGGGTAAACACTATCAAATGTGGCTAAAAAAAGTACACAGCATAACAAGCAAGCAATTCGTTTATTCAGCTTGGTCAACATAGGTGACAATGAACCAATACGCTCAGGAGAGAGTTTAGTCACCACCTTTTGAATACCCGGTAACATTAAGCGACGCGTAAATAAGTAAACAAATAATAAAGAAAGGATGCCAATGGATGAGGCAGTGATTGCACTGAGAAAAAAAGCATCGGGGACTTTTTCAAACCAAGGAGTAATTAGCTCCTGTAGGTGTGTTTTGGTCATGGTATTTCAATTTCCTTACTGGGAGTTAATTCAGTACTAGCTTGCTGAATATGAAGAGCGCTTAATTGCTTATCTTTTTTTATCCATAAATTATTTAAATATTGCTGAAACTCGGCTCTAAATGCGTGATCTGTTTGGTAACTGCCAATCATTTGTGTATTTATCGGCATCACCTCAATTGTAATGTTAATAGACTCTAGTTCGCCTTTTAAAATATTACGACACACATGATCTGACTTACCGCTATACACTAAACTAGTGTTAAGCATAGCGTCAAATTGCTCGTTTAAAACTTCTAAGGCAAAAGCAGTTCCACCAGCCTTAGGCTTTAATAAATGCTGAAAAGGACTTTGTTGATGCTTATGCTTTTGCGCTGTAAAACGCGTACCTTCTACAAAGTTCACTATGGTTGTAGGGTGATGACGAAAATTACGGCAACTACGCTTAGTACGCTCGACATCTAGGCCTTTTAAACTGGGATTTTTTGCCAATTGCGCTTTGCTCACCCGTTTCATAAAGGGCATACCCATTGCCCACGCACCAGTGCCTATAAATGGCACGTATTTAAGCTCATCTTTTAAAAAAAACTTAGGAGCTGGTAATGCATTTAACGAGCTTAATACCGCAATATCAAGCCAGCTAATATGATTACTAATTAGCAAATACCAGCTATTAGCATTTACCTCCCCACTAATATTAATTTTAATATCATTACAGCCTAGCCAAAGCCCTAAGCGGTTACCTTTACACCACCCCTTGTACGCACCGTGTAATAATTTACTTACTACGGGTATGGGCAAAACCAATTTAATTAACCCAAGGGTAAGCACTAATGCGCCAAATATTATTAAATTAGCAAATAAAACACAGCCAACAATTAAGCCATTTAACCAATTAGGTAACCATTTTTTTAGCATAACTGTCAGCTCATTTTGTTATTTTTGTTTTAAATTAACCAACGTCTGGTTCTTTTCTTCCCACACGCGATTTAATTCCGTTTGAAAACGTACTCTAAAGTCAGGATCATTAGTGTAATCACCAATTAAGTCCTCACTAACGCCTTTTACTTCAACATGTACATCAATGTGTTTTACTTTACCGGCTGCAAAATCCATAAAAGTAGGAATGCCCTCAGGGTAATGAATAGTGACATTTACCACCTTAGAAATTTGCTCACCCATAGCTTGCATTACAAACGCCACACCACCCGCTTTCGGTTTAAGTAAGTGAGGAAACGGGCTATTTTGGCGCGCATGCTTTTGCGCTGTAAAACGCGTACCTTCAACAAAGTTAACCACACTAACCGGCATTTCTTTAAATTTTTCACACGCTTTACGAGTCGTTTCTAAATCTTTACCACGCAATTTAGGATTCTTTTTTAATTGGCTTTTACTGGTGCGGGTCATAAAAGGAAAGTCGAGCGCCCACCAACACAAACCTAAAACAGGTACGTAAATAAGCTCTTTTTTCAAAAAGAAATTTAAAAAAGGTATTTTGCGGTTAAACACTCGCTGTAACACTAAAATATCCACCCAGCTTTGGTGGTTCGCAATAACTAGGTACCAATCTTTCAATTTTAGCTCTTCTAGACCGGTTACATTTAGCTTTGTTGGCGTTAATAACGTTTGATTTAAGGTGTTAAACGTCACCCAAATAGAGGCACATTGCTTGGCTGTCCAGCTCATTAATTTTTGAAGTCCCTTAATTGGGATTAGCTTAACGATGCCACAAATAAAAATAGGTACAAACCAAAAAAGAGTGTTTATTGTGTAAAAGAAAATACTAAATACACTGCGAATAACTGACATTACTTCTATTCCTTTAAACATCGCGCAGCCACAAATGACCGCGCTTAACTATGCAACTAAATTAATCTTCAAAATAGGTGTAGCCTTCAAGCCCTGCATTGAGCTCGGCTAAGTAACCTTCTTTACAGTGATCTGATACATCAAGTTCGTTAATTTGAGTGGCAAAGTTATCAGCTAATAACTCGCTATCATAATCAACAAATTTTAATACATCCTTAACGCTGTCACCTTTGATGGCATTGGTTAATACATACCCTTGCTCATTAAGCTCAACATGAACTGAATCGGTATCACCAAATAGGTTATGTAAGTCACCTAAAATCTCTTGGTATGCCCCTACCATAAACATCGCAATATGATACTGCTGACCTTGTGTATATTCAGGAATAGGTAAACTGGTTTCAATTCCTGCACCTTCAACGTACTCACGTATTTGCCCGTCAGAATCACAAGTAATGTCTTGGATAATAGCGCGCTGAGTAAGCGGCTGCGTTAGGTTTTCGATGGGCATAACCGGAAATAACTGCTGAATGCCCCACACATCGGGTAACGACTGAAATAATGAAAAATTCACAAACAGTTTATCAGCTAGTTTTTCGTTTAAATCATCCAGCACTTCGCGGTGAGCTCGTGCATTAGAGCTTAATGAAGCTCGAACGCGATGTAAAATAGTAAAGTAAAGCTGCTCTATTTTCGCCCACTCTAGCATGCTCACTAAACCATGTACGTATTGATCGTGTGCTTCACTAAATAAGTGCATTGCATCATGATAAATCTCTAATGCCATACGCGGGTTCAAACGTTGTAAACACTGCCACATTTCATCCAATACTAAGGCACTGTTTTTAACAGGTGGTTCTGGGTTTAAATGATTTGGCGCTTTTTCAACATCAATCACATCGGTAATAAGCACCGCATGATGTGCAGTAAGAGCACGGCCAGATTCGGTAATAATTGCAGGGTGAGCTAAGTTATGTTGGTCGCACACCTCGGCAAATGCATTTACTACATTACGCGCATATTCTTCGACTGTGTAGTTCATTGAGCAAGCACTACGTGAGCCTGAACCTTCGTAGTCAACGCCAAGCCCGCCACCCACATCAACAGTATTGAGCGGTACACCGTATTGAGTTAATTCAGCAAAATGGCGAGCACATTCGCGCAAAGCACGATGAATATCGCGAATATTGGCAATTTGAGAACCAATATGAAAATGTACCATCTGCATTAAATGCAACTTGTTATGTTGCTTGAGCACTTCCACTGCACTGAGTACTTGTCCTGCAGTTAAGCCAAACTTACCTTTTTCACCACCGGTATTTTGCCATTTACCTTTACCAACCGAATTTAAGCGAATGCGAATACCAATAGCAGGCTCAATACCTAAATTATCAATTTCTTCCAGCAGTGTGGTTAGCTCAGAGAGTTTTTCAACCACAATTTTAACGCTGTGCCCCATTGCTTGACCAATACAGGCTAAACGTAAAAATTCACTGTCTTTGTAGCCGTTACATACAATAGTAATAGGCTCTTTTGCCACACCTAAAATTGCCATTAGTTCAGGTTTAGAACCGGCTTCAAGCCCCACTAAACCACTTGGGTGTGCTAAAAGCTTACTTACTACAGAACGCTGTTGATTTACTTTTATAGGGTAAACACAGGTGTATTTACCATTATATTCACGGTTGCTTCGCGCTTGAGTAAACGCATTGGTGAGCGTATCTACACGGTTTTTTAAAATATCGGTAAAGCGCACCAATACTGGTAAGGTTAATCCTTGCTGTTTAAATTGCTCAGTAAGCTGGCTTAAAGAAATGGCAGGTTTTGTTTGGTCGCCATCCGGATAGGCTATCAATTCACCTTGTGCGTTAATATCAAAATAACCATCGCTCCAATGAGCAACATTGTATGTAGCACGTGCTGTTTCTAAACCCCAAGTCATGGCAACTCTTCTTTATTAAATTAGGTGTAAAGGGGCATTTTAATACGTCACTATCTGCTAAGCTAACAAAAATTGAACTTTCCCCTCTTTATAGCTAACTTTATTCGCTAAAGAGAGTAAAATTTGATTGAGCAATAGCCCAAGCACTGGCAGAATTGCCTCCTTTTTTCATACTCAACCAAAAGTGTAACAACAACTATGGCAAATTTAGATCAAAGTAAGTGGTTTACTGAAATTAGCGACCGCGATGGCAGCGCATTTTCATTACGTATTAACAAAAAGTTAGATGAAAAACAGTCTCCTTTTCAAAAAGTAGAAATGTTTGAAACCACAGACTTTGGTAATTTAATGATCATTGATGGTTGCACTATGGTGAGTAGCCGTGAAAACTTTTTTTATCATGAAATGATCAGCCACCCAGCATTACTAGCACACCCAAACCCTAAAAATGTGGTTATTATTGGCGGCGGCGATTGCGGTACATTACGTGAAGTACTCAAGCACCCAAGTGTAGAAACTGTGACACAAATCGATATTGACGAAGTAGTTACCCAAATGTCGTTAAAGTACTTCCCAGAGTTATGTGAATCAAATAACGATCCACGTGCCACTGTGATGTTTGACGATGGCATTAAATATATGCGCGAAGCAGCTGGTGAGTCTATTGATGTGGTGATTGTTGATGGAACTGATCCGGTAGGCCCTGGTGAGGGTTTATTTAACCATGCGTTTTATACTAGCTGTTTAAACGCACTTCGCCCTGGTGGAATACTCGTACAACAAAGTGAATCGCCATTAATGCATATGCCACTTCTGGTTGAAATGCGCGAAGCGATGCTAAGTGTTGGTTTTAACGACTTGCAAACTCTTCCATTCCCACAACCTATTTATCCAAGTGGGTTGTGGTCGGTGACGCTAGCTCGCAAATCTGAAGTATTTAACGGTTTTAGAGAAGACGGCGCAGCCATAATTGCTGAGCATAGTGAATACTACAATGGCGGCATTCATCACGGTGCACTCGCAACACCTAATTACATGAAACGCGCTTTTGACAAAAAATAAAAAGCCATTAATACAAAGTAGGGCTCACAAGAGCCCTTATCTGTTTCAATTTGTTATTCTTCCAACTAAAACCGAAACTGAGCATTTAATGCTATTTGCTGCTGCGATATTCTCGATGCTTTATTCATAGCTACTCGGTTATCTGCTTGGCTATGAAGCGCTGACCCCTCAACACCTATTTGCCATTGTGGTGTAAGCTGATAACGCCAAGTTGCTGTTAGTCCCTCGCCATGACTAGCATTAGGGTCAAACTTCCAATCGTCTTTGTCTGTCACCTCAAAATAATCGTAACGTACTGAGAAACGGTGGCGTTTTATTTTATGACTCAATAATGCAAAATGACTATAAAATCGAGTATCAACGCCGCGGTTTTGACCCATAGCCGTACCACCCGACATTATTTGGATAATTAATCGTGTTTTCGGTGTAAATTTATTTAGCCATGCGACACTTAAAAATCGAGTATCCCAGGCATATTGACCCGTATTATAATTAAGAGCGCCAGGGTCACCATTGTTATCATAGTAGTACACTCGCAACTGAGACTTTTTTAAATAATCCCAATGTCCACCAACGTAATAACCAAATCGCCCATCGACCTCTTCAAACGGTAAAACTTGGTTTGCTTGAAATTGTAACTGTGGAGTATTTAAAGACGCAACAGGCGCAAAAGCGAGAGCCTCATTAAGTGTTGTTTGGCGATCATGCAAAGCAAAGCCTCGCCAAGCGAGTAATGTCCCCGCAGGATCGTTACCTTTAAATGTCGCACCAACCAAACTAAAACTATGGGCACTATTAAAATTACGGGCTGGGCGTTTAATTGTTGCTTCAACACCTAGCGTTCGCAGCTCTTCACCTACCCAAGAGTTAATTGCCGAATTGGTATAGTTATATGCAGATAACCAGCCCATATCAGGGTTTTCTAATGACAATTGTGGATAAAAGCCACCCACTTTAATATGCCATTTATAATCACTGCGAACTAAAGGTTTATATTGCAGATAAGCCTGACTAACCCCCAAGGTACTTTTTGGGTCTTGATATAAATTAACTACAGCATGGGCAGACCAACTAGAACTTATATCTGCACTTAAATCAATAATTCCCTGAGATAAAACCACACCTTGATTAGCCGCATCATGGCGATATAAACCAATTCCACCCTCTTGCCAGCTTAGTTGTGAATCAGCTTGCACTGCCCTTACTTGCAGCAAACCTTTAACTTGTGCGTTGGCTGAAAAAACACTCAACAAGCAAATAACAACGGCTAAGCCCAATAGACTATTCATAATCGTCAAACTCATCAACTTCAACCCTAATAGGCAAAGTTAGTTTTTGTTTTAACTGATAACTTAATTTATTGTTAGTTATAACAACTTCTTGCGACTCTATGTTGCTAATATCTCTAAAGCCTTCATGCCAAACATTTAGTTTATAGGCTCCATTTGGGATATCGAACGATGCAAGGCCCTGCTCATTGGTGATTGCATAATATGGGCTATCTACAACAACAATGTAACCCAACATCCAATCATGAATATTACAACCAAGCTCCACAACTCCTGTTTGTTCAAATGTAATTGGATCTTGTGGTTGTTCTCGATAAAGCTTTAATTCAAATGTTTTGCTTTTAGAAAATGAATACACGTGATGCATTATCGAGTCAGCATTAGGAAATTCAACTTGGCTGTTTTTTTCAACGACTAAGATATGTGGTGTAAATTGGCGATTTTTTTGTGTCATAGTGAAAAGTGATTTATTTATATTCACGCCAGAGGCTTGCTCTGGAGCTAACCAAACAACAACATTTTCTTGAACTTTTTGGTTGTTATTATAAACAGTAACCGTTGCTGCACTACTCTTAAAAACAATGATACAACCTAAAATAGCGAGTAAAATTTTCAGCATATTTTCTTCTTGTTAAATTCTTTTTATTTATTATAGAACTAATTACATAAAGTTTTGCAGATTAATTAACACACTCTTTTTTAGCTAATTAATTGAATACGTATGCAGCTATCTCGTAATAGTGTGTTCATCACTTTATGCTCATAACCTACGGTTTGACATCAAGGACACACAATGAGATTACCTTTACTACTAGTTGCTTTACTTGCAAGCAGTGCTTTTGCAAAAGAAGCCACGCTGAAATCACCTGATCAAAAAATTAAAATTACCATTTCTGATCAATCATCATCCCCTCATTACTCTATTAGCTTTAATGGTAAGCCTGTTATTGAGCAGTCACGCTTAGGTTTTAGGTTTAAAAGCCAAGCACCATTTGATGACGGTTTTGTTATTAGTGAAGTAACTCGTTCACAAACCGATAGCCAATGGCAGCAACCTTGGGGAGAGCGTCAAACCGTTGTTGATAAGCACAATGAAATTGCCGTTACCTTCAATAAACCTGCGCCCCACGCTGGCACATACACTGTACGATTTAAAGCCTTTGATAGCGGTGTAGGTTTTCGCTATGAAGTCCCTAAGCAAGCCGGTTTTGAACAAACTGAAATTACTAAAGAACTGACCGAATTTGCTATTGCCGCAAAAGATAAAACCACCGCATGGTGGATACCTGCTCGCGGTTGGAACCGTTATGAATATGTCTATAACACTACAGACTTACAAGATGCTGCACTTGTTCATACCCCTTTTACCTTTAAAAATGGTAACGGTGTACATGTCAGCATTCATGAAGCAGCTCTGGTAGATTATGCAGGGATGGTGCTTAACCAGCGTCGCCCAGGTACGTTTAGTGCCGATTTAACACCGTGGTCTGATGGCATTGCGGTTAAGAAGCGCGGCGCATTCAATACTCCTTGGCGCACCATTCAAATAGGTGAGCGAGCGATAGACTTAGTTAATTCAGATATTATTTTAAACCTGAATGAGCCAAATAAACTCGGTGATGTGTCGTGGGTTAAACCAGGTAAATATGTAGGTATTTGGTGGGGAATGCACATCAATGAAACAACTTGGGGCAGTGGCGAAAAACACGGTGCCACCACAAAAAATACTAAATACTATATGGACTTTGCCGCTGAGTATGGCTTTGACGGCGTATTAGTTGAAGGTTGGAACACAGGTTGGGATGGCGACTGGTTTTATAATGGTGATGTATTTAGCTTTACTCAGCCTTATGACGATTTCGATATTGCAGCGCTTACACAGTACGGTAAAGAAAAAGGGGTGCAGTTAATTGGTCATCATGAAACCTCTGGCAATGTTAGTAATTATCGCGACCAAATGGAAGATGCTTTTGCGCTTTACGAAAAATCAAATGTAAGCCAAATAAAAACTGGTTATGTGGCCGATGGTGGCAATATAAAACGCATAGATGAAAACGGCATTGCCCGCTTTGAATGGCATGACGGCCAATTTATGGTAAATGAATACTTACATAACATTAAACTTGCCGCTAAATACAAGCTAAGCATCAACACCCATGAACCAATAAAAGACACGGGTCTGCGCCGCACTTACCCTAACTGGATTGCCCGTGAAGGTGCGCGTGGTCAAGAGTTTAACGCATGGGGCACACCGCCCAATCCACCAGAACACATTCCCATGCTTGCCTTTACGCGTATGCTGGCAGGACCAATGGACTTTACCCCAGGTATTTTTGATATGAGCTTTAATGGCTTAGGGGACGAGACAAATCGCCCACAAACAACACTGGCAAAGCAATTAGCATTGTATGTGGTGATGTATAGCCCAATTCAAATGGCGGCGGATTTACCACGGAATTATTTAGCTAAACCCGATGCTTTTCAATTTATTCAAGACGTACCAACCGATTGGCAACAAAGTATTGCGCTTGATGGCGAAGTAGGCGACTTTATTGTATTTGCACGCAAAGAGCGCAAGCGCGATAACTATTCAGGGAACGATTGGTACTTAGGTGCAGTTACCGATGAAAATGCCCGCACCATTGAGGTTAAACTCGACTTTTTAGATAAAGATAAACAGTTTGAAGCGCAAATCTACCAAGACGGTAAAAACGCTGAGTGGAAGAACAATCCTTATGATTTAAGCATTGAAAAACGTACTGTTACCGCAAATGATAAACTCACATTAAAATTGGCCACCAGTGGCGGTACAGCCATTCGTTTTAAAGCCCTCTAGTAGTTAATCTGAACTCTAGATAATAAATTAACGCTATCTGCAACCATGCAGATAGCGTTATTAGCTTGGATTAGTAACCTTTATCGGTAGGTATATTTGCGCACTTAAACCACCTTCAGGGCGATTAGAGAGCACGACCTTGCCGCCATGCATATCGATAATACGCTTAATAATTGCAAGGCCTAGGCCGCTACCTTCACTACCGCGAGCTGCATCACCTTGTTTAAACGGTTCAAATACTGACTCCAACTCGCTTTCAGGAATACCCGGACCACTATCGTTGACCGCAATAACCACATATTTTTTATTGGAATTAAAATAACTGAGTACTTCAATATCACCCTCTGAGTAGCGTAGTGCATTTTCTATCATATTGGTCACTACTCGCTTAATCGCGACACTACTTATGGGAATTTTTCCAATATTAGGATTCGGTTTAAACGTGATCACCCGTTGATGCTTAAGCTCACTTTGTACGACTTCACCAAGGAGCGCATTAATATCTTCGCAGGTTTGTTCTTCACGTTTATGATGGCGTAAATATTCGATAAATTGATCGATAATGCCATTCATATCTTCAATATCGTAAATAATGCCTTCACGTAAATAATCATCTTCATCAACCATCATTTCTGTGGCTAAACGAATACGCGTAAGCGGTGTGCGTAAATCATGAGAAACACCGGCCATAAGTAATCGACGGTCGTTTTCAAGGGCAGCAATACCTCGCGACATTTGATTAAAGGCGCGCGTTACCTCAATAACCTCACTCGACCCTTGCTCTTGTAACTTGGTACTAAAGTCGCCTACCCCTACTTTTATCGCAGCTTGTTGTAATGCTTTTAGTGGTCGGTTCAAATGCCTGGCAAATAACCAACCTCCTAGTACACTTAAAAAGCCGATACTAGAAAGATAAAAGGTTAAAAACTCAAGGTTACTTTCTTTAAATCCGGTGAGCGGCACTTTGACCCAATAACCCGGCGCCTGCGGGGCTTCTACCCAATAAATAAGCGGATCAGTTTGACTAATGCGCACCCGAGAAAAGCCATTTAATTGCTCAGACATACTACGCGATAGCCCAGAATACTCACGACTTTGGCCTAAACCATGACGCATAGCTTCACGCTGAGTCATTACTTCAATGCCGGTTATTTCAAAAAACTTCTCAGAGACTTCATCGGTGACTTCAACGCCATCTTCCCAATCAATAAACACGGTTTTAATTTGCTTAGCCAGCATTAAATTAACTTGTTCAATGGTGGGTTTAACTACATATAAACTTACCGTGACGTAGGAAACTATTTGGTTAATAAGCAGCAAAGCGGCAACCAAAAATACGGTTTGTCCAAACGCACTACGCGGAAACATTCCCATAATGATTACTTTTCACCGTCAGGAACAAATACATAACCTAAACCCCATACCGTTTGAATATAGCGTGGGTTAGCGGCATCGACTTCGATCATTCTACGAAGACGTGATACTTGAACATCAATACTGCGCTCAAGCGCACTGTAGTCTCGCCCTCTAGCTAAGTTCATTAATTTATCACGACTTAATGGCTCACGCGGGTGAGACACTAACGCTTTTAACACCGCAAATTCACCACTGGTGAGTGACACCGTGTTATCGCCTTCACTCATTTCGCGGGTGGCTAAATTTAGGGTAAATTTACCAAACGCAATTAAGTTCTCCTCAGCTGAAGGCGCCCCTGGTACTTCTTTTGATTGGCGACGTAAAATGGCTTTTATGCGCGCTAATAGCTCGCGAGGATTAAACGGTTTCGGAATATAATCGTCAGCGCCGAGTTCTAGGCCAATAATGCGGTCTACTTCATCGCCTTTGGCGGTCAGCATAACAATAGGAATTTGGTTTTCTTTTTGGCGTAAACGTCTGCAAATAGAAAGCCCATCTTCGCCGGGCAGCATTAAATCAAGCACCATTAGATGAAAGTTTTCACGCTCAATTAGTCTATCCATTTGCTCTGAATCAGCAGCTGTTCTCACAATAAACCCTTGCTCTACCAAATAACGTTCCAGCAAACTACGCAAACGTTTATCGTCATCAACCACCAATACTTTTACTGTCTCTTGTCCCATAATCTGTTGCTTATTTTTATAATTTATTAATCGTTAATATAAATGAAAAACTTAATAATAAAAAACTAATTAAGTGCTTAGATTGTTACTGAACATTTCAAATTCATTGATAGCTATTTTATCTCGACAAGCTGCCTTTATTTTAATACCTTGCCACTCATGAAGATTAAACAAGAACTCAGCGTGAAAACAAACTTAATTACTCGCGAAGGTTATTTACAATTGCAGCAAGAACATGATCATCTTTGGAATGAAAAACGTCCAGAAGTGACTAAAATTGTGAGTTGGGCTGCTAGCCTAGGTGATCGCTCTGAAAACGCAGACTATCAGTACAACAAACGTTTACTACGTCAAATTGACCGTCGTGTTCGCTATTTACGAAAACGCATCCCCGATTTAAAAATTGTTGACTACTCACCCGTACAAGACGGCAAAGTTTTTTTTGGAGCGTGGGTAGAAATAGAAAACGAGGCCGGTGAGTGTAAAAATTTTAGAATTGTCGGCCCCGATGAAATTTATGATCGCAACGACTATATTTCTATCGATTCACCAATGGCTCGAGCGCTATTAAAAAAACAAGTAGACGATGATTTTGAGGTCATGACTCCGCAAGGTGCTAAGCAGTGGTACGTAAATAACATTACCTATCAAAAATGACAGCGCTTAGTTTTGATTCAGATCATATTAACTTTTTATTGTTTATATTATCTGAGTAAGCTATAACTAAAGTTACTCAAGTAATGTTGTATTAACTCGAGAGTAGTTAATTAAGGTCACCATTATGTCAAACATAACAGCGCGCATATTACAAAATGCCCTCGTGTTTGCACTCTTTATGAGTGTGAGTTTGACATTACATGGCGCACCTAAAAATAACAAACTTGATGCTGGTTTTGCTCCAGCTGAATTTATTGTTTGTGACTCCCCTGACCAAGCAAACCTCGACACCGATTTAGATTCTCATGTTGGTGTTATTGCGCTTAGAGAAATCCAACCACTTCCTTTAGCGTTTTTCTTTCATTATGAAAGTCGATTTTTAGCCACTGCCTACAGTCATGCAAACCCGCGAGCGCCACCCGTTATTTAATTTAATAACTTGCTTTTAAACATTATTAAATTTGTATAACTATTTATTTAGGTGGATATTATGTCTAACTTTAAAGAACTCCGTACCCAAGATATTTCTCATGGCACTATTGCTGATACTTTTACTAATGAGGCTGTGATCGATTTAACCTCTCCAGCAACACGTATAGTAACTAGCTTTACTCAAACAAGTCCTATGCGCGCAGCGTTTGATACAACCATTGAACAAGCATCAAAACAACTAAATACTCAGCCTTCTGATTTTATTTTAGTAACTGATGAGCATCAAAAGCTAATTGGTATTGTCGCAAGTGCAGATTTACAAAGCTCAAAAATCATGATTTTATCGCAGCGTTTAGGCTTGCCTCGTAGTGAAATTAGCTTACGCTATTTAATGACACCGCTGAGTAACTTAATGGGTGTAAGTATGAAAAGCTTAAGCTACTCATGTATCGGTGATGCACTGCAAACTATGGAACATCATGGTGCTATGTTTATATTAGTTACTGCGGCTAATAATGAAATAAGTGGTTTAATTTCAGCACGCGATATAGCACGTAAGCTGCAAATTCCTGTTCATATTAGCCCAATAGCGCACACATTTAGTGAAGTACTCGAAAGTGTAGAGCACCCTCACTAAATCCGCTTTTTATTGCCCCAGCAATGGCATCTTAAAGCAAGTAAAATAGCTTGCTTTAAGAGCTTTTTATTACCCTCCCCTGTGATATTATTCAAGACATTGACGCATCAGTTAACTTTTTAGCTGGTCTTATTTTTTGTATTAAAAGGTTTTTGCATGAGCGATATCTCTGCACGTTTAGCAACGGAGCTAAATGCACAGCAGCAACAAGTGGTTGCAGCAACAAAGTTACTTGATGAAGGCGCAACAGTCCCCTTTATTGCCCGTTACAGAAAAGAAGTGACCGGTGGATTAGATGACACCCAACTACGCCTTCTAGAACAACGTTTATCTTATTTGCGTGAACTTGAAGAGCGTCGTGGATTTATCCTGTCGACGATAGAATCACAAAATAAGCTTAGTGCTGAATTAGCGGCTGATATTAAAGCTGCACAAAGTAAAACCGAACTAGAAGACTTATATTTGCCTTATAAAGCAAAGCGCCGCACTAAAGGTCAAATAGCTATTGAAGCTGGTTTAGAACCACTAGCTGATGCGTTATTTAACGATCCAATGCTTGACCCAGACGCTGAGGCTGCAAAATTTATTAATGCCGAAAAAGCGATTGTCGATACTAAAGCAGCGCTTGATGGTGCTAAGTTTATTTTGATGGAGCGCTTTGCTGAAGACGCTAAATTACTCGCTAAATTTAGAAGTCATATTAGTCAAAATGGAGCGATTGAAAGTAAACTTATTGATGGCCAAGAACAAGCGGGGGCTAAATACCGAGACTACTTTGAACATCAAGAACCATTAAAAAAAGTCCCCTCGCATCGAGCATTAGCCATGCTAAGAGCACGTAACGAAGGTATTTTACAGTTAACTATTAATCCTGAGCCTAACGCTGAAAACCCAGCGCAATTGTGTGCACAGATGATCAGCGATCATTACCGCCTAGATATTAAAAACAAACCTGCCAGCGCTTGGTTATTAACTGTAGTGCAATGGGCGTGGAAAATTAAGCTTGGATTACATTTAGAAAATGAATTTTTAGCCGCAATGCGTGAAAAGGCCGAAACCGGTGCCATTGATGTATTTGCTAAAAACTTAAAAGACTTATTAATGGCAGCCCCTGCAGGCCCTCGTACTACGTTAGGCTTAGATCCTGGTTTACGTACTGGTTGTAAAATTGCCGTGGTTGATAGCACAGGTAAACTGCTTGCTACCCAAACGATTTTCCCACATGCACCACAAAATCATTGGGATAAATCATTACGCACGCTCGAACAATTATGTCGCCAACATAAAGTTGAGCTCATTGCGATTGGTAACGGTACCGCTTCTCGCGAATCAGATAAACTAGTTGGCGAACTTATCAAAGCCAATACTGAGCTTAAACTAAATAAAATCATGGTCAGTGAGGCCGGCGCTTCGGTTTACTCTGCTTCTGAGTTTGCTGCTAATGAATTTCCAGATCTAGATGTATCTTTACGTGGTGCCGTATCTATTGCGCGTCGCCTTCAAGACCCATTGGCTGAGTTGGTTAAAATAGAGCCTAAGTCTATTGGTGTAGGCCAATATCAACATGATGTATCACAAAGCCAACTAGGACAAAGTCTAATCTCAGTGGTAGAAGACTGTGTAAACAGTGTGGGGGTTGATTTAAATATGGCCTCTGTACCTTTACTTGCACGTGTTTCTGGTTTAAACAAAACCTTAGCGCAAAACATTGTAAGCTACCGTGATACAAACGGGTCATTTACAAAACGTAGTCAGTTGAAAAAAGTAGAGCGCTTAGGGCCAAAAGCATTTGAACAAGCAGCCGGCTTTTTACGCATTAACAATGGCAGCGATCCACTAGACAACTCATCAGTTCACCCTGAAGCATACCCTATCGTTAAGCGTATTTGTGAGCACAATCAGGTAGACGTAAATAACCTCATTGGTAACAAAGAGTTTTTAAATAAGCTCGCTGCAAATGACTATATTGACGATAAATTTGGTCTGCCTACTGTGACCGATATTATTAGCGAGCTTGATAAGCCGGGTCGCGATCCACGCCCTGAATTTAAAACTGCTGAGTTTAAAGCAGGCATTGAAAAAATTAGTGATTTAAAACCAGGAATGATTTTAGAAGGCGTGGTATCGAACGTAGCTAATTTTGGCGCATTTGTGGATGTTGGCGTACATCAAGATGGACTAGTGCATATTTCGGCTATTACTAATAAGTTTATTTCAGACCCACGAGAAGTGGTTAAAGCTGGTGACATTGTTAAAGTGAAAGTGGTTGAGGTTGACGCTGCACGTAAACGTATTAGCTTTACCATGCGCCTAGATGACGAGATAGACACTAGCAATAAAGCTGCCCCTGCGGCGCCGCAAAAGCCACGTGGTAACAATGCAAACCAATCGCGAGCGCCCAAACCTAAGCGCGACACAGGCAATGCCATGATGGGAAATGCGTTTGCTGATGCCTTTGCCAATGCGAAAGTGAAAAAATAAAATGACCCCATAAAAAAACCGCTTAGGCGGTTTTTTTATGGCTATTAAATATAAGGTTTAGTTTAAATTTGTGCTGAGAATTGGCTTTGAGTCGCAGGTGATGTAGCCAGTTGATAAAAACTAGCAATGCGCCCAGCACGCGCTTCTACTTCAACATCACGCGATTGCTCTTCGCTTTTAGCAGTTTTTACTTCTGAACTTTCACTGTTAGAAAACGACGCACTGACTCTGCTTTTATCTTCGCTGCTATCTTCGTCATCAGCTGAAGCTAACTCAGCTTGTGCTGCGGCTATCTTTTGAGTGGCATCTGCCGCAATTGCCCTATCGGCACCTGAAGGCTCAGCCGGCGCGAGTGCTGCAGCACGTACCGTTTGCATTTTATCAATAGTTGCTTGAGGGTCGCCATTGATAACCCCAACATCTATCGGTACTTCACCACCTACCGCATAGTTAGTACCATCGGGCCCTCTTTGATATTCGTAGCTAGGAGAGCCCGCATATTGTCCACCCACAGCGGCATGCGCTTGCTCATGTGTTCGTACTTCAGTGTCGCGCGCTTTAAGTTCTTTAATTTGCTGTAATTCTTGCTCAAGTTGCAGTTCTTCTTGCTCACTAACTTCTTCTGCAGCTTGTTGTTTTTCTTGCTCGGCATTATCTTGATCGCTATCTGCATTGCCTTCGCGTTGCGCAATCGTTTTATCGTCTGCAATTTTGCCACTCGCATTGTAGGTTGAGCTGTCGCTATTACCTGGCAGTTTGGCTTTTTCTGCATCACTTTGAGCTTTGTTTTCAGTGCTACCTGCGGTGTTTGCAGCGGCTGGGGGAATGACTTCACGTAGCTGGTTGTCACGCCGAGCAGTCTCCGTATAAACATTTGCGGTGTTTATATTAATAGACGGAAACGGCGTGACGATATTCATGAGAAATTACACTTTAATATCGACTAAAGTGCCTAATACGTCATCTGCAGTTTGGATAGATTGCGTGTTTGCCTTAGCATTAAACTCTTCAACTTTTAAGTTTACTAACGCATCATCAATTCGTGCAGGTTGAGATACTGGCGCGGTGACTGCTTCTTCAGGGCGAGCGGCCGTTAATTGACGTTGCTGCGCTAGTTGAGAGTCGTCTTGCTGCTCTATGCTGGCACGATTAATCTCAGCGCTGGCTTTTTCAATTCCTTGGCTGGCTCTATTAAACCCTTCAACACCACTATTGAATACAGATCCTATTAGCATAATAATAAACCTCCAGCAAATAAATATTGTTTAATTATCGCTCAAAAATCACGCAAAATAAAGCTTTAAACCGCAGTAATCATGGCTTTGCTTCAAAGCATTGATTTAACGGCAGATAAAAATTCACTTTTATGAGAAATAAAAGGCGCATGCGATGCTTTGTCTATCACTTCGTACTCAAAGTCAGCATTAAGTGCCACCATTTTCTCAATAACCCGATAAGGAACAAGAGAGTCTAAGCGCCCAAAAATGCCGCGTATAGTCACTGGGCATTGAGCAAATAATTCGCGTAAATCTTCATTTTGCAATATTTCCAGCCCTGCACTTAAAGCCTCGTTATTCGGAGGCGGTGACTGACTCAATAACTGCTTTAGCTGTTTTATATCATCTCGAGCAGACTCACTGCCCATTGCCTGAATTGCCAAAAAACGCTCTATCGTTTTTGAACGCTCTTGCAACAACTGCTCTTTGAACTGTTTTAATACTTTAGGCTTAATGCCAGCCCATGGTAATTGCTCTGCAAAAAAGGGCGTTGAAGCAACTAAAATGACTTTTGATACTTTTTCTGGCCAATGTTTGGCAATATAAATAGCAAACAACCCACCTAAAGACCACCCCATTAGTACCGACTGTGGCTTTAACTGCTCACTCACCTGCTTTGCAGCATCGTGTAATGTATATGGGCTTAAAGAGGCGTTATTATCACCATAACCGGGTAAATCCAAACAGCGCACTTTACCTGAATATAAAAACTCTAATTCTGGTTTTATTAACTGCCACACACCTTGGCTCATTCCCCAACCATGTAACAACACACATTCATTTTGCATATTTGCCTAACCTTAACCAAACTTGAGTTCTATGATAGCGCTTTAAAAGGAGTTTGTAATGAGGATCATCAGCGAATGAAACTCAGCCTAAGTGATTGGCTATTCCCCTCTTACTGTGTGTTATGTCAAAGTCAAATTCATAGCTCAATGGGACTGTGTCAATTTTGTTTAGATGACTTGCCATTGCTAGATTTGGCCGAGCATGACAATTTATTTTACCGCCCTGATATTGTAGAAATGTTTCCTAACTGCAACTTTGAAAAGCTGTTTGCCTGTGCTTTTTACCAGCCCCCTTTTGATTTATGGTTAAAGCAGCTTAAATTTAATAATCAAATCCATTATAAAAAAGCACTACAGCAAGTCATAAAAAAACAACTTAGGGTTTTTATGACTAAACACCCTGCCGCTGTTGATGCATTTATAATTTTACCTTTACATAAAGCGCGCTTTTTAACGCGTGGGTTTAATCAAGTCACCCAAGTATGGCAGCCCTGTTTAGGGTCAAATAAAGTATTAAATAATGCGTTGCTTCGCCATAAACACACCTCGGCACAATCACAATTAAGCAAAGCTAAAAGAGTTAAAAATTTACAGCAGGCTTTTTCATGCAAAATTAATTTAGAGGGAAAAACGGTAGTAATTATCGATGATATTATGACTACAGGAGCAACTCTTAATGCAGCCACCTTATCGTTAAAAGAAGCCGGCGCTAAACACGTATGGGCATTTACCACGTGCTTAACGCCACTTTAGGGCGTGTTAGTTTCCACTCACGCGAAAGGTGTGACCAAAAAATAAAGCATTACTTAATAATCGGCTGGTACCATACCAGTACCCTCTAAATACAGGGTTATCTGTCATCGCAATAACACTACCTCGACCATAAGAGTGTGCCATTAACGCTGCCCCACCAGCCACTTGCTCTACATTTATTGCATCAGTAAAACCAGCAAGTAGCGGCTGCTGTGTATAGGTAAGTATATTTACAAATGGTGCTTCAGAGGCTTCAAGTAGCCAAGTACTATTTTTAAATACGGGTAGTGTGTCACGCTTAAATGAAAACATTAGTGGGTGAGTTGTATCTACCTTGGTATTAAATATCGCACCTGCAATACGCTGACGACCTGCTAGGTGGTCTTTGTCTGCATACTTTAAACCTTGAGTATCAAATGCACTAGCCACATCTCTACGCGATAAGTAGCTTGCTTTTAATAGCTGTTGATCGGCTAAAAACTTAGCTCCGCCTTTGTGCCCCCAAATAACACCACCTTTCCTTACCCAGCTTTTTATAGCAACTTTATCGGAATCAGATAAAGTAGAATAGTTACCATGTGGCAACACAATATGGCTGTAATTACTGAGCTCTAAAGACGCTAAACGCTCCATTTCAACAATGGTTGGCGCTACACCCACAAAACGGTCTAGGTAGTACCACACTTCACCCGCTTCATATTGGCTCACGCCTTTACCACCAACCAATAACACCTTAGGTGCAGAAACCACAGCCATAGAGCGAGACCCTAAATCAGCACCTTTACTAGTTAAACCGGTAGTAATTGGTTTAACTTCAATCCCAAACTGGCTTTGTGCTTGGTTTAACTTTGTCACCCAGTTGGTGTCAGTTTGAAGTCCTGCTGGAATAATAATACTACCTGCGTCAAAGTTTACTTCTGCATTGGTTGATACTGCTGTTAATGGTTTTAATGCAACACGAGCTTTAATGCCTTGCTGTAACAGACTATTGAGCATTTTGGGAGCTTGCATGTCATTCCATGCAAATCCATAGGCGTAATTTTTAGTCAGTGACGCTAACTCTGGCTGCTTTGGTTTTTGCCAAGCTGTTTTTTCTACCTCTAATCCCCAGCGGCTGTTTACTTTAGCAAATGGTAAATTAAACGCATGCGCTAATGTCCAACCCGACACATCGTAAAAGGTGTTATCGGCAAAGTTTTGTTGCTCACTAAAAATAGCTTTAACTAATCGATATTGTGGTTGCGCAAGCGGCACAAAATAACTATTAGCGGTAAAGTTTTTACCTTCAGCTTTTAGCCCTTCTTTCACTGGGTAGGCATTAATTTGATGTTGTTTAAGTATGCTTAAAAAATCGTTAGTACGGGTATGATCTTCATCTGCTTGAACAATATAGCCCTGATAGTCTTCATCTTTGGCAAGCTCAACTGCTTTGTTATAAAAGTTAGCTTGGTACTCTAGCAAAGCTTGGCGGTTATCAATCGCTGCTTTAAACGTTGATAAGCTCGTTAACAGTTGGTTTTTAATCGTAAACGCAAAAGTTAGCGGGCCATTGATCGTTTCTCGAATATGGCCACGAGAACTTGCTTGTTCAAATAAAATACCCACACCACCATTTACATCGGGGTAGGTAGAGCCTTTACCATAATAAAAGTCATCAAAGCTTTCTTCGGTGAAGTATAACGCGTTGTTTTCATCTAATGTTTTAGCGTGATAATTTGCAATCGCTTTAGTTAGACTTACATTTTCTTCAGGGGTAATTGGGTGTTTACGACTTGGGATACCCGGTTGAAAAAAGTAGCTACTATTTGGCCCCATTTCATGAAAGTCAGTTAAAATATTAGGCTTCCAATAATGAAACTTAGCAATCCTTGCGCGCGACTCTGGGTGCTGTAACAGCAACCAATCACGGTTTAAATCAAACCAATAATGGTTTGTTCGACTGCTTGGCCAGCTCTCTACATGCTCTCGGGTTTGCGGATCTGACGATAAGTTCATTCCACGATTACTATTAGCCCAATTTGCGAAACGTGCTAAGCCGTCAGGGTTAAGCGACGGGTCGAGTAAAATAACCGTGTTGTTAAGTAGCTCATTTATTTCATCCCCTTGCGCTGCCGCTAAATAATAAGCGACTAGTAAAGCTGCATTACTACCTGATGATTCATTCCCATGAACACTGTAACCCATCCATACAACACTTGGCTGCTCCGCTGTTTTATTGTTTGAATTATTTAGGCGAGCTAAGTGCGCTTGGCGAGTTTTTTCTATATTTTTTAATTTGTTAGCCGCAGTAATCGTTAGCATAACTAACGGGCGCTGCTCATGAGTACGACCTATTACTTCAAAATTAATTCGATCGCTTTTTTGAGCTAAAATTTCCATGTAGCGAACAAGTTGGTCATGTCTCACATGCCACTCACCCACTTGATAACCCAGCACCTCTTGTGGTGTTGGTATGGTAGAATCGAATTCAACCTGTTGCTCAAAATAATAAGACAGGGGCTTTGCCATACTTGAAAAACTGGCCAGCACCATCATTATTGTTAATATGAAGCGCATATAAATCACTCTAAAAATGTTTGTTAATTGCACGCTACCATTGCTTAAAATAGATGCCAACTTTTTACGCTCAACACTAGCCGCAACACGATGAGCGGAGTATGATATGCAGTATCCGAGTAATTTAGTCAAGTATAGACGGTATTATGATTTCTATTTCCGAAACAGCGCAAGCGCATTTTGCTAAGCTATTAGCAGATCAATCTCAACAAACGAATATTCGTGTGTTTGTTGTTAACCCTGGTACATCACAAGCTGAATGTGGTGTTTCTTATTGTCCAGAAGACGCGGTAGAAGAGAGCGATATTCGCCTAAATTTTAACGGCTTTGATGCGGTTGTTGATGCTGAAAGCGCGCCTTTTTTAGCCGAAGCTGAAATTGATTTTGTTACCGACAAAATGGGCACACAGTTAACTCTTAAAGCACCTAATGCTAAAGCACGTAAACTAGGTGAAGATGCCAGCTTGAATGAGCGTGTGCAGCACATGCTAGAAACTGAAGTAAACCCACAACTTGCCAACCATGGCGGCCAAGTTAGCTTGGTAGAGATCACTGCAGCTGGTGTTGCTGTACTTCAGTTTGGTGGTGGTTGTAATGGGTGTTCTATGATCGATGTCACACTAAAAGAAGGCATTGAAAAAGAAATGATTGCTAAGTTTGATGAAATCACCGGTGTGTCTGACATTACCGATCATGAAGCAGGCGAGCATTCTTACTACTAAGCATTAATTCATTATGCTAAAGCCACTTATTTACCGCTTAGGGAGCGACCCTAAGTTGAGTTTAAAGCGCTTTTTTCGCGGGCTAGCACTGTTTGTGCTAGCCGTGATATTTATCGCTGTGGGCTATTACAGCCATTACAGTTTGCAAGTTATCGGCTTGGTTATTTTAGCCCCCGCTTTATTTTTTGCTTTTTGGGGCTATGCGGGTATTTTTGCTAACCGCTTTTCTCAAGTATTAAAAAATATCCCTTCCAAAAATAACGACCCCGACCTTTGGAAGTAACGGTTTATATCAATTCGCTTATTTAAGTAATTGATTGTTAGCTTTTAATTGTTGATATTTAACGATAAGCGTAACGCCTCGCATAAGCATAAAACAACTCATAGCTAACCATAACCCATTATTTTGCCAATCCTGAAATAGCCAAAACACCCCAAAAAAGCCTACAACTGCTGAAAGCAACATACTATTTCGCATCGCTTTAGCGCGGGTCAGGCCAACAAAAATACCATCAAACAAAAAGCAGCTCATAGCTAAAATAGGCAATGCAATTACCCAAGGTAAGTAGTGAATGGCCTCGTCAATAACCTCTGGTACATTAGTTAATAGCTTAATAATGCTGCTGCCAAATACTATAAAAAACACACTATATAAAATGCCAAATAACATGCCCCAAAATACACTGATTTTTACCCATAGCCTTATCTTCTCGACACTTTGTTGACCTTTAGCTTGACCTACTTTGGCCTCACTTGCATAGGCAATTCCATCAAGTGCAAAGCTAACTAACATTAAAAAATTGAGTAGGACTGCATTAGCGGCCAATGTGGTTTCACCTAGGCGAGCAGCATAAAAGGTCATAAAGCTAAAGCATAACTGCAGCACTAAAGAACGAATAAAAATATCGCGGTTTAAGCTCAGTAGTCCTGCCATTTTTTCCACACTAAACCAATTTGCTACAGCCAAACTCATACCATGCTTTTTAGCAAGTTGAGCCACTAGCAATAAGGCAAATACAAGCGCGATATAGTCAGCAATAAGTGATGCCCACGCAGCCCCAGCAACCGCCCAATCAAGGTACACTACAAAATAAATATCGAGCACAATATTAGTAATGTTAGTGACTAACAGTAAATAAAATGGCCCTCGCCCATAGTGCACGCCCAACATCCAGCCTAGTAAAACTAAGTTGCATAGCGCTGCAGGGGCGCTATAAATACGAATACTAAAATACCGATAGGCTTCATTGAGCACATCGCTATTGGCAGCTGATAAATACGCAATAGCATGTTTTATAAGGGGTGACAGTAAAATAAGGAGTAAGGCAACCGAAGTGGCTAACAATAAACTGCGTTTAAGTAAGGCTGCAAGCTGAGTTAAATCATTTTTACCATAAGCCTGAGCCACCAGCCCAGTGGTACTCATTCTCAAAAAACCAGCAAGCCAAAATAAAATGGAGATCACAGTAGAGCCTAAGGCTATTCCCGCTAAATAATGCGCACTCCCCAAATGACCGATCACTGCCGTATCAACAATTCCTAACAACGGGACGGTAATATTTGATAATATCATCGGACCGGCTAACAACAACAAGCTTTTATGGTGTGCTTTATTATGTATAAGAAATTGTTTCATTTAGTATTATTATTCCTGATTTGTGGTTCTTTACGCGCGCAAGCAGCTGTTATTCTACAGTATCATCACGTCAGTGAAACCCTTCCCGCTGTCACCAGCGTGAGTGCCAACACTTTTACAAAACACTTAAATTATTTAAAAGAGCATAACTTTAACGTTATTCCATTAAATGAACTGATTAGTGCATTACAACAAGGTAAGGCTTTAGAGAACAAAACAATCGCGATTACCTTTGATGATGGTTACAACAATAATTACGATCAAGCAGCTCCTATTCTTGAGAAGTTTGGTTACCCGTACACTATTTTCGTAAACCCAAAACTCATTGATGAACAAGCGGGTTATGTTATGGGGTGGGATAAGCTCAGGGAGCTTGCCAAAAAAGGAGCACTCATTGCTAATCATAGTGCTGAACATAACTACCTACATAAAAAGCGCGAGAATGAAACGCCTAGCCAATGGCGCGAACGCACTAAAAAAGACATTCTTAGTTCACAACAGCGTATTAAAGAGGAAATAGGTCACGATTATAAATATCTTGCCTACCCATACGGAGAGTTTAACAACCAACTGCAAGCACTCGTTACAGAACTAGGCTTTATTGGTATTGGCCAGCACTCAGGAGCCGTTAATCAACACTCTAACTTTAGTCGCTTACCGCGCTTCCCAGCTTCAGGTTTTTATAGCAAGCTAGAGACGTTAATTACCAAGATAAATTCAACTGCCTTTACCATTAATAAGCTAACCTATGAAGATAGTGTCACTTCACAAAATCCACCGTCACTCACAATAAAACTTGAGACAAATGACTTTCATAAGAGTCAATTTGCCTGTTATGTGTCAAGCGTTGGTCAAGCTAATTTAAATTGGTTAGACGATAATACAGTTGAGGTAACATCGCCAAAACAGCTTAATAAAGGCCGGTCTCGCTTTAACTGCACGGCTCCATCAATAAAACAAACCGGCAGTTATTATTGGTTTTCACAGCCTTGGGTGATCAACTAAGTTTTACTTTTTATTACTTGATTTAATAACCGCTGGGTCATTTTCTCCAGCGGTACGACTTCATTTGCTGCCCCCATATCAATAGCAGCTTTGGGCATACCCCATACCACAGACGAATACTCATCTTGCGCAAGTGTGTATGCACCTTGTTGCTTTAATGCGAGCAATCCTTTTGCACCATCACTTCCCATACCGGTTAATAGTGTGGCAACAATATGCTTTGCACCTATTTCCAGTAATGAGTTAAATAAAACATCCACCGCGGGTTTATGTCTATTAACCGTCTCTCCATCATAAAGCTGACAATATAAAGCACTACCTTGTTTACAAATTCGTAAATGAAGTCCACCCGGAGCTATATAAGCGCAACCTGCGACCAGTTTATCGCCTTGCTGAGCTTCCTTTACGTTAATAGTACAAGTACGCTGCATCCGCTCTGCAAATGAGGTGCTAAATACGGGAGGGATATGCTGCGTTATTACAATAGGAGGGCAATTTTTGGGCATACGTATAAGCACTTCTTTTATCGCCTCGGTTCCCCCTGTTGATGCACCGATTGCAATCACTTTATTTACTAAAAATTCGGCATTGGTGGGTATAGGCTCTGCTACAGTACTAGTTTTTTTGTAGCCTCGAACCCGTGCACTAGCCGCTACCCTGACTTTTTGCTGAACAATATCAGCATATTGACTCATTTGTTGTTTAACGTTGACCGTAGGTTTTGCAATAAAATCAACCGCCCCCAGTTCAAGCGCTTCTAGAGTTATAGGTGAGCCTTTTTGAGTAAGAGTGGAAATCATTACTACGGGCATAGGGCGTAAGCGCATTAAGTTTTTTAAAAAGCTAATGCCGTCCATTCTTGGCATTTCAACATCTAGTGTTAGTACATCCGGATTATGCTTTTTGATCATCTCTCTGGCTTCGTATGGGTCTTGTGCACAGCCCACTACCACAATATCTTTTGCCTGTTGCAGTATCTCTGTCAGTAATTGCCTGATCAGTGCCGAATCATCAATTATTAATACTCTAATCATAGCCATCCTTAAAACAGTTCTATGTCAGTGGCTTTCGTTTGCTGTTCAAGATTATGCAAGTAACGCACTTCACGTTTTTCAATAGTGTTATTGTGTAAGTTTCTTAGCTTTTTAACCTGTACTTTTCCATTATGAGGATTAAAAAATATTTTACGCGGCCAGGGTCCGCCCATATCATGCGCCACTAAGTTTAGCGCTTCTTCTGCTATATATGCATTGGCAAAACTGATATTGCCAATACCAATATCTGTCATTGCGCTAATTATTTTGCCTCCCCCAAACAGTTTTACTTTTAAGTTTGCCCGGGAAGCGCCATTTTTAAGCACTTCATTAATTAAATATTCCATAGCCCAGTTACCATAACGACAACTTAAACTATGCGCTTGGTCAATTCGCTCACCTTTTTGAATAGGTAGCATAAAGTGATTAATCCCGCCAATACCTAGCTTATCGTCGTAAACACAAGCAGCAATGCACGACCCGAGCACTGTGGTGATCAGCTCATCGTTTTTAGAAACATAAAATTCACCTGGCAATACCTTAGCGACCACACGCTCTCGCGTGGCATCCCAATAGCGTTTAATATGCTCAAATCCCGCTAATACCGGCTTAAATTGTGTTTGCATGAGCTACTTTCTGATACATGGTTTTCCCTAAGTTTTTAAATAAGACATGCTCTTTTCCCATGGTTTCTGAATGCCCTAAAAATAAATAACCTTGGTTATTTAAAATATCGGCATAACGGTTAAAAAGCTGATCCTTTGTCTCTTTATCAAAGTAAATCACTACATTCCTACACAAGATCAAATCAAATGGGCCTTTCATCGGCCAATCTTGGAGTAAGTTTAAACGCTTAAATGAAATACATTGCTGTAGCTTAGGTTTCACCTTATAACTTTGCCCGTCTTTGCTGGTTAAAAACCAGCGCTTGAGCAATGCATCATCCAGTCCATTCACATTTGCCGCAGTATAAATACCGCTCTGGGCTTTAGCTAGTACATTAGAATCAAGATCAGTTGCTAAAATTTTCACATCCCAATCACTTGGAAAAGCCCCTTGTAAGGTCATAGCTAAACTGTAGGGCTCTTCGCCGGTAGAGCAACCTGCAGACCAAATACGAACGCGTTTATTATGCTTATTTGCTTTTAGCATCGCAGGAATAAACTGCTCTTTTATAAACTCAAAGTGATGGATTTCACGAAAAAAAGAGGTTAAATTGGTAGTAATGGCGTTAATAAATGCATCAAACTCCTGGTCCTTATGATTTTTTAAGTAATCAAGGTAACTAGAGAAGTTTGTTAATTTACGCTCACGAATTCGCCTTGCTAATCGTGAGTAAACCATTTCGCGCTTATGCTCCCCAAGCACAATACCACAGGCGTTATACACTAAATGAGCCACTTCCTTAAAATCGCTATCCGTTAATAAAAACTCTTTCATTATGTACTCTCAAATAAATATAAAGATAGATTCACACTACTTCTGTGTGAACCATCTAAAACAGGGTTAAAACTCCTCCCACTCTTCAGCTGAGTCTACAAAGTTTTCACCTTTGCTCTTATTATTAACGAAGCTATTTTGTTGCTTATGCGTTATTTCAGGGGTGCGAATAGTGGGCGATACCACCGCCATATCTTGCTGCCCTAGAGAAAAGAAGTGCAGTAAACGGCGCATTTCATTAGCCTGCTCTGCCATAGACTCACCTGCAGCCGATGCCTCTTCAACTAATGCCGCATTTTGCTGGGTCATTTCATCCATTTGCGATACAGCTTTATTTACTTGCTCAATTCCTGCGCTTTGCTCTTCAGAGGCCTGAGTTATATCAGCTATCATTTGTGTCACACGTTTCACCGATACCACAATCTCTTGTAACGTCACACCTGATTCATTTACAAGAGCGCTACCATCAGCAACTTTACCAACACTATCTCTAATTAACTCTTTAATTTCTTTAGCTGCACCAGCTGAGCGCTGAGCTAAGTTACGCACTTCACCTGCAACAACCGCAAAACCTCGACCTTGCTCACCTGCTCTTGCAGCTTCTACAGCAGCATTGAGCGCTAATAGGTTTGTTTGGAATGCTATTTCGTCTATAACACCAATAATGTCAGCAATTTTTTTACTCGATTCGTTAATAGCCGACATACTGGTTACGGCCTTATTAACAACCTCACCACCTTGAATTGCTTTATCACAGGTTTCTTCAGCTAAGTCATTAGCTACCTTGGCATTATCAGCATTTTGACGTACCGTACTGGTCATCTCTTCCATACTAGAAGCTGTTTCTTCTAATGATGATGCCTGCTCTTCTGTACGCTGGCTTAAATCAGCATTACCTTGTGAAATTTCTTCAGCTCCACTAGCCACCAAAGTGGCTGATGAGTTAATTCGATTAATAACCTCGGTTAGTTTATCTGCTGTTGCATTTGCATCTGTTTTCAGTTTTTCAAACGAGCCTTGGTATTCCTTTTCAATCCGTTTAGATAAATCACCAGTAGCCATGGCATCGAGCATATTGCCAGTATCAGTTACCGCATCGTCAACCACTTTAACTAAACTATTAAGACCCTGAGCTAAACGTAGGAAAAAGCCATCTTTTCCTTGCTCAACCAAACGGCTATTTAGCTCCCCTTTACTTGCGGCACTGACCAGCTGAGCAACCTCTTTTTCTATAGCTACTTCTGCTGTTCTGTCTTCCCATTCAACTACAGTTCCAATTCGCTCATCGTCTGGCGTAATAATTGGGTTAGCAACTAAGCCAAAGGTTCTGCCACCCACTTTAATTTCAGTGCTGTAGGTATCCGTTAACTTAGCCAACATATTTTGCTGATGGGCTGGATTTTTATGAAATATATCAATATTTTGATTCAGTAGATTTTTGCTATCAAAGTTAGGTAAATCAATGCGTATATCATTTTGAGCATTGCTCATCATATTTTTCACCGCGTCATTCATATAAACAATCACATTCGATGCATCTGCAATCATAGTGTTTGTTGCTACAGTGTCTAACGCTCGGCGAACACGTAAGTTCTCCTGTGCTCTGGCACGCTCTGCATCGGCCTTAAATACTTCATCAGTAATATCTTGCCACTCAACAATTGTTCCCAAGCGTTCTCCTTCTTCGTTAAACCATGGCGAAGCAATTAAATCAAAAATAAGACCAGCTAATTTAAGTGTCGCTTTATGGGGCGCATCTAATTTTTTTAATAGTTCGCGCTGATGCGCCGGATGTTGATGAAAATCATCAACACATGTGCCGATTAAGTCACTTACAGCAAAGTTAGGTAATACCGATTGCAAATCTCTTTCGCGTGCTTTTAGCATTTGCTTAACTTGTTCGTTGGCAAAAATAATGTTTAAGTCATTATCAGCCATCATCACATTGGCTTGGCATACTTTTAGGGCGTTGGCTAAGTCGGCAGTTTTTTTAGAAGTTCGTTCTAGCTCTTTCTGCTCAGTTATATCTGTGGCATATTTAATAATTTTTAATATTCGGCCATCCATATCATAAATAGGGTTATAAGAAGCACTAATCCAAATTTCTCTGCCTTGTTTATCGAAGCGTAAATACTCTCCTCGGTCGTATTCACCCCGCCCAAGTTTGGCCCAAAAAGTTTGATAATCCGGACTATTTGCATATTCAGGTGCAACAAATAAGCGATGATGCTTACCTTGTATTTCATTAAGTTGGTAGCCAAACGTGGCTAAAAAGTTATCGTTGGCATTAATCACTGTGCCATCTAAGTCAAACTCGATTACTGCTTGCGATTTATTTATAGCCGCAACTTGTCCAGCTGCTTCGGCTGCCTTTAATTTTTGCATTGTGATCTCTGTGGCAAATTTAACCACTTTAATCACTTGCCCCTGAGAGTCTAAAACTGGATTATAGGTGGCTTGTATCCATACTTCTTTACCATTTTTTCCAAACCGCTTAAATTCATCTGAAATAAACTCACCCGCGTTCAATCGCTGCCAAAACTGACGATATTCATCACTTTTCGCTTCGCTAGAGCTAATAAATAAAGAGTGGTGCTGACCTTGTATTTCAGCCAGAGAGTAGTCCATTACACGCAGGAAATTAACATTGGCAGTAATGATTCTTCCATTCGGCTCAAATTCAATTATTGCTAATGATTTATGCAATGCATTCATTATCAAATCATTGCTTGATTCAGACTGTTTTGAATTACTAAACCATCCCATGCTTATCACCACCTTTAAGTTATTTACTTTATTTAGTTACTGTTACCGCTAAATATCCATGGTTGCAGGCAAATCAATTAAGGCGACCATTTTTTCGCCTACATTGACTAACCCTGCTACATATTCACTTTCATTGGTCTGGGTTAAACTCGGCACAGCTTTAGCATCTTGCTCTGCAATACTATAAACATCTGCCACTGCATCTACCGTAATACCCATTACTTTACTTTCTTGTTCAAACTCTATTTTTACAATAATCACTACTGTTAACGGCCCATAGGCAATTGTGGGTAAACCAAAACGTAACCTCAAATCAATAATGGGTACTATCGTGCCGCGTAGATTAATAACGCCTTTTACGTACTCAGGGGCATTTGGCAGTGCGGTTATGTCTTCCCAGCTACGGATTTCTTGCACCGTTAATATATCTACTCCGTATTCTTCTTCAGCCATAATAAAGGTAAGAAACTGCTTAATACCCTCTTTGCGCTGTAGCTCAATATTGCTATTTAATGCTATTGATTCAGAGAACATGAATCCTCCAGAGTCGCTGATGGCTCAATACTCAATGCTTGGCTGCCAGGTTTTTTTAATCCTGAAAGCTTAATCAAACCGCTAATATCTAAAATTAACGAGACACGACCATCACCTAAAATAGTTGCCCCAGAGACTCCGTCCACTTTGTGGTAATTAGCCTCCAAGCTTTTTATAACCACCTGTTGCTGTGAAAGTAAATCGTCAACGAGCACCCCGACTTTTTGGTTATCGTTCTCCACCACAACCAATAAGGTCTTATCTAATGATTCAATCGCACCTTGATGGTTAAAAATCTCGTATAAGCGCAGAATAGGAATGTATTCATCACGTAACCTGAGTACATCTAGGTCTTTACCAACACGGCTTACTTTTGCAATATCAATTTGTAATGACTCTACAATTGAGATCAGTGGAATAATGTAAGTATGCTTGGCCACTTTTACCAATTGCCCATCTAAAATAGCTAAGGTGAGCGGTAGCCGAATAGTAAAGGTAGAACCAATTCCGGCAGCAGATGTCACCTCTACCGAGCCATTTAATGATTGGATATTGCGTTTAACCACGTCCATACCCACACCCCGGCCAGATAAGTCACTTACTTCATCAGCAGTAGAAAACCCTGGCATGAATATAAGTTCGTTAATTTCATCATCTGTTAACTCGCTATCGCCAGCAATTAGCTCGTTAGTAATCGCTTTTTCTTTAATCTTTTGAGTGTTAAGGCCTTGACCATCGTCCATGATTTCAATGACGATATTTCCTCCCTGATGAAAAGCATTTAATGTAACTTTGCCCACAGGATCTTTACCTGCCGCAATACGCTTTTCTACAGTTTCAATACCATGATCCAGTGAGTTTCTTACTAAATGCACCATAGGATCAGATATTTTTTCCATCACAGTTTTATCTAACTCGGTTTGCTCTCCGATCAGCTTTAACTCCACCTCTTTATTAAGCTTTTGAGCAATATCACGCACCAGACGTGGAAAACGACTAAATACAAAATTAATTGGCAGCATACGAATACGCATCACGTTTTCTTGTAAGTCTCGGGTATTATGCGCTAGTTGCGCCAATCCCTCTTGAAGCGAGGTTACCGCAGTGGCTGTCATTTCCTGTTCGCTAAGCTGATTTAACATTGCTTGGGTAATAACCAACTCACCCACCATATTAATCAATGAATCAACCTTATCTATACCAACCCGAATAGAGGTAGATTCTGGCGCGGCTTTTGCGCTGGGCGCATTGGCAGCTGCCTTTGCTTTATTTGCTTTGGGTTGCTCAGCAGTTTTGGGAGCTTCCTCCACAACAGCCGGTTCGTTAATTACTTCCTCTGATCCAGCTTTAGCATCATTAAATAAGCCACCGCATAGCTCGACTTTAATATCTGCATCATCTTCAACCCATTCAAAAATCTCTTTAATGGCTTGCTCATCGCGCTCAGTGTTTAAGAAAAACCGCCAATATAAAAAGCACTCATCGCTGGTTAATTCTTTAATATCAGGTATGGCATCGGTGAATGCCTGTACTTCTAACTCACCAAGCTCGGCTAACTCGCTGATCATAAACAAAGGTTCATTACCGGTTTTAAAAAGATGAAAATGTGGCTTAAAATCAATCTGATAAGTATTAACTATAACCTGCTCATGATGTGTTTCTTCCCCTTGCTCCTCACCAGCTGGCATACCTAGTAATTTTTCGAACTGCTCACGTAAAGTATCTGCTTGGGCTAAATCTGGTTCTTCCTGTACTTTTAGCGAACTTAACAAAGCCCTTAAGCAATCCACTGATTTAAGTAATAAATTAATATGCTCGCTAGTTATATTGCGCTCACCTTCACGAATTTGATCCAATAATGTTTCTAATACATGGGTAAAATTTGCAATTGAGTTAAATCCAAAAGTAGCACTGCCCCCTTTTATTGAATGAGCAGCTCTAAATATAGTATTAATGGTTTCTAAGTCTTCTTCGCCTGGCACTAAGTTGAGTAATTCAGTCTCCATGATATCGAGGCCTTCAAAACTCTCTTCAAAGAACACTTCAAAAAACTGGCTTAAATCAATACTCACAGTGCACTCCTAAGTTAACGGATTACTTTTTTTAGCACGGCTAATAGCTGATCTGGGTTAAAAGGTTTTACAATCCATCCTGTTGCCCCAGCAGCTTTACCTTCTACTTTTTTATCCATCCCCGACTCCGTAGTAAGCATAAGCAGCGGTGTAAACTTGTAATCTGGTAGCCCTCTTAGCTCTCTAATAAGTGTGATCCCATCCATAATTGGCATGTTTACATCAGAAATAACTGCATCAAAACCTTGTTGCTTGGCAATGGCTAATGCCTCGCTGCCATCTTTGGCTTCGGTAACATCAAACCCTGCTGTTTTTAACGTAAAGCTCACCATTTGGCGCATTGATGCAGAATCATCGACAGCTAAAATTCTTTTCATATAAACCTCTAGTTAGTACTTTCTGAAGCTAAATATTCACTTAAACCGAGTTGTTCAATGGCATTTTTTAATGCGTCACTGCTGCCAACCCAGGCAATTTTTTGATTGATAGTAAGAAGGTGTTTTTGTAGGGCACAAAGGAGTTGAACCGAGGCGGTATCAGCAGACATGACATCGCTAATATCCAGACAAATATCTCGGCTATTATTAAGCTCGCTTAATAAATCTTGATGTAAAACGTCAACCTGAACAATTGAAAGCTCATTTGGTAGTTTAAGCATTTTTAAGCTTTTCCTTATCAACTCAATCCATAACAAAAGCTTAGACCGAGATAAAGAAAACGCCATAAAAACGACTAAAAAATAACTAATTAATTAAAAACAGCTGTTAAAAAACGTAAAAAGGGGCACAAATCCCCTTTAAAATTGTTAAACCATTAAAAACTAGTTTTTGTAGTAATCTGCTATTTCAATAAATTCCGCTGTTAATTTTGTAGTATTCACCAAAGGCACATCTCCTTGTTTAAATTCGGGCTTAAAAATAGCTCTCAGGGCGCCACTACCATCAACAAGTGCAACCGATGCACTATGATCCACCGCATAGTCAGATTCATCACTATCACTAATTGCATAAATTAATCCCAGCTCTCGTACAAATGGAAATAAGTCTTTATGCTCCCCAGATACAGCTAAAAATTTAGGGTTAAAATAATCTATGTACTCTTTACGCTTTTGAGCAATATCTCGTTTAGGATCAACAGATATAAACCACACCTGCAGTGGATAGTCAGCTTGTAAGTTTTTATAGACATTGTTGAGCTTAGCAAGCGTCATTGGACAAATGTCAGGGCAGCTTGTGTAGCCTAAAAACACTAAGTTCCATTGATCTAAAAACTGCTTTTTGGTTACTAACTCCCCCTGTTGATCATTCAGCGCGAAATCGGATAACGGTTTTGCAGTTTCGTACACTAATGCATCAAGATCTTGTAAACTTTTTTTATCATCACATGCCGATAAAAAAAGCACCGAAAAAACAATTAACCCACACCATAACTGCTTCATATAACTAGCCATTTATCTATAAATAAGATAACAAAGAGTATCATTAAATGAACAATCGAAAAACGAAATAAATCCATTGCGGTGTCTTCTTTGGCGGCAAATTTTAAGTTAATTGCTTTGTATATAAAGAGTATATTGAGGATACAGGCCCCACTTAAATAAATAAGTCCCGACATACCTATCAAATAGGGTAATACACACACAATGGCTAATAGCACTGAGTACGCGAGCACACAGGTTTTACAAAAGTCGATTCCATGGGTGACAGGTAACATAGGGATTTTAGCGCGTTCGTAATCACTTTTACGCGCGATTGCTAACGCCCAGAAGTGCGGAGGAGTCCATGTGAATATAATCATAACCAACAACCAAGGAGCGGCTGCCATTTGATTGGTTTCAGACACCCAACCAAGTAAAGGTGGCATGGCGCCAGCCAAACCACCAATCACTATATTTTGTGGCGTGGCGCGTTTTAAAAACGACGTATAAATAAATGCGTAACCAACAAGTGCAAATAATGTAAGTATGGCAGTGAGTGTATTTGCCCACAACATCAACATAATAAACCCTGCCACGCCAATAACAGCAGCAAAACTCAATGCGTGTAATTTACTTAAGCGCCCTTTGGCGACTGGGCGGTGGCGTGTACGTGCCATTTTACTATCAATTTCACTATCAACCACATGATTGATAACGGCAGCTGCCGCAGAGAGTAAACCAATCCCTAATAAACTTATGAACTGAACCCCAATGCCTCTACCAACGTCAGGGGCGAGAGCCAAGCCCACCCATGCCGTTAACACCAACATAGCCACCACTTTAAATTTACTGATTGCTAAATAATCTTGGATTAAATGATAACTTTTAGTCAATAACGATGGGCTATAAACGGGCTGCATTGCTTTTTTGTTAATTGTAAGTGCCATAACGATTCCCCTTTAGGTACGGACTTTTAGGTAATAACATAACCTAACCATAGTTAATAACAGTATGGCAGCCATTAAGTTATGCGCCAGCGCAACACTGATCGGAAAGTGAAAATATACTACAGCTAACCCCAACGCTATCTGGCAAAATAACGCTACCAATACACTCACTGTGCAGCTTTTAATTTTTTGTGAATAGGCATGGCTGTATATTCGCCACATAACGAGTGCCAACACAATACAAGTGACCAATGCCCACATACGATGCAGTAAATGAATAGACATACGCGCTTGTTGTGACAACACGCCAAACTCATAATTGCTGTGCTCTAACGGTAGCTGAAAAACACTACTGAGCGAAAACGGCTGAGCATAGCTACATAGCGGTAAACCATTACAATGTGGCGCGGCATAATTAGCCGCTAACCAGCCACCTAAGGCGATTTGTAAAATAAGTACCGTGAGCGCCACCAAGCTTAGTTTAAAGTGAGGTTTTGCACCTGCGTCCCCCCCCGTAATTGGCTGGCTAGTCAGCCGTAAGTACAACAACGTTAATAACGCAAAAATACTAAACCCTCCGAGTAAATGCCCCATCACAATAAGCGGCTGCAGGTTCATAGTAACCGTCCACATACCTAGCGCGGCCTGAAAAATAACAAGCAAAAGCAGTAGCATCGGTAATTTTACGGGCGTAGTCGGATACTGACGTTTTACAAAAGCCAAAATAAACAACACTAAAATTAATACCCCCAGCGTGCCGGCAAAATAGCGATGAATCATTTCTTTCCATGCTTTTGCTGTTTCAAATATCATATCGGGGTAGCTTTGAATCGCATGCGCAATCTCGGCTTCATGTTTTGGTACGGTTAAAAAGCCATAACAACCAGGCCAATCGGGGCAACCAAGCCCTGCGTCACTTAACCGCGTATATGCGCCTAGAGCTACCACAATTAATGCGAATAAACTCGTTGCTAATACCAAATTTTTATAGTTTTTATACATAGCAGCCTCTACTTAGCTTGAACGAGAGTAATTAAGTAATTTTTTTAGATCTTTTAATAATCCCTTTTGTATCAAACGGTTTTCTTGTGGTTGAGGGTTAAATGGATATTCCAGCACAATCAGTCCCATATGGTCGATTAAATATAAACTCGCGGGTTTTAATTGTTGTTGTTCAGCAATCATATGCCAATGCGGCTTCGCAGCTTTGGGTCTCCCCATTATCGCCATATCTACTTTGTGTTGATTTTTGCCAAGGGCAACATATAAATTATCTAAAGCAGCGAGCTGCTCCGAGCAAGGCTCTTCGCATTGTGCTGAATAATTTAAAGCAATGGTCCATTGTTTTGGATTATGCTGCTGCCAATTGTCTAGCTTTATTTCACGTTCTAAAAACTCACCATGATTAGTAATTGCTGTAGGTAGCCAATCAAGTTTTAACGCGCTGTAAGCCAGCACTAAAGGGATAGCGCAGCATACAACAAACAGCAACAGGGGTTTATTTTTCATTATCTATCCTCTTCTTGCTTGCAAAAATAGCAACTACCACACAGGCAATCGCAATTAAAAACCACTGTACTGAGTAGGCATAATGTTTTTCTGGACTCATCACAACAGCTTCATAATGGGGGGCCGCAATCTCATCTTCGTCGCCTTGGCGATAGGCCATAAAATCCACTAAAGTTCGCTGGGATTGGCTACTGAGTGATTGCAGATCAATGATTTGAATTCGTTTAGCTAAATCTGACTGAGTATTGCTATTAGCTAAGGTAAAGCCACTTAAATTATCTTCTTTAATTTGTGCCGTTAACGTAAATTTACCACTAGGTATTGTCACGTTTGGTAGGATTTCTCTTGATCGGCCAGCTTTTACCCAACCTAAATTAACTAATAAAAAGCGCGACTCATCAGGTAATTTTAATAATGTCAGTAAGTCGTATCCAACCTGTCCATTATAAATTTGGTTATCGAGCAGCCAATAATTATTGGTATCAAAATAACCACTCAGCGAAACTAATACGCCGGTTTTATTCCACTCTTTTGGCAGTTGTTGCAACTGTGCCCAGCTCATAACTCCTTGCTGTTGAATATTTTCAATGGCATTAAGCTGTTGTTGCTTTTGATCTGCGCGCTGTAATTGCCAAAACCCTAAACGCATACAAACTAATACCACAATAACAACCAGGCAAACTGTGATTATTGAGCTAAGCTTTTGTTTGTTAAATACAACTAACTGCATAGGGTAAATCCAGTGATTATTAAAATTATTATTGTTCTACTGTTATTATTTATATTGTTTAATTTATTTCGTGCTTTATTTATTATGGTGTCGGGAAAAACCAATGGACGCCCCATGTCTCACTTTTTAGGGCGTCGAGTGTTATTTTCTGTTGTGGTATTAGTGATGGTAATTGCCGCACTAAAGCTCGGTTTAATTACGGCAAATCAATCACCTTTGCCCACTACAGTACATATACAAAAACAAACAAACATAGCCAAACAACATCAACAAAATGCCAGTACCACGCCGCAGCTTGAAACGCGAAGTGCTTATTTTTTGTAAAGTGGCCTTTTAAAATCCGTAGGAAAACGATTAATAAAATAATGGTACCTAAGGTGACATGCATACCGTGAAAACCGGTTAGCAAAAAGAAGGTATTACCGTAAATTCCCGCATCAAGGGTTAAATTAAGGTCATTATAAGCATAAATATATTCTTCTACTTGGAGCCCTAAAAAGCATACTCCCAGCAAAATAGTTACGCCTAAAAACACCTTAAGTGGAGTACGTTTGTTATTTTCCATCGCTACATGGGCAAAATGCAGAGTTACCGACGAAGCCAATAAAATAAGGGTATTTATCAGTGGTAACCCTTGCCAACCCATTGCTTGAGTAGAGGTGCCCCCTGGGGTATTTAACAATGGCCACACAGCCTCAAAAGTAGGCCATAACACTTCGTTAGTCATGGCGTTGTTATCGGCGCCTCCAAGCCAAGGCACAGAAAACATGCGAGCATAAAAAAGGGCCCCAAAAAAGGCCATAAAAAACATGACTTCTGAAAAAATAAACCAGCTCATACCTTGTCTAAATGAGCGATCCATTTGTGCAGAATATAAACCTTGATGCGACTCTTCAATCACATTTTTAAACCAGCTAAACAGCATATAAAGCAATACGGCAATACCCACATACAGTAAGTAAACACCACTGCCTCCCTCTTTACCCATATCCATAACTGTTAAGGCTGCCCCTACCGCAATAAAAAATAGCGCCACCGCGCCAACTATTGGCCATGGGCTTTGATCAGGTACGTAATAATGTTCATATTTTTGATTCATTTCATTTGCTCCTAGTTTTTCACTAGTTTTATAAGCTAGTTATTACTGGCTACTAACTTCTCGCTAATATCAAATACGGTATAAGACAGAGTTAACTCCTCCACATCACTAGGTAACTCAGTATCAACATAAAAAAGTAATTTAAACTCTAACTCCTCGCCAGCCTTCAAAGGTTGCTGGTCAAAGCAAAAACACGCTATTTTGTGTAAATACTTAGCCGCTTTACCCGGCGCTACCGAGGGTATCGCTTGCATCACTTTGTCTTCATTACTGTTGTTTTTAGCGCTAAACATAACCTCACGCATGGCCCCTGGTTTTACATCTACACTGTATTCTTTAGATTTAACCTCAAAAGGCGCACCACTTTGGGCATGGGTGGTAAAACTAACGCTAACTTCTCTATTCTCAGTAACCAAGGTACTTTGCTGTGCTTGTTCTAGCGAGGGCTTACCATTAAGCCCGGTTATATCGCAAAACACGTCATATATAGGTACCATGGCAAATGCAAAAGCAAACATTGCAATGCAAATAACCACCAGCTTTTTTAATAACGGCAAGTGAGTCATTATTTAATGTCCGGCGGCGTTGAGAACGTATGATATGGCGCTGGTGAATCAACTTCCCATTCAAGCCCTTCTGCCCCATCCCAAACTTTTGCAGGCACTTTATCGCCCCCTTTTGCACATTTATACACAACAACAACGAACAGTAATTGCGATAAACCAAAGGCAAACCCACCTATACTAATAATGGCGTTAAAGTCAGCAAACTGCAGTGCATAATCTGGAATTCGACGTGGCATACCAGCTAACCCCACAAAATGCATTGGGAAAAACAGCACATTTACACTTACCAAGGACAACCAAAAATGCCATTTTGCCAAAGTAATATTGAACATATTTCCGGTCCATTTTGGCAACCAATAATAAGCCCCCGCCATAATAGAAAATACCGCGCCCGTCACCAGCACATAATGGAAGTGTGCAACTACAAAGTAGGTGTCGTGGTATTGAAAATCAGCAGGTGTGATCGCCAACATCAATCCCGAAAAGCCACCTAAAGTAAACAGCACAATAAATGCGATACTAAACAGCATCGGCACTTCAAAGCTAATAGAGCCACGCCACATAGTTGCTACCCAGTTAAATACTTTTACGCCGGTAGGTACCGATATCAACATAGTCGCGTACATAAAAAACAACTCACCCGCCACGGGCATACCTGTGGTAAACATATGATGCGCCCACACAATAAAGCTCAACAAGGCAATCGAGGAAGTGGCGTACACCATAGAGGCATAACCAAATAGTTTTTTACGTGAAAAAGTAGGAACAATCGTAGAGATAATGCCAAAGGCAGGCAAAATCATAATATAAACTTCAGGATGACCAAAAAACCAAAATATATGCTGGAACATTACCGGATCGCCACCACCAGCGGCGTCAAAGAAGCTGGTCGCAAAGTATTTATCGGTGAGTACCATAGTAACTGCACCAGCAAGTACCGGCATTACTGCAATAAGTAAAAAAGCCGTGATCAGCCATGTCCACACAAATAACGGCAGTTTCATCCATGTCATACCCGGAGCACGCATATTCACTATGGTGACCACCACATTAATGGCACCCATAATCGAACTGATACCCATTATATGTACCGCAAATACAAACATTGCTGTGTTGTCGTTACTATAAGTGGTGGAAAGCGGAGCGTAAAAGGTCCACCCAAATGCAGGACCGCCACCAGGCATAAACAGTGACGCTAACAAAATCAAAAACGCAAATGGTAAAATCCAGAAGCTCCAGTTGTTCATTCTCGGTAATGCCATATCTGGCGCACCAATCATTAACGGAATCATCCAGTTTGCCAATCCAGTAAATGCAGGCATTACTGCACCAAACACCATGATTAAACCGTGTACTGTGGTCATTTGATTAAAAAAGTGAGGATCAACCAATTGTAAACCCGGCTGAAATAACTCAGCCCGAATAACCATAGCCATTGCTCCACCAATCAAAAACATGGTGAGAGAAAAAATTAAATATAAGCTTCCTATATCTTTATGGTTGGTTGTAAATAACCAGCGCTTAAAGCCTGTTGCAGGTTGATGGCCATGATGAGCCTCATTGGAATTAGGTTGTTCTGCAATGCTACTCATTATTTAGCCTCCCCATCAGCATCCAGTGCCGCTTGTATTTCGCTTGGTTGAATTACCTCTCCGGTGTCATTACCCCATGCGTTACGCTTATAAGTAATAACGGCTGCTATCTGCTTAATAGATAATTGCTTTGCGAAAGACTGCATCGCTGTACCTGGTTTACCATGAAGTAAGATATCGATATGACCTTTGATATCACCTATAACTATTGGGCTGCCTTTAAGTGCTGGAAAGACACCCGGCAAACCTAAACCTGTAGGTTGATGACACGCTGCACAGCTCGCCATATAAACTTGCTCACCAAGAGCCATCAGCTCCTCTTTTGGTACCACTTGATCTAATAACGCAGCGTCTGCTTCAGCCGCTTTTTGTTTAGCTTGTTTAGCTTCTGCCAACCACGTTTTGAAGTCTTCTTCTGTTTTTGCTTCTACCACAACAGGCATGAAGCCATGATCTTTACCACACAGCTCTGCACACTGCCCGCGGTAAGTACCTACTTCATTAATACTGGTCCATGTTTCGTTAATAAACCCAGGGTTTGCATCTTTTTTAACTGCAAAATCAGGTACCCACCATGAGTGAATTACATCATCTGAAGTCATTAAAAAACGTACTTTTTGATTAATCGGTAGCACCAGCGGCTTATCTACTTCGAGTAAATAATTCGGGTTTTTATCGGCAAGATTCGTTATTTCATTTTGAGGAGTCGCTAACATTGAATAAAACTCAACGTCCTCCCCCATATACTCGTAATGCCACTTCCACTGTGATCCAGTAATTTTTATGGTGATATCAGCTTTGCTGGTATCCTCCATGGCAATTAACGTTTTAGTCGCAGGAATGGCCATAACAATTAAGATGACAAAAGGAATGGCAGTCCAGAGTATTTCTACTTTGGTACTTTCATGAAACTGGGCAGGGACAGCCCCTTTAGACTTGCGATGATGGATGAGTGCCCAAAACATAATGGCAAACACGATCACCCCAATCACACAACATATTAAAAATATGGTCATGTGCAGTTGGTATACATTATTACTTATATCAGTTACGCCTTTACGCATATTATATTGGCTATTAGCAAGCACATTTTGCGAAAAAACTAACAATATAAGCCACAAGGAAGAACTCAGCTTACCCATGTGACGGCTCCTTTGATGCTATTGCTGACGCAAAGCGAAGAGGCATACGGCTTAAACGCCCATTCGTTATTTTTATTTTTTATAAGGGTGCTGGAGTTACTAAATGTGTGTGCTCAAAACGACAAGGCTGTGAGTTATTTTTATTCCAGCTCTTTAATAACTAGTTAAAAAATAAACAATAAGCAAGGTGAGTATGAAAAATAAACAAGGGGGTTACTTAAAAAAGTGCAGCAAAAAAATATTAACTAATGAGGTAATTAATCTAAGAGTCAGAGTTGGTAAGGGGTAGCTTGAATAACAGCGGAAAAAATATAAAGTTTTATGATTTAAAACAATTAGAATAAATTTGTTTATCTATAAAGTATTTAGTGATTTTTTGAAATAACAAAAAGCGATTCACAAGCAATATCGTACAAAAATAATTCATGTAAAAACAGCGCCTAATCAATATTAAGCGCTAAGTTATGTTTAAATATCACATCCAATCAGCGTTACGAATAACACCCACCGCTAAACCTTCAATATTGAAAGATTCATTCTCCAAGTCTACTTCAATAGCTGAAAACTCGTCATTTTCAGCATGCAGTAATACTTTTCTGCCGGCTTTTTCTAGACGTTTAACCGTAACATCATCATCCACTCGAGCAACAACAACCTGACCATTTTCAGCTACTTGAGTTTTATGTACAGCGAGTAAGTCGCCATCCATAATGCCAATATCTTTCATACTCATGCCGTTAACACGCAGTAAAAAATCGGCCGCAGGTTTAAACATTAAAGGGTCAATTTTACAGTGGCTTTCTACATGCTGTTGCGCCAATATTGGCTCACCCGCAGCAACTCGACCAATTAAAGGTAAGCCCAGTTGCTCTGGCTCTTCTTCTTCAACAAGCTGAATACCCCGACTCGCGCCCGGCTTCATTTTAATCACACCTTTTTTAGCCAGTGCTTTTAAATGTTCTTCTGCAGCATTTGCACTTTTAAAACCCAGTGTTTGTGCAATCTCGGCACGTGTAGGAGGCATACCAGTGTCTTTAATAAACACTTTGATAAGTTCGAGTATTTGCGCTTGGCGTTTCGTTAATGGTCGCATACAACTGGTTTTCCATACAGTACAATTAACTGTGAGTATATACAGTTATTTTAAGATCGCAAATATAAATTAAGTTAGTTCCACTGATAATAATTAGCTTATCGCATTAGGATATAACCCGCTCTTAACTACTAAAAATTATTTTTGCACTGATTAAAGCAACCCATCAACAGTAAAAATAAAAAATGTATCTTAAAATTTACAACAATAGTTAATTTTAATAGGTGGCAATGTTAATTAATTGAAATAAAAATATTAGCGTGTACACTTTATGTGGACAAAACAAACCAAAAAGGACTATGAAATGAAAAAATACTCACCTTTATTTATCGGACTCCTATTCAGCGGCTATACACAAGCTCAAGTTCCGCTTTTTGAAGTGCAATATATTAATGAGTCACAAAGCGTGGCCACACAAACAAGTAATCAATTACAGTTTGGCCAGCCTCTTTTTGAGCTCACAAATAGCACAAATACCTTTCTTTTACCTGTTAAAGGTAACGACATTGAATTTATAAAAAGTTCAACAAGTTTGTCAGCAACGGGAAGCTTAATTTGGATTGGTAAAAGTTTAGAAGATGACGAAATAACACTTATTAAATCTGCAAAAGGCATTTCGGGTACTGTAAAAGTAGGTGAACAGATATATAAATTACAACCAAATAAGCACTCTGGTCATAATTTCATTGAATTAGATCCCCAAAAGCAGCCAGCTGAACATGCTCCCGACTATAAACAGTCTAATCACCTGGAGTTTATGAGTGAACAAATTTTAATAGCTCAAAACACTCAATCGGTAATGGCTAACGAAACGCAAAGTAATATTAGTTTATTAGTTTTATATACCCCAGCAGCAGCTCAAAAATCAGGGGATATAAATAGCTTAATTGATCTTGCGGTTGTTGAAACCAACCAAGGTTATCAAAACTCAGGCGTCAACGCAGTTGTTAGCATAGCCCACATGAGCCAAATTAATTATACTGAAGCTGCAAACTCAAGTACTGATTTAAATCGTTTAGCAGCTAAGAACGATGGTTATATGGATGAAGCACATACATTACGCGATCAATTCGGTGCAGATGTAGTTATATTAGTAAATGATGTCAATGGTTACTGTGGCCAGGCCAAAGCCATTGGCGCTAATGCTCAAAGCGCTTTTGCTATGGTCGATTATAATTGTGCAACGGGCTACTATTCCTTTGGTCATGAGATTGGGCACTTACAAGGCGCTCGCCATAATCCAGAAAACGATCCTTCAACAACTCCTTATTCATTTGGACATGGTTACCAACAGCCTCAATCACAATGGCGTTCAGTGATGGCATATAATTGTCCAGGTAATTGTACACGTATTAATTACTGGTCGAACCCTAATAAATCATACAATGGAGATGTAATGGGGACTTCGGCAGAACATGACAATGCCAGAGTGTTAAACTTAACTAACCCTATTATTGCAAACTTTAGATCTTCAACCCCCCCAATTCCTGGTGACAATGTACTCCAAAATAACCAAGCAATTATGGTTAATGGCGCAAAGAATAGCGAAAAATTATTTACATTTGCAGTACCAAGTGAAGCAACACAAGTTACTTTTAGAACATCAGGTGGTAGTGGTGATGCTGATATATATGTAAAATTTAACGAAACGGCATCCACAAATAATTTTGATTGTCGCCCATATAGAAATGGCAATAATGAGAGCTGCAGTGATACTCGCAGTGGAAATTACTCTGTCATGCTCAAAGGCTTTGATGCTTATAATAATGTAGAACTGGTCGCTAGTTACCAATAATAAGCAAGCTACATAAGCAGGCGTCGTAGTATGGCTACCTGCTTAAATTAAGCTAAAAAAATTTTATTTGCTATCACTCACGACAAGATTTAAATTTCACCTTAATATGAGCTCAATTTTATATTTTTAAACATTCTTTTAGGAGCGAGTATGAGCATTTGGCACCAACCAATTACATTAGAGTTTTGTAAGCAATTAGATCAAGGGATCACTGGCCAAGGCACGCTCATGAAGACCATGGGAATTGAAATCAGTGAAATTGGAGATGACTACTTAGTCGCCACTATGCCGGCAATTCCAGAGCATCATAACCCTATGGGTATAGTGCATGGTGGTGCCAATGTGGTCCTTGCTGAAACCGTAGCAAGTTATGCCGCTAACTTTGTAGTTGATTTCAGTCGATTTTATTGTGTTGGGCAAGAGATCAGCGCAAGCCACTTAAAAGCGTCACGCAACGGCACATTAACGGCTACCGCAAGGGCTTATCATATTGGTAAACGCAGCTCAGTTTGGGACATTAAAATAACCAATAGTCGCAATGAGCTTTGCTGCGTATCAAGAATGACCGCAGCCGTAGTCGAACGAAAAGGTTAAATTACTTTTCCAGAGGGTAAATAGTAACTTCTATGCCTGCGCCAATTGCAGATATGCGTAACAAGGTATCTGCATGCAAGGCCTGATTAAAACATTTTGGCGACGTACCCGACTCAAATCCCATATCAAAGGTTCTACGAGAACAACTTAACCATTGCTTTAATGCATTGCGTGAACACGACTCAATTAGTTCACATAAGTGATTAATTGCTTTATCAGGTGTGGTTATTTCACCAGCTACTTCGATGCGTGCCAGTTGGCGGTATTCGTCTTTATCATAATGTAAAATGGTTGCGACCTTTTTTAAATCAGCAACTAATACGCTAATATCTTGCTTTGACTCGAGCTCTAGATCTACATTTAAAAATTGAATTTCCGACATACAGTTGTGTTACCCCACTTAAATTTCACCGCAAACTTTAACCTAATTTTGCATTTATACCAAATCAACAGCTTATAATTTATTTAATTCCTTTATTAAGCTGCAAGTATTAAAGTAACGGTTAATACAGCTATTAACCTAATGGTAGCTAACTCCATTAGGTGCCTTGCAAAAAATAATAATAAGAGAAAGCGAATGAACAAACGCATTTTTAAAACAGCCCGTAAGCTGCATAAATGGCTAGGCTACTTTTTGGTAATACAAATTTTTGCATGGCTGCTTGGCGGTTTATTTATGAGCGCCATGCCACTTGAAAAAGTACACGGTAAACACCTTGCAAACCGCCAACTAGAAAACCCTTTCAGCCAAGCCGATTACACAGCCTCACTTGATAAAATTATTGCGAATACACCACAACCCCAGCAAATTAATTATAGTCACTTTTTAAATACCCCAGTAATTACAGTAACTACAGCGAGTAAAACCTATAGTTTTAATGGTACAACTGGCGACCCACTTTCACCACCAAGCAAGGCACAAATAATCACTAATGCCCACGCTCACCTTTTAATTAATGCAAACGTTATAAGCACTAAAAAGCTGGCAACCAGTTTTAGAGAAGCCGGGTTTAAAGAAAATATTTGGCAAGTTAATTTTAACGATATGCTTAGTACCAGCTTATATTTTAATGCTGATAACGGCGAGTTCATTACAGTTCGCAGTAATATCTGGCGAGTGTTTGACTTCTTTTGGATGCTACACATTATGGATTACGATGAGCGCGAGGATTTTAACAACCCGTTACTCATTAGCTTTGCTGCCAGCAGTGTGTTTTTTAGTTTTACTGGTTTTATTTTATTACTGCAAAACATCCGATTAAGAACAAGAAAACGTAAGCTATCCTGAGTTTTTAAGCAGGTTGTACAGAAAACTGATTTACCATTTAGGTTATTCTCTTTAAAATCGCGGCTCCTGTAGTTCACTAAAGTGATAGGATATGCCGCATTTTATTTTTGCGTTATTGCTTTGCGTTATCAGCTTTACTATTAATGCTGAGCAATTTACTCGTTTTTCCAGTGCTAAAAAACACTTAATTAAAACCTTACCAACGGATGCAAAAAGTATCTATTGTGGTTGCGACATAAAACGTAAAGGCAAAAAGTTAGTACCCGATGCAACCCATTGTGGTTATGTGCCACGCAACACATTTACCCGCTCAGGTAACGTGAACCAACGCGCTCTGCGAATAGAATGGGAACATATTGTACCCGCTTGGGAGTTCGGTCATCAGTTACAATGCTGGCAAGATGGTGGACGTAAAAATTGCCGTAAAGTAAGTGCAAAGTTTCGCATGATGGAAGCTGATATTAACAATTTAGCTCCCGCAATCGGTGAAATCAACGCTGATCGTTCAAACTATCGCTTTGGCATGTTAGCCCAAAATGCTAATCAATATGGTCGCTGTGAGGTTAAGGTTAATTTTAAACAACGCGTTATAGAGCCTCCGGTTTATGCACGTAAACGTATTGCCGATGCATACGCTTACATGCAAAAAACTTATGGTTTAAAAATATCAAATCAACAACAAAAGCTGTTTAATGCGTGGCAACAACAAGCTTATGCCGCAAACACCGACAGTAAAAAGCTGTAACTTATGTTTATAATGCTTGGTGTGGTCCAAATATTTCGTAATGAATATTCGAGCTCTGTACACCTAAGTCAAGTAGTTGGCCTTTTACATAAGCCATAAATGAAGCTGGTCCACACAAATAAAATGCCCCTTCGCTAATAGGCAGTGATGCTTCAAGCACAGATAAATCCATAAGACCTGTGTAATCACATCCCCCACCACCTTGATTAAACCAGGTTAAGGTTTTTAGTTGTGGATGCATAGCCGTTTGCTGAGCTAGGTAGTCTTTAAATGAATACTCAAAGCTATTTTCACACGCGTGTAAGTAACTAATCGCTTGATTAGTATTGTCGCTCAATAGCGTTTGCAGCATAGCCATCATTGGGGTTTGGCCAACACCTGCAGAAATAAGCACAACGGGGCTTGTTGCATCTTTCAAAAAGAAATCACCTGCTGGTGGGTATAGCTCTACTCGTGCGCCCTGCTCTAGTGAGTGTAAATAGTTAGACACCACGCCAGGCTGTGGTTGGCACTCTTTTTTAACGCTAATACGATAGTTTTTAGCATTGCTCTTTTGCGAAATAGAATACTGGCGGATCTCTTCATATTCTGCCCCCTCAGGCTTAACTTTAATGCCAAGATATTGTCCTGGCTTGTGGGAAATAACAGCTTTGCCGTCTAAAGGTGTGAGGATAAAGCTGGTTACAAATTCAGACTCAACATGTTTATGAGTAATTTCAAACTTCCGTGTACCTACCCAGCCACCATGATTATTTTTACTGTGTGCATACAACGCTGCTTCTTCGGTAATACAAATATAAGCCAGTAGGTTATAAGCTTCTCGCCATGCGTATTCAACATCAGCTGTAAACTGATCAGGAATAAGCTCTTTAAGTGTGCCGATCAAATGCGCCCCTACAATAGGGTAGTGTTCGGGTAAAATATTCAAGCTGGTATGCTTATGGTTAATTCTAGCTAATGCCTCTTTTAACACGGCTAAATTATCAATATTTTGCGCATACGCAGCCAAGGCATTAAATAATGCAAATTGCTGACGACCCGTTTCTTGGTTGGTCATATTAAAAATATGTTTAAGTTCCGGGTTATGGCTAAACATGCGCTTATAAAAATGATCGGTGACGGCTGTACCCGCTTCTGCAAGTAATGGAGCTGTACTTTTTACAATCTCAATAGTTTTTTCAGATAACATTTTGGTTTCCTATGGGTGAACTAACCACGACGCCCATCAACACGACGCCGCGTTAATATAGGAGTGCAGTGAATTAAAAATAATAAAAAGGCCAGTAACCAAAGCACAGCACTGATCTGCCAAGCTAGGTGTGGCCCAATAAAAGACGGGAGAAAAGCACGAATAATTGCGGCACTAAACACCAATGCAAATGCAAGATTCATAAAACCAGGAATACTAAGTGAGCGACCGGTATGTCCTAGTGATACCCGTGTCATCATGGCTAAAATCATCATGCCGATACTACCAATAGTGATAAAATGCAGAGCATCTTTAAACAGTATTGCACTGCTATAAAAACTTATTGCCACTAACATTAAACCTATACCTAAAGCTAAATACGCAAAGTGTAACGACCATAATAATGGGACTTTTAGGACTTGCTTGTTCCACCAGCAAACACCGCGAACTAAATGCAAAAACGCTGCACTCATCACAACTAGTGCCGGGTTAATTACAGTGAAAAATAATTTACTAATAAAAAATAATGCTATCGCCAATACCGATAAGTATAAAATAGCTTTATCTATGTTTGGTGTGCGTACCTGCTTAGATAAGCCCAGCCCTTTGGCAGTAAAAAAGGGTAATACACGCCCAGCTACAACTCCTACCAACAAGCTTATAACCAGTACTGCGGTATCAACCATTGCAAGCGCTAGCTGCGTTTGGTTTTTTAGCACTAGTATTAAATACAACATATTGAGCGTACATAAAAATGAAAGAATAAATAAAAACAAGTAGTTGCGTTTACTGCTCGCTTTTATCAACATGCTGGCTAACACTATAATTACCGAGAGCCACCAAACAACTTGTAAAATCAGTACCGCATAAACATTAAACTGAGCAATGCTAGGCACAACTACAAAAAAACTAAGCCGTGCACTAAGCCATATTAGGCTAAGCCACATCAATGGTTTACCGTTAATACTTGCAACACCGGTCCATGTTTGTGCTGCAGTAAGTAAAAAGCCAGCCACAACCACGCCCGCAAAACCAAATAACATTTCATGTGCATGCCACAAATTAGCAGGCATAACTAAATACCACTGTGCATCGCCACTTAAAATAAGTAACCAATAACCCACAGACAAACACGCTAGTGATCCACCAGCTAAAAAAAAGGGTCTAAATGCCAACATCCATAATGACCATTGTGATACCTGATGAAATGCGACCTGCGCTGGCATAGGTTCGGCTAAGTTTATGGGCTTCATTAGCGCACCTCCTGTCCCAGCCCATGCTGTGCCACACAGCGCAGTACGTAACTCACTTTGAGAATAGCCGCGAGAACAATCGTGCTAATGTGTGCAAAAATTTGTACCGGTATAGAAAAGTAGCCCGCATAGGGATAACTTATTAACAGCGTAATCAACACCCCCAATACGCTAATACATAGCATCTTATTTGCATGAGATAGCACACGGTAATACAAAGAATTAGACTTCACTGAATAATTAACCTGTCCTAAAAAAATACTGCTCATAACAACTCCAATAACTGCTTTCGTTATTTTGTTATTACACAGACCATGCCAATTAAATAAAACCCTTAAATTCAACGCGTTATTTAATTTCACTTTACAAAAAGAGTCTTTATGACCTACTATAAAAACCAATTAAATACACTAACAGGTCATTTTGACATGAACCAGCAATTCAACCTGACTCAAGTTGCCTTGGAGCTTGCACAAAGCACCTTACATGCCCACAGTTTTGAGCAGCTCTTAGCCACGGTTGAACGTGTTATTCCAAGTGATGCAAGCGCCTTGTTAATTCGCCAAGGCGAGCAATTAAAGCCTTTAGCGATTAAAGGTTTAATGCCTGATAGCTTAGGCAGGCGCTTTAACATTGCAGAGCATCCTCGCCTTGATGCTATTTGTAATCACCGCTTGGCACTGCAATTTGCACATGACTGCCCGCTCCCAGACCCATATGACGGCTTACTACTAGCTAAAACGGGTGATATTCCAGTGCATGCCTGCTTAGGGTTACCGCTTTATGATAAAGATTCGCTGCTTGGTATTTTGACCTTTGATAGCCTAAACGCTGATGCGTTTGACGGCATTACCGCTGATACGCTTAATACCTTACAAACCTTGTGCAGTGCGCACTTTAAAACAGCCCTAGAGCTTGCCCATTACAAACAACATGCCCAGCACTCAAGTGAATTAGTACAAGCGTTAAACCGTGAGGCGCTCAAGCGAGATGGTGGTGAAATTATTGGCCAAAGCCCAGTAATACAAACCCTTAAAAACGAAATAAAGCTGGTTGCAGCCTCTAATTTTAGTGTATTAATTTTAGGTGATACTGGGGTCGGCAAAGAGTTGGTGGCGCGTAATATTCACTTGCATTCAGCACGCAAAGATCAGCCATTGATCCATTTAAATTGTGCATCACTGCCTGAAAACCTCGCCGAAAGTGAATTTTTTGGCCATGCAAAAGGCGCCTTTACGGGGGCACAAAATGCTCGTCAAGGTAAGTTTCAATTAGCCGATGGCGGTACCTTATTTTTGGATGAAATAGGCGAGCTACCACTGGCAATGCAAAGTAAATTATTACGGGTACTGCAAAGTGGTGAAGTACAAACCGTTGGTGAAGATGAACTTAAATATGTTGATGTTAGAGTGATTGCAGCCACTAACCGTGATTTGAAACACGAAGTAGAACAGGGGCGATTTCGCGCCGACTTATATCACCGCCTAAGTGTGTACCCGTTAAGCGTGGCGCCGTTAAAAGCCCGTGATGAAGATGTTATTTTATTAGCCGGTTATTTTTTGGAAAAAACAGCTCGTAAGCTTGCGATTAAACAGCTAAAACTCAGCATTGAAACGCAATTACTGCTAAAAAAATATGACTGGCCTGGCAATGTAAGAGAGCTGGAACATGTTATTAATCGAGCCGCATTAAAAGCTAAACAGCATCAATGGCAGCAACCAATTATTACTATTGAGCCAGAGCATTGCGAGCTAAATTTAAGCGCTGTTAACACCTTAGCTCTTGAACACTCAAACCAGCTTGCAACCACACCTTTAACAAACAACATTTCGTTAAAACAAGCCACCGATACTTACACTCAACAGCTTATTATACAGCAACTTAAACAACATAATTATAACTGGGCAAGCACAGCGCGTAGTTTACAGGTCGACCGCGCTAACTTAACGCGGCTAGCTAAGCGCTTGGGTATTTCTATAAAAAAATCGTTGTAGCTTTTTTAACTTAATTTACGCTGCTTAAAATAGGTTTTTAATAACTGACTAAACGCTTGCACTTTCGCAGTACGATGCACTAAATGATGCGTCACTAACCATAAGTCAGTAGGCCAACTAAGTTCGTTAGGTAATACAGGCACTAAATCAGAGTATTGCGCTGCAACATCATGTTGTAATCCGCCAATCCCTAGCCCCTTAACGATGGCGCGAGTAGCCTCTGAGGTTTCTGATACTCTAAGTTTAACTTGCGACGAGGGAATATTTTCATCAACCCACGAAAAATATGGCACTTTGCCATTATACCCAGCCACACCCGATACAAAATTATGCACCGATAGTTGTGCTAACGTTTGTGGCAAGCCATAACGACTAATGTAATGTTTTGAGGCATAAAATCCTGACGAGAGTGCCGCCAAGTGCTGCGCAATATAATCACCTTCATCCGGTCTAGGGCCTGCTCTTACAGCGATATGTGCTTGGCCATGGTCTAAACGCAAACGCTTTTGATCCATAATCACTTGTAATTGCACTTGCGGATGCAAGGTTTGAAACTGCTCGCATACCTCACTTAATACATCTATAAAACCACTCACAGTGGTGAGTAACAAACTACCTTGTAAGGTACTATCTGCTGCAATTATGTCACTGTGTAAACGCTCTAGCTCACCGTTAATTGCTTGTGCTGTGGTAAATAACTTAGCGCCAATCTCTGTGACTTTGTAGCCACGAGCATGGCGGTGGAATAATCGCGCATTTAAGCTTTTTTCTAAGTTATTAATTCGTCTGAGCACCGTACTGTGATGAACATCTAGCGCTTCGGCTGCTGCAGTTAAAGTACCTAACCGCGCCACCTCAAAAGCAACCTTAAGATCTTGCCAATCATCAAATTGAATTGCCATGGTAACCACTCTTCAAGCTGTGCATATATGCACACAAGTTTTGCGTTTATTTGGCTTTTCTGCAAGTAATTATTTGTTAAAGTCACACCTATAGATAATCAGCATCAGGATCAACTCATGACTACACCAAAAATTATTGCCCTAGCAGGTAGCTTACGTACAGACAGCTTCCATCAAAAACTTATTAATGAAGCTGCACGTTTTGCACTAGAAAGTGGCGCTGAAGTGGAAGTGATTAAACTTGCAGACTTAGCCATACCAATGTTTGATGAAGATTTAGAAGCACAAGGCACACCAGCCGGCGTACAACAATTAAAGGACAAACTGCGCACAGCCGATGGTATTTTACTGGCCAGCCCAGAATATAATGGTTCTATTACCGCGGTGTTAAAAAATGCCATTGATTGGGCATCGCGCACCGAACAAGGCGCAGAGCCTGCATTTGCAAATAAAGTAACCGCATTATATGCAGCATCACCAGGTGGACTTGGCGGCTTACGTGGCTTAAATCACGTGCGTGATATTTTATCTGGCATTGGCAGTTTAGTATTAGCCAATCAATTAGCTGTACCGGCTATTCATACTTTGTTAGACGAAAACGGCCGTATTAACGACCCTGCTACCGCTGAAAAAGTAGCCGGCCTTGCGCAGCAGTTGGTTAGCGTAGCAAGTAAACTAAAATAAACATTCGCTACAACTTTGTTGCTGCAAGCTTTGCAGCAATAAAGTCTTCATGGGTAACGTACAATAGGTTTGCAACACGACGAATAACGTATTCTTCTTGTGGATCAAGTTCACCATCTGAGTATGCTAATCGCCAGAGTAGTTCAACTATTTCAATGCGCTGCTGTGCACTACATTGATTATTAATTTGCTTTGAAAATTGAAAATAATCAATGGCGTCATCTAAGCTCGAACTTGCTTGTTCGGTTAACTCATCTACTGCTTCATCAGTTAAATCAAAATACTTTTTTAATGTCAGACTTAGCGTTTGTTGCTCATCTGCCTGTAAATCGTTATCCGCTCGCATTACCTCAATTAATAACGCGGCAACCGCTGTTTTTAAATCATGTTGTTCAATATCATAATCTTGCTGATCAATACTCGAAAAAAGCTGTTTAATTTGCTTGAACATCACATTTCCCCTTTTTGGGTGTTAGACTTATATCATAACGGGTGTAATAGATATGCTGATCACACTACCCAAAATCAAGATGGAGTTAAAGGTTTATGAGCAGAAAAGCAAATCATTATATATATGGAAGTATTAGCTGGGTATTTTTAACAGCGTGTTCGAATGTGTCGGCAGAACAAACTGAAATGCAGCGACTCTATGACTTTGATGAAAAGGTGCATTACAAGCAAACTCAAATAGACACTAACAATTACCACTTAGAAATACAGTCTGATGACTACCCACATTTTAGAAACCAAAGTGTGTTTTTATTGCGCCACGCAAACCGTTTATGTCGCGATAACCCTTTCATGTTAAAGGTAACTGAAGGCGTGCAAGAGTATGAGCGCTTTCCAACTAAACCACGCGCTTATCAGCCACCACTGAGTGTATTTGTGCAGTGTGAAATGCCTGCAGAAAAAACCTCAAAGAAATAACACCTCGTTATGCTTCCATAAAACCACTGAGCGTTAAAACAGCCAGTGGTTTTAATATAAAAAAAGATTAGTTAACACCATATCCCCATGGTGCAGCCGGTGGTGTGATAGGCTTAGTTAAATCAAAGTCAACGCGGAATTCGCGACCTTGGCGAATGAGTCGGTAAGTGAACTTTTCAGGGTAAATATACATTTGCCATGTATTGCCAACCGATTGTGGTATACCTTGGCTAACAAATAACTCTTTTGAATACTGATCAGCAGGGAATGACTGCATGTTAGCAAAACCCGCATCAAGCGTATGGCCACCATACATAGTTGATACATCATCAGTACCATCTTTATGGCGGTGATCGTGCTTTAGGCTCAACCCACTGCCTGTTTTTGTGATGATCCACGTACGTGAGGCATCATCACCCACATGAAACGGCACTTGTAGCTCACGTTCATTACACTTACGCACATGCATAACTAATTTTTTATCGGCAAATGAACTCGGCCCTGTGGCATTATCAACCGTTACTTTACCTTCAAAAGCTTTACCACAATGGGCAGCAATATTATCAAAAAAGCCATCATGGCTTGGAATTGATACTAAAGGCGCTGGGCGTGCTATTGCAGCGGTTGATGCAAGCATTAGTGCTGCAGCTGTTAATAATTTCATAATGTATCCCTAAACATGTAAAAAATTAGCTTAGCGTTTAAACAAACACAAAGACAGTAATCACGATGAACAGCATCTGACAGCAATAAAAAACGCGGCTTATGCCGCGTTTCATTATTTAATAACTTTTAAGCTACTATTGCCAAGGACGCTCAGCGGCAAGTTTTGCTTCAAACGCATCAATTTGCGGATTTAGGGTCTCGGTTACACCGATAAAGTCTAAGCCACTTAATAAACGCTCTTTCACGTCTTTGCGAATATCAAAGCTGATTGGCGCAAATTTATTGCTGCGCAATTGCTGGTTTTCTAAATCCACATCAATGTGAATATTGTCATGCTGCTCACTTAACACAAATAAGTCTTCTAATATTTGCGCTGGCAATGCAATAGCAAGCATTTGGTTATTACCACAGTTATTAAAGAAAATATCAGCAAAGCTTTCAGCCAAAATCACTTCAAAACCATATTGTTTAAGCGCCCATGGTGCGTGCTCGCGTGATGAGCCACAGCCAAAATTATCGCGCGTTAATAATATTTGCGCACCTTGGTAACAAGGACGATTTAAAATAAATTCAGGGTTTGGCTCGCCATTATCTAAATAACGCCAATCGTAAAATAGCGCAGCATCAAATCCATCACGGCTGGTTGAAGTTAAAAACTGCTTAGGAATAATTTGGTCGGTATCGACATTGTTTTTATCAAGTGGGGCCATTAAGCCGCTAAAATAAATGCTCATTAGGCTTCTCCTCTAATATCAACAAAGTGGCCATGTATTGCTGCTGCTGCCGCCATTGCAGGACTCACTAAGTGTGTACGCCCGCCTCGCCCTTGGCGTCCTTCAAAATTACGGTTAGATGTAGATGCACAGCGTTTACCTGCGCCTAAACGGTCGTCATTCATTGCTAAACACATAGAACAACCCGGCTCACGCCATTCAAACCCTGCAGCTTTAAATATGTCGGCAAGGCCTTCATCTTCTGCTTGCTGTTTAACCAAACCTGAGCCCGGAACAATTAATGCCTCAACGCCAGCAACCACTTGCTTGCCTTCAACAATTTTTGCTGCGGCGCGTAAATCTTCAATGCGGCTGTTGGTACATGAGCCAATAAATACTGTATCTACTTTGGCAGTTGATAACTTATCGCCCGCTTTTAAACCCATGTATTTAAGTGCACTACGAATAGCATCAGCTTTAATTAAATCGGTTTCTTTTTCTGGATCTGGAATACATTCGTCAACGCCAATCACTTGCTCTGGGTTAGTCCCCCAGGTGATCTGTGGTTGAATATTAACGGCATCTAACTCTACCTCTAAGTCAAAGGTTGCGCCATCATCAGTTTTTAAGGTTTCCCAGTAGGCAACTGCAGCGTCAAAGTCAGCGCCTTTTGGTGCAAATGGGCGCCCTTTTAAGTACTCGTAAGTGATTTTATCTGGGGCAATTAAACCTGCCTTGGCACCCATTTCAATACTCATGTTACACAACGTCATGCGCGCTTCCATCGAAAGCGCCTCTATGCCTTCGCCACAAAATTCAGCCACATAACCCGTACCACCAGCAGTGCCTAGTTTACCTATAACCGCCATAATTAAATCTTTAGCAGTTACTGTTGGGCGTAACACACCGTTAATTTGAATTTTTAACGACTTAGCCTTTTTTTGCTGTAGCGTTTGCGTAGCTAATACGTGCTCAACTTCTGAAGTTCCAATACCATGGGCAAGCGCTCCAAACGCGCCATGGGTTGAGGTATGGCTATCGCCGCATACTATGGTGGTGCCTGGCAAAGTAATCCCTTGCTCTGGGCCAATCACATGCACTATACCTTGGTTTACTGAATTTAAGTCGTACAGCAAAATGCCAAACTCTTTGCAGTTTGCATCCAGTGCCATTAGTTGATTTTTAGAGACTTCGCTGGCTGCATCTAATGAACGGCTTTTAGTTGAAACATTATGATCCATGGTGGCAATAGTTTTTTCTGGACAGCGCACTTTACGATTTTTTTCACGTAAACCTGCAAATGCTTGTGGCGACGTCACTTCATGTACTAAATGACGGTCAATATAAAGTAAATCGGTTTGCTCGTTGATGCTGGCAACCGTGTGTGCTTGCCAAATTTTATTGTATAAAGTTTGAGCCACTTGCTAACTCCCTGATCTGATTGAGCCACAGCCTAACGGTGCTGTGGCTTTAATAATTAAATGCGTGAAACGATAGCCGCTGCAACATCGGTGGTGGTATAGCCGCCCTGCGGATAAATATCAGGCGTCCCTACACCCGCTTCAACCGCCTCTGCAACTGCTTTTTCAATGGTGCGAGCCGCTTCATCTTGTCCTAATGAATAACGTAACATTAATGCGGCACTTAAAATTTGTGCAATAGGGTTAGCGACCCCTTTTCCGGCGATATCGGGCGCTGAGCCACCCGCGGGTTCATACAAGCCAAAGCCTGATTGATTTAAGCTAGCCGAAGGTAATAGACCCATTGAACCGGTGATCATCGCGCACTCGTCCGATAAAATATCACCAAATAAATTATCGCAAAGTAATACATCAAATTGGCTAGGTTGCTTAACCAGCTGCATTGCTGCGTTATCTACATAAATGTAATCTAAGCTCACTTCTGGAAAGTCTTTACTCACTTCGGTTACCACTTCGCGCCATAAAACGCTTGATGCTAAAACATTGGCTTTATCAACCGAGGTCACATGATTGCTGCGCAACTTAGCGGCCTCAAAAGCAAAACGTGCAATACGCTCTATCTCTTTACGTGAATAAGTTTGCGTATCAAATGCAGTTTCTTCTGCCCCTTCGCCACTGCGGCCTTTCTCACCAAAATAAATACCACCCGTTAGCTCGCGCACACATAAAATATCAAAGCCTTTTTCGCTAATATCAGCACGTAGTGGTGATGCAGCGCTTAATGCGGGTAATAACTGAGCAGGGCGTAAGTTACAAAACAAACCAAAGTGCTTGCGCAGTGGTAACAGTGACGCGCGCTCCGGTTGGTCATTAGGTGGTAAATGTTCCCACTTAGGACCACCCACGGAGCCAAATAAAATAGCATCGGCGTTTTCACACGCTTTTAAAGTGGTATCAGGAAGGGCTTTGCCAAACTCTTCAATCGCTGCTCCGCCAATCGCGTGGTGTTCACGGTTCAGAGTAAAACCAAACTTATCACTTACTGCATCAAGCACTTGCTCTGCAGCTGCCATAACTTCTGGGCCAATACCGTCGCCCGCTAATACGGCAACGCTGTAATGTGTTTTACTCATCCTGCTTTCCTTTGTTGTTTTAAATCAGACACTTTTTGTGCTCGATAAATTAAGTTATAAACCCGAACCATAGCGCGTACTGAGGCTTCGACCACATCGGCCGCAATACCGGCACCGTGATAAGGACGGCCATCATATTTAGCAATAATATTCACTTGTCCTAATGAGCTTGCACCTTGGCCGGTGGCCTCTAAATTGTATTCAATCATTTCAACGCTCATACCTGTTAAGCGCTCAATAGCAGCAAACGAAGCTTCAACTGGACCATTACCTGTTGCGGCTTCTTGTTTTGCTTCGCCATCAATCAGCAAGCCTATGGTTGAGCTGGCCACCGATTGTGAATTAGACGCAGAGTTAACAAACTCTAACTGGTACTTTTCGTCTTTGTCGTTAATTTGATTAAAGTAAATCATGGCCTCTAGGTCGTAGTCGTATACTGTGCCTTTTTGATCAGCCAGCGCAACGAAACTTTGGTATAAGCTATCCATGTCGTAATCTGATTTTTGATAGCCTAATTCTTCTAAGCGGTGTTCTATAACATGACGGCCTGAACGTGAGGTCATATTTAATTGATTACTTGGTACGCCAACACTTTCTGGTGACATAATTTCATAAGTGTTTTGCGCTTTTAATACACCGTCTTGATGAATACCTGAGCTGTGAGCAAAGGCATTTTCGCCAACAATCGCTTTATTTGGCTGTACCGGCATATTACAAATTTTGGCTACCTGGCGAGAAGCGCGATAAATTTCTTCGCTTTTTATGTCGGTATATACGTTTAAGTGGTCTTTACGCATTTTCATGATCATTGCCACTTCTTCAAGTGAGCAGTTCCCCGCACGCTCACCAATACCATTAATGGTGCATTCGATTTGACGTGCACCAGCTTGTACTGCAGCAACCGAGTTGGCAACGGCTAAACCTAAATCGTTGTGGCAATGCACACTTAAACGCGCTTTATCTATATTTGGCACGTTATTCATTAAATGACGGATCATTGCTGCGTATTCATCTGGAGTTACAAAACCGACTGTATCTGGCAAATTAATTGTTGATGCACCGGCGTTAATTGCTTGCTCAACAATTTTGCATAAATCCCAATGCGGTGTACGCCCAGCATCTTCACACGAAAACTCAACATCATCGGTATAGTTACGCGCTAATTTAATAGATTTAACAGCCATTGCAGTGGCATCATCAAGACTCATACGCAACTTGTGTTCAAGATGAAGCGGGCTGGTGGCAATAAAAGTATGAATACGGCTTTGCTGTGCAGCGCGCAGCGCATCGCCACAGGCCTCGATATCTTTGGCAACCGAGCGAGCTAAGCCACAAATAATAGGGCCTTTAACCTCGGTGGCAATACGTTGCACTGAGCGAAAGTCAGCTGGGCTCGACACCGGAAACCCCACTTCCATTACATCCACATTTAAGCGGCTAATGGTATGCGCCAGTTGAACTTTATCGTCTTCTGTTAGGCTTGCTTTTAGTGCCTGCTCACCATCACGTAAGGTGGTATCAAAAATCCATACTTTATCTTGCTGTTGCATAACTGCCCCTCAATTCCTGTATTACCCAAATTTCGATTTATCCCTGCAGCGAGATAAAAAAAACCCCGCGGTTGCGGGGTTTTTAATGTTTAACTCAATGCAAACACACTAATCCCCGCTCACTTGCCACAGCAGTAAGAGGTTTAGGTTTAGTGTAATTAAGCGAATAGTTTGCATCTGTTTTCTTGTGTGTGTGTCCAATGAGGCTTATTTTTATCATTGCAACGCAGTTGGCGCAAGCATAAAAATACCAAACAAATAATTAAAGGGGACTTTCTGGGGATTTAAAATTCAAACAAAATTGGATAGCAGAATAAAATATCCAACTTAAACCTAGAGCAGGTTTAAATTAATAAGCGCTGTAAAATACAGCGCTTATTTTAACTTTTTTAATATTTATTCTTTATTTTCAGCACGTACGTAATTTGACGCGCCGCGCGTAATATAACGTAACTGCCATATAACTCGCTCAATCAGTTCATCGCGTTGCTGACCTTCAATATCGAGCGCTTCAGCGCCTGCATTAAATACCAAAGTAACCATGGCTTCTGCCTGAATATACGCATGAATAGCATCGCAGGGGGTTTCACTTTCTAAATAATGTGCGAGTTCTAAAATAAAGTGTTTTACTTCACGTGCCACTGCTGCTCTAAATGCTTTTGAGGTACCTGAGCGTTCACGCAACAAAAGTCTAAACTGATTGCTTGAGTTATCAATAAACTCCATAAAAGTAACCACAGAGGTGTTGATTACACTGCCACCACTGGCTATTCGTCTGCGTGCTTGGCGCATCAGCTGGCGCAGGGTTAAACCCGCTTCATCAACCATGGTTAAGCCCAACTCGTTCATATCTTTAAAGTGACGATAAAAAGAGGTAGGCGCAATACCAGCTTCGCGTGCTACTTCACGCAAGCTTAAATTAGAAAAGCTATGATCAGCACTAAGTTGATTAAATGCAGCTTCAATTAATGCTTGTCGTGTTTTTTGTTTCTGTTGTGCTCTAACACCCGACATCAACAGCTCCCTGAGTGAATTTGTAATAAATTTTTAATTAAAAAAATAGCTAATAGTACAGTCTAATACTTGACGGCAGCAGATTGAAATATTATTTTAGCGTACAGTTGTACGCTGAGAAATGAGAAACATGAAAAAACCACCGATTATATGGACCAACGTCCTTTTCTTTAGCCTGACGTTTTTGGCTGCTATTACACTTGTACCTTGGTATGGGTTTAACTATGGCTTTACAGGCACGCAGTGGGTTGCTTTTGTAGCTTGCATGTTTTTTGCAGGATTATCGATCACCGCGGGCTACCATCGTTTATGGGCGCACAAAACTTACAACGCTCACCCTGTGGTTGAATTTATTTTTGCCCTTGGTGGTGCCTTTGCGCTACAAAACAGTGCGCTGCATTGGAGTAGCGATCATCGAATTCACCATGGTCAAGTTGATGACCCAGTTAAAGACCCTTATGCCGCCACTAATGGCTTTTGGTACAGTCACATTGGCTGGATGCTTCGCGACTACCAAGGCGACAGCTACGATGATTACAGCAACTGTCGTGATTTACAGCGAAATAAAATTGTTATGTGGCAGCACAAGCATTACTTAAAATTGGTAATTGCCATGAATGTTGGTTTACCGCTAGTACTCGGCTTAATGCTTGGTGATGTATGGGGCATGTTACTGTTAGCAGGCTTATTGCGTTTAGTGCTGAGTCAGCACTTTACCTTTTTTATTAACTCAGTAGCACACATTTGGGGTTCACGTCCTTACACTGAAAAAAATACCGCGAGAGACAATGGCTTTTTAGCACTATTTACCTACGGTGAGGGTTATCATAACTTCCATCATATTTTTGCCAGCGATTACCGTAATGGCATTAAATGGTTTCATTACGACCCAACAAAATGGATGATCCGCTCACTCGCTGCCATTGGTTTAGCGAGTAAATTAAAGCGTACACCGGTTGAGCGCATTGAAAAAGCTAAAGCAGAAACCTTAATGAGCAAAACACAAGGTCGCCTTGCAAAATTGCCTTTAGCGCAAGATAAGCTTACATTATTACAACAAGAGTACGATTTGTTGCTTAAAAAGCTGCAAAATTATTGCTCATTACAAAAACAAGTGTTGGAAGCTAAAAAAAATAATATGGCAAAGCAGTGTGAATGCTCGGCATTAATGGCACAATATCACGAGCTTGAAGCCGCCTGGGAAACACAAAAACAGGCATGGCTAGCACTTAATGCGAGGTTATTAAAAGCCTCTTTTAGTTAAAATAGGAGTGGCTGTGGCCAAACAACCAGAAAAGAAAAAAGTACCCGTGAGCTACCAATATGATGCAATCATTATTGGCACGGGTCCTGGCGGTGAAGGGACCGCTATGAACCTCTCTAAAAGTAACAAAAAAGTAGCGGTTATTGAACGCCAAACTGCTGTTGGTGGTGGTTGTGTTCACTGGGGAACCATTCCTTCAAAGGCACTTCGCCATTCGGTTAGTCGCTATATCGAATACAAAGCAAACCCTTTGTTTAACGTAGGTGAGCGCCCAGTAAGACTTACTTTTCCAGATATTTTACGCCATGCCAGCTCGGTAATTTCAAAGCAATCAAACTTACGCAGCAGCTTTTACGATCGTAACCGCATTCATATGTTTCAAGGCGATGCTAGCTTTGTTGATAAGCACACTATTGAAATTAGACGTAATGACGGTTCAACTGAACGCCTAACTGCACAAACTATTGTTATTGCTACCGGCTCACGCCCTTATCGCCCACCAGGTGTTGATTTCACCCATTCGCGTATTTATGAAAGTGACACAATTTTAGGCCTTGAACACGATCCTCATCGCGTACTTATATACGGCGCGGGTGTAATTGGCTGTGAATACGCATCTATCTTTAAAGGGCTAGGTGCAAAGGTTGATTTAGTAAATACTCGCGATCGCCTACTTGCGTTTATGGATGCTGAAATATCTGATGCGCTTAGCTATCACTTTTGGAATAGTGGCATTGTTATTCGTCATAACGAAGAATTTGATCGCATTGAAACCCGCGATGACTGTGTTGTTATGCATTTAAAATCAGGTAAACGTGTAAAGGCTGACTGTATTTTATTTGCCAATGGCCGTACTGGTAATACCGATACACTGAATTTAGAAGCGATTGGCTTAAAAGCAGATAGCCGCGGACAAGTAAAAGTAAACGAAACCTACCAAACAGAAATAGACAATGTATACGCAGTAGGCGATGTTATTGGCTACCCAAGCCTTGCTAGTGCTGCATTTGACCAAGGTCGAATTGCCGCAGATGCCATTGCTTCTGGTAACTGCGATGAAAAGCTGATTATTGATATTCCAGCCGGTATTTATACTATTCCTGAAATGAGTTCTGTTGGTAAAACAGAGCAGCAATTAACTGCCGCAAAAGTACCGTATGAAGTGGGGCGTGCGCAATTTAAACACTTAGCCCGTGCGCAAATTGCAGGTACCGATGTGGGTAGTTTAAAAATATTGTTCCATACAGAAACCAAAGAAGTACTTGGCGTGCATTGCTTTGGTGAGCGTGCTTCTGAGATTGTTCACATTGGCCAAGCTATAATGGAACAAAAAAATGGTGGCAATACCATCGACTACTTTGTAAATACTACGTTTAACTACCCAACAATGGCAGAAGCTTATCGAGTTGCGGCATTAAATGGCTTAAACCGCTTGTTTAAGTAAAAACTTAAGTAAAACAGTTTGCAAAAAAAAGCCCGCTAATTAGCGGGCTTTTTATTGTGAGTTCATAACTTACTTATGATATTGCGCACTTAGCTCATGCACGGCGTTAATAAATACACCGGCATTTTCTGGGTCAACATCTGGTGTAATACCATGACCTAAGTTAAATACATGACCATTGCCTGTACCAAAGTCTTCTAAAATAGTACCCACTTCTTGGCGAATACGATCTGGCGTGCCGTGAAGCATTGATGGGTCCATATTGCCTTGTAGCGCCACTTTATCGCCAACACGACGTTTAGCATCACCAATATTAATAGTCCAATCTAGGCCTACTGCATCACAACCTGTTGCTGCAATCGCTTCAATCCATTGGCCACCATTTTTAGTGAATAAAGTAACGGGTACTTTACGGCCGTCATTTTCGCGAATTAAGCCATCAACGATTTTATGCATATACTGCAGTGAAAACTCATTGTAGTCACGTGGGCTCAATACCCCGCCCCATGAGTCAAATATCATTAGCGATTGCGCACCCGCTTTAACTTGCGCGTTTAAGTAATCAATCACTGAATCAGCTAGCTTATCAAGCAATAAATGCAGTGTTTGTGGCTCAGCAAAGGCCATTTTTTTGATTTTACCAAAAACTTTACTGCTTCCACCTTCAACCATGTAAGTTGCAAGTGTCCAAGGCGAACCCGAGAAACCAATTAATGGCACTTCACCTTTAAGTTCACGACGAATGGTGCTCACGGCGTTCATTACATAGCCAAGCTCATCGGTAGGATCGAGTTTAGGAATTTTTTTAACATCAGCTAAAGATGAAATTGGGCGTTCAAACTTAGGGCCTTCACCCGTTTCAAAGTACAAGCCTAATCCCATTGCATCGGGAATAGTTAAAATATCACTAAATAAAATAGCGGCATCTAATGGGTAACGGCGCAGAGGCTGTAATGTTACTTCACAGGCTAACTCTGCATTTCTACACAGGCTCATAAAATCGCCCGCTTGTGCACGTGTAGCACGGTATTCAGGTAAATAACGCCCTGCTTGACGCATCATCCATACTGGCGTGACATCAACAGGTTGCTTGGCAAGGGCACGTAAATAACGGTCGTTTTTTAATTCGCTCATAGCGTATAGAGTCCTAGGGCTTTTAGAAATTGTGCAAGATTGTACCACCATATTTGCGCCCCCTCTATCGCTAAGCGATTAAATCGCCTTAGAGTAGCGCTAGATCAAGTAATTTTTAGTTTTCATTTCGTTTTGTATATAAAACAACCAAACAAACGTTAATAATAAAAACTTTTCATTAAACTATTTGCAACATTTAAAAAAGCTTGGTATTGTTACTCCCGCGTTAACAAAACAATAACAAAAATTGTTAATACAAAAATAATAAAAATCTCTAATAAAAATAAGAATGCTTGTTTAAACAAGTCTAATAAAGAAATTAAACCACCGTAACAGGTGGTTTTTTCTTGCCTGAAATAAATTACTTACAACTTATACCTTAAACAAAACCCTCTGTGGTACTACATCTATTTTACTTGTTGATATACACGCCAATTAAATATATCTTGGATGATAGAAACTTTATTACCAATTAAAAATCCAACCCAGCTTAGGAGAAGAATTATGCTGAAGCGTGTAGAAAAAGCTCAACAAAAGTGGGGGGGTAGCCATACGGTCATCGACAATTGGTTGAACGAACGCCAAGAGCTGATTGTACTTTATTGTAAAATTGCAGGCTTTTCACCTTACGAGAAAAAAGATCAATCTTTGCCTGAACCATCACAAATTCAAGCATTTTGCCAAATCTTAATGGATTACCTATCGGCCGGCCACTTTGAAGTGTACGACGATATTGCTAAAGCTTGCGAAAAGAAAGGCTTAGAAAGCCAACAACTAGCAAATACTATATACCCACGTATTTCTGATACCACTGACATTGCTCTAGATTTCAATGACAAATACGCTGAAGTAGACGCAGAAGATTTGTTAGTAGGATTTGATAATGACCTATCGGTTATTGGTGAAGCACTCGAAGCGCGCTTTGCACTCGAAGATGAGTTAATTGATAACTTATATTCTAACCACACTGACTAATTAGTTATTCAGTGCAATAAAAAAGGGACCTAAGGTCCCTTTTTTGTTTTATATAAATACTTATTCTGCAGCGGCAGCTTCTGCATCATTTTGAATTTCTAATAATTCAACTTCAAAAATAAGTGTTGAATTAGCAGGAATTTTACCTAAATCACGATCACCGTAAGCAAGATCTGAAGGAATGGTAAATTTGTACTTAGAACCAACAGTCATAAGTTGTAAACCTTCAGTCCAACCAGGAATAACACGGTTTAGTGGGAAAGTTGTTGGCTCGTTGCGTGAGTAAGAGCTATCAAATTCAGTACCGTCTAAAAGAGTACCTTTATAATGCACTTTAACTACGTCAGTCGCTACTGGCTTAGCGCCTTCGCCTTCGCTCATTACTTCGTACTGTAAACCAGACTCAGTAACCATTACGCCTTCTTTTTTAGCATTCTCAGTTAGGTATTTTTCACCCTCAACTTTGCTTTTTTCAGACTCTACTTTTGCTTTTTCTTCTTGTTTAGTACGCACTGACTCATCTAATGCTGTTAATACTTCACGAATTTTCTCTTCGTCAATTTTAGCATTACCAGCAAGTGCATCTTCAAAGCCACGCATTAATAATGCTTGATCTAATTCGATACCAATCTCTTTTTTATCTGCTAGGTCTTTATTTAAAAAGTTACCTACAGATGCACCAATACCGTATGCTTGTTGTTGCGCTACAGTATCTAGCTTAACGTCTGCTTGCTCTTTTTTTGCTTCTTGATTACAAGCTGTAAGCGCTAAAACTGACGCTGCAATCAATGACAATTTAATCGTCTTTCTCATTTTAAATCTCCGACACACTTTGCAGTTGTCATTTATTGTAATATTACTAGTTAAAGATTAACGGCCTACATGGTAGGCTGCTTGTTTAATAGCTAAACTAAAAACATATCCAGTGATTAGACAAACAACCTAGGCGTTTTTCGCAACCTAGTCTAACCTCTCAGTCACGAAGAGTTAAGAGGAAATACCTGTAATATGTCGTTATTTCGTACTTTTTTAGTTGCTACCTGCTGTTTATTAACAATTGCATGTAGTGATGAAAAACAACAAGCAGTGGCTAGTTTTGAGCACACAGCACAAGGTGCTTTCTCATCCGCACTATCGCATGATGGTCAATACAGCTTAGTGTCTTCTATCAATCATGGGGTCGCCCTTTGGGATAATCAACAGCAAGCGCTTAAATGCCAATGGTTTCAACAACAGGCTGAAGATAGCTTAGTTTATGCCGTAGCCATTGCTTTTGATAATAGCGTGGCTGTTACCGCCGAAAAAACCACCTTTGCCGTTTGGGATATAGCCTCAGGCAAAAATAAAGGCTTTTACAAAATACAAAAAGCCAGCATCCGCGATATTGCCATTAGTAACCAAGGCAACAGTGTTATTTACGGGCGCAGCGATGGCGTTGTGGTATTTATAAACCTTAACACTGGCAGACGCATTGAATTTTTAGGCCACCAAGATAAAGTAAACACCGTAGACCTATCACCTAATGGGCGCTATGCATTGAGCGGCTCAAACGATTATGTGGCCTACTTATGGGATACCCAAAGTGGACAAGTTATCCATCGCTTTAATCACCCAACCCGAGTAACCCAAGTCGCTTTAGATCCTCAAGGACGTTATGCTTTTACCGCCGACAGTATGGCACAAGCAAATGTATGGAAGCTGACTACAGGTGACCTTGTTAGTAAACTAAAGTATATTGCGCGTCAGAAAATTTTTACTGCGGTGCGCTTTAACGACCAAGGCACTTTATTAGCAACCGGTTCACCCAACAAACGAGTGGATTTATGGCAGCTAAACAGTGGTGAAAAAATTCAAACATGGCAAGTGACCCCAAGAGAAGGCAGTAAGCCAAAATCGGCAGTGGTACTTGATGTGACATTTACAGATAACGGTAAATCATTGTTAACTGAAAGCTCAAGCGGAATCGCTGAGCGCTTTATTATACGAGAACCAAATGAACACAATTGAACATCGGTTAATGGAGCTTGAGGCTAAAGTGGCTTTTCAAGACGAAACGATTGAAATTTTAAATGATGAAATAAAAGTTCACCAGCAACAGATGGCAAAAATAAAGCGCCAAACCGAGTTGCTGGCTGAAAAACTTAAAGAGTCGCAGTCATCACAGCCTATGATGTCGAATATGCCAGAGCCACCGCCGCCGCATTATTAAGCAGCACTAACAAGGCACTAGTCGCCTGGATTAAACACGCCAATGATCTGTTCAAATTGGCGTGTTGATGCCTGTACTGCTTGCTCTGGTTGAGCCATTTTATGACCACATTGCATACATTCAACTTTTTCTACGTCGTGCTCTTTGTAAAGCATTAACATATCCATAGTTTTACACTCAGGACACGTTGCTCCAGCAATAAATCGTTTTTTATGTTTCACTTCGCTTTTCCTACCATTTTGACTGACGTTATTTTATCGCAATATTTGCCTACTTGATACGATTGATATGGCTAATAAGATCCGTGTTATAATGGCGGCAATTCAATCAAGGCACAGTAAAGTAACGTATTTATGATCCAAATCTCAGAAATAGAACTGCTTCGCGGTGGCAAAGCTTTATTAAAAAATGCATCGGCTACATTATTTCCAGAGCACAAAGTAGGCCTTGTTGGTGCCAATGGCTGTGGTAAGTCAACGCTATTTAGTTTATTAAAGTCTGAGCTTTCGTTAGATGGCGGTAATTGCAGTATTCCTAAAGATTGGTCACTGGCCTCAGTAAAGCAAGAAACCCCCGCCCTTGAAATAAGCGCCATAGATTACGTACTGCAAGGCCACCCTGAATACTACGCACTAAGAATTGCGTTGCGTGAAGCCGAGCAAAATCACGATGGCGACACTCAAGCTAAAGTGCATATTCAGCTTGAAAACATTAAAGGCTATAGCATAGAAGCCAAGGCAGGTGAGCTGTTACATGGTTTAGGCTTTGCTAATAATCAAATAGAAAACCCGGTAAGTGCATTTTCGGGTGGTTGGCGCATGCGCTTAAACTTAGCCCAAGCGCTTATTCGCGATGCCGACTTACTGTTACTGGATGAGCCAACAAACCACCTTGATTTAGATGCCGTGTATTGGCTCGAGCGTTTTTTACGTGCCTACACCGGCACGCTAGTACTTATTTCTCATGACCGTGAGTTTTTAGACGCTGTGGTCGATCAAATTTGGCATATAGATAAACAACTTATTAATGTGTACAAAGGTAACTACTCGCAGTTTGAACGCCAAAAAGCTGAGCGCCTATTGCAGCAGCAAGCCATGTTTGAAAAACAACAAGAACAAATAGCGCATCTTGAGCAGTTCATTACCCGCTTTAAAGCCAAAGCCAGTAAAGCCAAACAGGCACAAAGCCGTGTTAAAGCGCTAGAGCGCATGGAAAAACTTGCCCCAGCACATGCTGACTCGCCATTTGATTTTGAATTTGCTGAGCCAACCGCCCTGCCCAATCCGCTAATGACACTCGACAAAGCCAAAGCCGGTTATGGCGATGTCACCATTTTAAACAGCATTAAGCTGAACTTAGTACCAGGCAGCCGTATTGCACTACTGGGTAGAAATGGCGCAGGTAAATCAACACTGATTAAATTACTATCAGGTGACTTACAACCTCAAGCAGGTGAAGTGTTTCAGCATCAAGGCTTAAACATTGGCTACTTTGCGCAGCATCAACTGGAGTCTCTAGATTTAAAAGCCAGTGCCGTCACTCACCTGCAACGCTTAAACCCTAAAGCCAGCGAACAATCATTGCGTGACTTTTTAGGCGGTTTTGCCTTTGTAGGCGATAAAGCACTCGATCCTGTAGCTCCCTTTTCTGGCGGTGAAAAAGCCCGTTTAGTACTGGCTATGTTGGTTTATCAAAAACCAAATTTACTACTACTCGATGAGCCAACCAACCACCTTGATTTAGAAATGCGCCACGCTTTAGTTATGGCATTACAAGGCTTTGAAGGCGCTATGGTCACGGTATCGCATGATCGCCATATGCTTAAAAATACCGCCGATGAATTTTATTTAGTTGATAATGGCGAGGTCACCCAATTTGGCTACGACCTAGATGCATATTATCAGTGGCTGCTTAATGCTAATAAAGAAGCCGCTAAAAACGACACCGACGAAGAGCCAAAAGCCCATTCACAAGTTAACCGTAAAGAGCAAAAGCGCTTAGAAGCCGAGTTTAGAAAAGCGATTCAGCCGCTGAAAAAGCAAATTGAAAAACTTGAAAAGCAATTAGATAAATTTGCTGCAGAACTAGCTGACGTTGAAGAGGCGCTAGGCGATAACACTCTCTATAACGACGAAAATAAAGGCAAGCTTAAAGAGTTAATTACTAAACAAGCCACACTTACGCCTAAGCTTAACGATGTTGAAGAAGAGCTACTTATGGCCCTTGAAGAAATGGAACAAAAAGAGCAGGCATTCGCCGATGAACTTGCTTAAAAGCAACGATTTTTGGCAGTTTGCATGTAACCTTTATAGCAAAGGTGACATGCAAACGCGCCTGTTGGATTATCAAAACCAGCTAGGTAAAAACGTCAACCTATGCTTGTTGCTGTATTACTTAGATTCTCTCAATCTAGCTATTAACCAAACACAGCTAAACAAGCTTGAACAATCAATTAGTGAGTTTGATAAGCTGGCATTGAAGCCTCTACGAGCCACACGTGCCTACTTAAAAGCCAATCAAGCCGAGATTACAGATTACGCCGCAATTCGAAAAGCACTTCTCGGTGCCGAGCTAAAATTAGAAAAGCAGCAACAAATAATATTGATTGATGAAGTTAATAGTATGAATTTAACACCTTGTGCAACGCCCAATAACAGCGATAAATATTTGTCATAATTTTTCACTATTAATTTCATCAGATCATAAAGCCATTTATATTATGAATATTAGCTCTTATATACATGGTTACTTTGGTTTACTTTTATACACCAAGCTATATATCTTTAGTTTTGTATTGAAATACCTCTTCTAAAGGTAAGTTAAAAACTAAAGAAATTTTAAAAGCCACCTCTAAAGTGGGTGAATATTTATTTGCCTCAATTGCCATTACCGTTTGCCGCGTTACGCCAATAGCATCTGCTAACTGCTTTTGCGTCATTTCATCGCGTAAAAAGCGTAATGTTCGAATAGAGTTAGTTATTGCATACTCACTCATAGATATCACCCGTTCTGCCTTTATAAAGCTGCGCTATGTAATTGACTATTTCGGCAATCAAAAAAGCGCCTACCATGATATGCATTGGTAAATATGGAATATTATATTCGATAGCTGGGCCCCAGTTATTAGCTTCAATTTGATATTGAAAAATAGCAACACAAATTCCCGCCTGTAAGATTATGGCCTTGTATTTATAACCCACTAAATTTATTTGCTTTTCTCTCACATCAGGTGGCTGATTTAATTCATTATCACTGATAAATGTAAGTAATAAATAGCTCAATACTATAAGTATCACAGAATAAATTAACACCTGTAGCAATAAGCCAGATAACCAAGAAACAGAACTAAGCTGCTGCGTACTCGCATTCATTAGGCTGTTTACATAAAAGTAAGATATGTACACGCTTACTAGTAAATCGATACTCAGCGTCAGTTCTCTAAAACTTATGCTTTGTAAAAGTTCTTTAAAGTGCTCTGAACGAGTCATATAAAGCTAACTCCAAGTAAAATATTTTTGACTTTTAAACTATAAGTTCACTTTTTATCCATGTCAAATATATTTAACACCAGGTTTATTTTATTTAACCTAAAACAAAGCAACGGTTATTCAAAGCTGAACTTTGCTGACCATCTTTATTATAAAAGTGATTAAAAAATCGCAGATAATTTACTAAAAAGTGCAAAATCGACTTAACTTTATTGATCAAAATCAACATCTGCATTGCCCATTTTATAATCTGTAAAATAGCTTGATCTGGATCATATCAAGTACCACTGAGCCAGCCTATGATTACCTAATAGACATCAGGAGGCAATTATGGACGTATTCTTTAGAGATTTTTTTAGCGACCCAGTACTATTTTTATCATTTGGATTTTTAGGCGTCGTTATTAGTTTATGCCTTTTCTTTGTGTATTTTTTCATGAAAAAAGTACACGATGCAGATATTAAAGAACAGCATTAAGCACGACGCACAAAGCGCCTTATTAGTTTACTGATTAGGCGCTTTTTATTTTTAAATATAAAAAATTTGCTACACTAGCGCTTCGTTAATTGCAAAGTGCGTAGTACAGACATGATCCCTAAGTTCAAACCCGCATGGTGGATGACCAACCGACACGTTCAAACCATAATACCGCGTTTTTTCCGCCCTTTTCATCATACTCGCTACGAACTTGCGCAACTTGATACGCCCGACGGAGACTTTATTGAGCTTGCTTGGTCACTCCCGCATAACGAAAAAGCACCACTCGCAGTGGTACTTCATGGACTTGAAGGCAATATCAACAGTTTTTATGCCAAAGGCATGATGAAGGCATTAAAAAAGCAAGGCTTTGCTGTCGTATTGATGCACTTTAGAAACTGCTCAACCGAAGTAAACCGCTTACCAAGAGCCTACCATAGTGGCGACACCGCCGATTTAGCTTTTTTTATAAATCATTTAAAACAACAGTTTCCAAATCGCCCTATTGTAGCGGTGGGTTTTTCATTGGGTGGTAATGTACTGGCTAAGTATTTAGGCGAAGAAAACATTCACTGCCCGCTTAACGCAGCTGCCGTGATATCTGCGCCCTATGATTTATCATCATCTAGTGATGTTATTCGTAAAAGCTTAGGTAAAATTTATCAAAAATATTTGCTCGATCGAATGAAAAAGTCGATGCAACGTAAATTACCGCAAATTAAACAACAGATACCGATCACCACTGATCAATTAATGGAAATTGACGATTTATTAGAGTTCGATAACCAGCTTACAGCACCGTTGCATGGCTTTGAGAATGCACACGATTACTACAAAAAAGCCAGTGCGATGCCCTACTTAAAAGATATTGCGACACCTACACTAATTATTCATGCCAAAGACGACCCTATGCTGTCGATTAAAGCGGTTCCAAGTAGTCAGGATGTAAGTGAGCATGTTACGCTGCGTATCTCTGAAAAAGGCGGCCACGTTGGCTTTATTAGCGGTAACAATCCACTCAAGCCCGTGTATTGGCTAGAGCAAGTAGTGCCTGACTATTTTAAGCAATGTGTATTTAATAACACTGATAATGAGTGACTATGATTATTCCTTTTGAACAACTTGATAAAGACACACTGTACAACCTAATTGAAAGCTATGTACTGCGTGAAGGCACAGATTATGGCGAACAAGAATTCAGTATTGAAAGTAAAGTGGCGCAAGTAAATCAGCAATTAAAAAGCGGCGAAGCTATGGTGTTTTTCTCTGAACTGCACGAATCGGTCACCATAATCTCGAAAAACGAATTCAAAGCTATGCAAAGTGAAGAGCAACATTTGCAACAATAGCTATAGATTAAAGCTTAATTGTTGCTTTAACTTACTTGCTTGACGACGAGATATTTCAACTTGTGCACCATTACGGAGCTTTGCCAAAAGCCCATAATTTATAGTTTCTTCAAGTTCCATTATCGCGTCTAGTCGTATTATGTCACTGCGGCTTGCTCGTAAAAAGTAATCTGGATTTAAGCGAGCTTCAATTTTAGTTAAAGAGCTATGAATATAGGCCTTCCCGAAAGCAGTATAAATCGCTGCATGATTACCAATACTTTCAAACCTTAAAATGTCTGCCAATTGGATAATTTTCATGTTCTCAGAAAATTTAACCATCAATTTAAAGTTATCTTCTAAGTAACTAATAGGGCGCTGTGTCAGTTGCCCTTCCAACTTTTCTAAGGTGCCTTCTAAACGCTCTTTTACAATAGGCTTTAGTAAATAATCAACGGCATTAAGGCTAAAGGCATCTACAGCAAACTCGTTATACGCTGTGCAAAATATTATATTAGTCTCACCTGCTAGCTGCTCCGCAAGTTCAATACCTGTGCCGCCCGGCATTTCAATATCAAGAAAAACAACATCAGGCTTATGCTTTTTTATTAATTCATAAGCATGGCAAATATTTTCAGCCTCATCAATTATATCTATGTGCTTATAAGGCTTTAATAACCGAGCTAACTCATTTCGAGCAAGTAGCTCATCATCGACTATTAATGCTGTTATGGTCGGCTTATTATGTTGCATAGGGCACCTCCAAAGTTGCATTAAACTGTCCGCTCTGTTTTTTAATGAGCAACTTACCATGTTGTGCAAACATCAGCTCAAGTCTTGATTGAATATTCTGTAACCCCAATTTGGTGCCGGACTTAAGTTTCGTTTCATCAAAAGGGTTATTCACTGTAATCGTGACTGTTTCCCCTGTTCTTACTACATCTACTTTTATTTCTCCACCCTCTACTAAATGGGCAATGCCGTGCTTTGTCGCGTTTTCGATTAAAGTTAATAAAGCCATACTCGGTAATACGACTTTTTTTAACGCGTCATCACACTGCATTGTGACTAAAAGCCGTTTACCAAACCGTACTTTTTCAATCGCCAAATAATGTTCGCATACCGTCCACTCTTGTTCAAAATTGACGTGGGTTTGTAAATCTGTGGTGAGGTTATATCTAAATAGCTCAGAAAGCTGGGTAACAATATCAGCGGCTTTATCTTGATCTTGGTAAATCATGCCACGAATTGAGTTTAAGGTATTGAATAAAAAATGAGGATTGATTTGGCTTTTAAGGTTTTCAAGTTGCTGCTCTTTCAGCTGACTCATAATAAGTTTTTTTTCTCTTCGCGATACTACCGCTAAGTAACAACCACTCCATATTAAACTCATTACTAACGCATTAAAAAAGCTTGAGAACACTCCGGTAAACTGTTGCTCATTTAAATCTACCGTTGCTTCTCCATATATTTGTATGCTCATACTCGAAGCGCTCTCAGGTAAAATGAAAGGCGTAAAATAACCTACATTCAGAGTCTGTATTAATGCTAACGGAATAGATAACACACTTAGCAAAAAAATATTGAGTCGTGCTATTTTTAACTTACCACACAACCGGTTACCTAAGGTGTAAAGGATAAAATGGGTCAATAACACAAATACAGATGCATGTGAGACAGTTCTTAAAAGCAAATTAGCATGGTGCTCTGATGCTGTATTTAATATCGCAACTCCTAAGCTATAGTTTATAAGCACAATACAAGTAAAAACCAACAACTGGCAATACCAATAACTTCGCATGGGTACACTCCTTTGATAATACAGAGCATTGTACCCAAGACCGATTAAGTTACTACTCAAAATTTTGATACCACAGTAAAAAACAGTGATTGATTATTGCCAACACTTAGGTAACCTGCGCTAAATAAGGCATATTTGGCTTTCGTTGTTTCCAGTGCGAACTTATAACCAGTCTCACTTTTTAACGCATCGCGATGCTCTAGTGCTGTATTCAGCACAAAATCCTTATAAAAATTATATTTGCCACCCACACGAGTTATATCAAATGTTTGAGAACCTACGTGATTATTAATATCGAGTTGCTGCTTCATTAATGCACTTTCAATATAAAAATGTGCTTTGTCTGAATATGCCCAATTAACCCCTAGAGTGATTTCGGTTTGAGTTAAATTAGCTTTATCACCATCCTTATTTATTTGATGCTGTAAGCGCCCATAAAGATCAACCTTACCATTGAGCTGATCTTTTGAAAGTTTGCCTAATGAAGCTTGGTAATTAATGCCAACACCTTTCCCATCAAACACGTCTTTAATTTTGGCTGTTTGAAAGTCAACAGAAAAACCCTCATGGAATTGAAGCACTGAATCGGTTTCATCTATTTCATCTGCGTAACTGATTGATGAAAAAACCAATAATAATGTTGCTAAAATTGGTTTAAAAGATAGTTTGCCTGGCTGATTTTTTATAGTAATTTGCATAGTTATGTCCCTTAAATTGCAGTACGCCTTAGACGCATACTGAGTCTTTGTTGACTAGGACTATAACGATTACATTTGATACCGAAGGGTAATAAGTGATTAATGGCTAAAAAAGAGGATAAACGGATAGTAGGCAGGACGAATCAATTGTTGTTACAATCATTAGCATTATTATAATAAAATAGGTAAGAACATGAAATTACGTTTAGCACTTAGCGCCATTGCACTAACCGTTGCTGGAGCACAAGCAACGACGGCCCCCCCTTCAGATAAAGCAATCAAGCTTGCTCACGATACCATTTTAATCGACACCCACATTGATGTGCCTTACCGCATTCATGATAAATGGGCGGATGTAACTAAAGCCACTGATGGCGGCGATTTTGATTACCCTCGTGCAGTAAAAGGCGGTTTAAACGCGCCATTTATGTCGATTTATATTCCTGCTCATTTAGAGTTTGAAGGCAAAGGAAAAAGCTTTCAATTAGCGAATCAATTAATTGATGGTATGGAAGCGATTGCGTTTCGTGCTCCAGATAAGTTTGCCATTGCCAGCTCAACAAGCGATATAGAAGCACAATTTACGCAAGGTAAAATGTCGATTGCCATGGGTATGGAAAACGGATCGCCTATCGAGGGCGAAATGAAAAACCTACAACACTTTTTTGATCGTGGCGTGCGTTACATCACCCTAGCTCACTCGCAAAGCAATCATATTTCTGACTCATCATACGATATTCGTCGCAAGTGGAAAGGCTTAAGCCCATTCGGTAAAGAGCTAGTAAAAGAGATGAATAACATCGGCATGCTGATTGATGTATCGCATATTTCGGATGATGCATTTTATCAAGTAATGGAGTTGTCTAACACACCCGTTATTGCATCACACTCTTCACTACGTAAATATACGCCTGGTTTTGAGCGTAATATGAATGACGACATGCTGTTAGCCCTTAAGAAGAACGGTGGTGTGATTCAAATTAACTTTGGCTCAAGTTTTGTTACTTCAAAAGCCGGAAGTTGGTACGATCAATTCAAAAGTAAAAAGCAAACAATTACTGAAGAAGGCAAAAAAGTAGCTAAAGATTTTGATGCTATGTACCGCGCTAAAAATCCATTTCCATTTGCTAGCCTTGAGCAAGTGCTTGATCATATTGATCACGTTGTGAAGCTAATTGGTATCGATCATGTTGGTATTGGCTCTGATTACGACGGTGTAGGTGACTCACTGCCTATCGGCTTAAAGGATGTATCTAGCTACCCTAACCTAGTTCAAGGTTTGATAGACAGAGGTTACAGTGATACCGATATTAAAAAGATTTTAAGCGGCAATACACTAAGAGTGTGGAAGCAAGCTGAGCAATACGCAAAATCGCATTAAGCTTTACGCGCTAGGCTTAGGTCTAGCGCTTATAGCCAATTTAAACACCGTATTTCGCCACTCACGCCCCGCCTTCTTAATTAACTTGTATATTTCATCCTCATTTAACACTTTTTTTAACAGACTTATATTTCGAAAACAGATAAATTACCCATTTTAGAGGCAGATTATTTTATGACTATAAACAAAGGAACTATTGCGATTACTATAGCAACACTTGCCTTGGTAATTTCATGCTACGGGACATTTTTTAAAGATCAGCCCAGTTCGCTTAATAAACCCAAGCAGCAACAGCTAAGCCCCACAGTTTCTATTAGTACTCCTGCAGAATATCAGCAATCAAATGAAGCCTTAATTGACGAACTAAGCAAGAAAGTAAGTTCGCTACAACGCAAAGTAGCAAACTTAACACTGCACGCTAATGGCTCTTATCAAGAACAAAATACCGACGAATTTAAGGAACTTGTTCTTGACGTACTAGAGGAAAAACAGCAGCAAGAAGATGAAAAACGACGTGAGCAAAATCCTCTTTATAGCTTTTATGCAGACTTACCAGAAGACTATGATTTAAGGATCAAATCAGAACCTGATTATGCAAAACAAATAAACTCTCAATTAAGAGAGCAAACTTTAGATCCAAGCATCTCTGATTTAAATAGGTTAGCTGCACTGAGCCAACTGCAAATGAATATGTATATTCTAAATAAATCTACTATGCCTGAGTATGACTATGAAGTAGTAGGTAACATTTTAAATTTAGCGAACAACAGTAGTGATGAAAAATTTAAAATTCAAGCTATTGAGTTATCAACTCAAACACCGGTACTTGATTACCGCCTTGCAGAGCAATTTACAAAATTGTTAGAGCAAGACTCGAATGATTATATCCGTCGCTTAGCTGCACAAGGGTTGATGGCGCAATACTACCAAGCTCAAAATAAACAAGATGGTTATACGAAGCAAATGGCGCAGCATCTACTATCAGTTTATAACAACAGCTCTGGCAATGCAGTCAGGGCAACGCTTGACGAAATGATGGGTAACCAAAATATGCTTGATGAATTACGTAAGAATGCTGGTTACTAACTGATTAAGTTCATGCTCCCACTCTGTTACAGCGATAACATTAATACTTAAACTTTACTTCAGACATTAAAAACTCGAGACTAAGCTCGGGTTTTTTTAATGCTTAATGCATTACAACAGTTGATGACTCAACGATAATTGCTACAAAGCATCGATGCCTAAGGTAAAAGAGCCACCTTCACATTACATAAATTACAAGCATTAAAAAACCCGAGGCTAAGCTCGGGTTTTTTTAATGCTTAATGCATTACAACAGTTGATGACTCAACGATAATTGCTACAAAGCATCGATGCCTAAGGTAAAAGAGCCACCTTCACATTACATAAATTACAAGCATTAAAAAACCCGAGGCTAAGCTCGGGTTTTTTTAATGCTTAATGCATTACAACAGTTGATGACTCAACGATAATTGCTACAAAGCATCGATGCCTAAGGTAAAAGAGCCACCTTCACATTACATAAATTACAAGCATTAAAAAACCCGAGGCTAAGCTCGGGTTTTTTTAATGCTTAATGCATTACAACAGTTGATGACTCAACGATAATTGCTACAAAGCATCGATGCCTAAGGTAAAAGAGCCACCTTCACATTACATAAATTACAAGCATTAAAAAACCCGAGGCTAAGCTCGGGTTTTTTTAATGCTTAATGCATTACAACAGTTGATTACTCAACGATAGTTGCAACAACACCAGCACCAACAGTACGGCCACCTTCACGGATAGCGAAACGAAGACCTTCGTCCATCGCGATTGGCGCGATTAGAGTTACTGTCATCTTAACGTTATCACCAGGCATTACCATTTCTACGCCTTCTGGTAACTGTACGTCACCTGTTACGTCAGTTGTACGGAAGTAGAACTGTGGACGGTAACCTTTGAAGAATGGAGTATGACGACCACCTTCATCTTTAGAAAGTACGTATACTTCTGAAGTGAATGTTGTGTGTGGGTTGATTGAACCAGGCTTAGCTAGTACTTGACCACGTTCAACGTCTTCACGCTTAGTACCACGTAGAAGTGCACCAATGTTCTCACCAGCACGACCTTCGTCAAGAAGCTTACGGAACATCTCAACACCAGTACAAGTAGACTTAGTCGTCTCTTTGATACCAACGATTTCAACTTCGTCATTCACGTTGATGATACCAGCTTCAACACGGCCAGTTACAACAGTACCACGACCTTGGATTGAGAAAACGTCTTCGATAGGCATGATGAATGGCTTATCGATGTCACGCTCTGGCTCTGGAATGTAAGAATCTAGTGCTTCTGCAAGCTCTACGATTTTAGCTTCCCATTGCTCTTCGCCTTCAAGTGCTTTAAGTGCAGAACCTTGAATTAGTGGTAAGTCATCACCTGGGAAGTCGTATTCAGAAAGAAGTTCACGAACTTCCATTTCTACTAGCTCAAGTAGCTCTTCATCATCAACCATGTCACATTTGTTCATGAACACAACGATGTAAGGAACGCCAACTTGGCGAGAAAGTAGGATGTGCTCACGAGTTTGTGGCATAGGACCGTCAGTCGCAGCAACTACTAAGATAGCGCCGTCCATTTGAGCAGCACCAGTGATCATGTTTTTAACATAATCGGCGTGTCCAGGACAATCTACGTGTGCGTAGTGACGAGTAGGCGTATCGTACTCAACGTGTGAAGTTGAGATTGTGATACCACGCTCGCGCTCTTCTGGAGCGTTATCGATTGATGCGAAATCTTTAGCAACACCGCCGTATACTTTTGCAAGTACGTTAGTGATTGCTGCAGTTAGTGTAGTTTTACCGTGGTCAACGTGGCCGATTGTACCAACGTTTACGTGCGGTTTTACGCGTTCAAACTTTTCTTTTGCCATGACGGAACCTATCAGTTTTGTGTATCTAGATTACATATGAAAATAATCCACCATAGGTAGATTAAGTTAATTTTTTCAAATTTCAAATAGTTTTTTCTGACAGATAAAGGAAGTGTTTAAGGAGATTCGATTGACTGGTGCTGATAGGCAGATTTGAACTGCCGACCTCACCCTTACCAAGGGTGCGCTCTACCAACTGAGCTATATCAGCATCATCAAATTGGAGCGGGCAGCGGGAATCGAACCCGCATCATCAGCTTGGAAGGCTGAGGTAATAGCCATTATACGATGCCCGCTTTAAGGAACCTGTTCTTAAACTACCTCTAACCGTCTAGAATAAAGTGGTGGAGGGAGCTGGATTCGCCATTATACGATGCCCGCTTTAAGGAACCTGTTCTTAAACTACCTCTAACCGTCTAGAATAAAGTGGTGGAGGGAGCTGGATTCGAACCAGCGAAGGCTGAGCCGTCAGATTTACAGTCTGATCCCTTTGGCCGCTCGGGAACCCCTCCACGATAATTCTTTATACTAAGCACTTCCGGTAAAAGGAAAGTGGTGCCGACTAACCGAGTCGAACGGTTGACCTACTGATTACAAGTCAGTTGCTCTACCAGCTGAGCTAAGTCGGCACTGCTTTAGTACGGGGCGAGATTCTAGAGTAAGGTTTATTGGGATGCAACCAAAAAATTAAAAAAAATGTGATTTTATGCTTCAAACGCTCACTATTCGCGCAAAAAGCGGTTTTTTTGTTGTTTTTAACTCTTTTTAGCTAACTCATACCAGTAATTTAAGCCTTTCATCACTAGCATTGGGTCGAAAATACTGTCTGAAAAATACCCTTGTAATAGCTGACCATAACCACCAGCAAAAATTAAAAGGCTATTTTTTGTATTTAAATGCAGCTTTGCTTGTTCAATTGCGCCAATAGTTGCCACTAAAGCACCATTTTTTAATCCGTTAGGAGTGTTTTTGCCAAGCTCATTAGCAAATGGCGTGTTTTCATCATCAAATACGCGTTGAGTATTTTGAGTGAGTGAGGCAGTCATTAAATCAAGCCCTGGTAATATCCAACCACCTAAGTGCTGTCCATCATTATTAAGGACGTCTATAGTCGTTGCCGTGCCAGCATCAACAACAATTGCGGCCGTATTAGGGTAAAGCGTATAACCACTAATGAGCGCCAACCATCTATCTATACCCAAATTACCCACTTGTTGATACGCGCAATGCAACGTACCGAGCTCATGACTAACCGTAGCCTCAAAGCAATCGATATTTTGTGCTTGGGCTTTTTCTAATAGCTGCTTGAGTAATTCACTACGACCCACACAAGCGTATACAACAACCGTAATTTGCAGCCATGGAATATTATTAGTATCGCATGGCTGTATTTGCCCATCTTGCCACAATACAGCTTTGAGCGAGGTATTACCTACATCAATGAGTAATCTCATGCTTGCGCCTTTCTTAATGAAATCTCACCGCCATAATAACTTTTCACTTCACCGTCTTGGCGAATACGTACACCACCGTGCGCATCTATACCTTCACAAATGCCACACCAGCTACGATGCCCGGTATTAAGCTCTACCTGCTGACCAGCAAATGCATTTAATGCATTCCATTGTTGATACATAGTTTGTAAGCCATTCTCACGATATTGCGCTAAGCGTTGCTCTAAACAATAAGTTAATGAAGCTACTAGTTGATTTTTATCTAGCTGCTGGGTGTGCTGACTTAAATCGGTCCACGCTTGGTCAATGTACTGACTGGCACTTTGTGGCATATTTAAATTAATACCAATCCCTATTACCAACTGACATGGCCCTTGTGGCTGCCCATCTAATTCTACCAAGACACCTGCGAGTTTTTGTTTGTTTATATAAATGTCGTTTGGCCATTTAAGCTCTACTTCAATACCATAAAGTGCTTTTATCGCATCATACACCGCTAAACCAACAGCAATTGATACGCCCATCGCGGCTTGTAAGCCATCGTCTAAGCGCCAAAAATAACTGTAGTATAAGTTTGCACCAAAGGGTGATTGCCATACTCGGCCTCGACGCCCCCGCCCTGCTTGCTGCATTTCGGCTACAATCACGGTGCCCGATTCGAGCGCTGCTTTAGCTTGAATACGGCGCATTAACTCGCTGTTGGTTGAATCAATCAGTGGTTGCACTTCAATATTCGCGATATTAGCGCCTAACTCAGTATAGTGCTGCTGTATACTTTGCTGATTAAGTAAACCTACTTGGTTATTTAAGCAATAGCCTTTACCCGTAACTTTAAATACATCTAAGCCCATAGCCTGTAAGCTTTGAATATGCTTACTTACCGCCGCGCGACTTATTCCTAATTCATCACCTAGTGCTTGCCCAGAGACAAACCCACCTTCATTCAGTGCATTTAAAATAGCCAGCTTGTTTCCATCAGGTGCTTTCATACTGATTGCTCCAAAGAGATATGGCATTCATTGTGTTGATCAATTAACCGCACTTCGTGTTCTAAACTTATGTTGTAACGTGTTAAAACAATATCCTGAATGTGAGCAATCATATTAATTAAATCATCCCCTGTACTATTACCATGATTAACTAGTACCAGCGCTTGCTGTTGATGCACTTCTATATCTGCAATTTTATATCCCTTTAATCCCGCTTGCTCTATTAACCACCCTGCAGCCACTTTATGGTGACCGGCACCATGCGGGTAATGAGGTACCTCAGGATATGTCGTAATTAACTGCGCTAATTCACTATTAGTGATAATAGGGTTCTTAAAAAAACTGCCTGCATTAGCCAGCTTATAGGGATTTGGGAGTTTGCTGTTACGCGTTTGTATCACTTGTGCGCACACTTGCTGTGGCGTCGGGTTTTTTAGTTGTTGTAGCGGCCCATAACTGAGTACTGGCTGCCATATTTTGGACAACTTAAAGTGCACTTGGGTGATCACTGCTTTATTTTTTAGCGCGTGTTTAAATACCGATTCACGATAAGCAAAGTGACATTGCTGATTAGTTAAAGATTTAAAGCTACCGCTATCAATATCAAAATAGTCAACAGCTTCAATAAACTGAGCTATTTCTACGCCATAGGCACCAATATTTTGTACTGGTGCAGCGCCGACTGTACCAGGGATGAGAGCTAAGTTTTCAAACCCCGCAATACCTTGTTCCAGCAAGTAAGTCACTAATTGATGCCAATTTTCACCGGCAGCTACACTAACTAAAAAGTCATGCGAGCGCTCAGTTATAGTAATGCCTTGGGTTGCCATTTTAATGACCGTGCCTGCATAGTCATTTAAAAAAATAGTATTACTGCCCTCACCCAACAAACAAAAAGGGACTTTAAAGCACTGACTTTTAAGCTGCGCTGAGTCGGTAATCTCGACAAAATTTTGGCATTGGCTACTTAATGCAAATGTATGTAGGGGTTGTAATGAGTGCGGCACAAAGCCCTCTAAAGGTAGCAGTAATTAATCGCTCTAGTTTAACTCATCGTCGCAAATTGCGCATCAGCTTGTAAAAATTGTTCAACCCACTGCAGCAATCATGATATAAAACCTGCACTTTTTTTATTTGTACTCAAGGTAATTATGAAAATCACACCTCTTTTTTTAAGCCTCGCTATGGCAGGTATGTGCTCGCAAGCAATGGCCAGCGCTATTGATCAAAATTCCTACGCCAACCTTGATGATGTTATCACCACGCATTTAAACCTTGATTTAGACATCGACTTTGCTGATAAGCAATTGGAAGGTTTTGTTGAGCATACGCTACAGTGGCAAAATGCCAACAGTAAAAAGCTAGTACTTGATACCCGTGATCTTGATATTGATAAAGTGATGTATCAAACGGCAAATGGCAATTGGCATAAAGCTAGTTTTAACCTTGCTAACCGCGATGATGTTAAAGGCTCAAAATTAACTATTACCTTTAAAAATCAAGCACAAAAAGTTCGTATTTACTATAACAGCCGCCCAGAAGCGTCTGGCTTACAGTGGCTAACGCCAGAGCAAACTGCCAGTAAAACTCACCCGTTTATGTATAGCCAATCGCAAGCGATTCATGCACGTAGTTGGATTCCAGTGCAAGACACCCCTGCAATGCGCGTAACTTATAATGCGCGCATTCATACCCCTGAGGATATTCGTGCGGTAATGAGTGCTGATAATAAAGATGCTCTTTATAAAGATGGTGATTACCACTTCACTATGCCACAAGCAATTTCACCTTACTTAATTGCAATTGGTGCAGGTAACTTAGAATTTAAGGCCATGTCTAAGCAAACTGGTATTTTTGCAGAGCCAACTATTTTAGACGCCTCGGTTGCTGAATTTAATGACACCCAAGCGATGATCGACAAAACCAATGCCATGTACGGCGACTATGCATGGGGTCGTTATGATTTACTTATGCTACCACCTAGCTTTCCGTTTGGTGGTATGGAAAACCCACGCTTATCATTTATTACGCCTACGGTTGTTGCCGGCGATAAAAGCTTAGTTAATCTGATTGCGCATGAACTTGCACATTCTTGGTCTGGCAACTTAGTGACGAACGCTACATGGGAAGATTTATGGTTAAACGAAGGTTTTACCTCTTACGTTGAAAACCGCATTATGGAAGAGGTATTTGGGCGTGACCGTGCTGTTATGGAACAAGCACTTGATGCAGCTGGCCTGCGTGCGCAACTTAAAACCATTGATGCCCCAGATACACGCCTTAATTTAAAACTAAATGGCCGCGATCCGGATGATGCGTTTAGCTCAGTGCCTTACACAAAAGGTCAGCTATTTTTAATTTACCTAGAAGAAAAATACGGCCGTGATAAGTTTGATGACTTTGTTAAGACCTATTTTAATGAGTTTGCATTTAAATCGCTAACCACTGCGCAATTTGTTTCTTACATCAAAGCTAACTTAATTGAAAAGTATCCAGGCGTAGTGACCATGGATAAAGTAAACGAGTGGATTTTTCAGCCAGGTTTACCAAGTGATGCACCTAACCCAACCTCTGACGCGTTCGATAAAGTCGATACTGCAACAGCGAGCTGGTTAAAAGGGGATACAACTGCCGCACAATTACCCACTACAAATTGGACTGTGCATGAGTGGCTACACTTTTTAAACAACTTACCGCGCGATTTAAGCATTGAAAAAATGACTGAATTAGACGGCGAGTTTAACTTAACCCAATCAACCAACGCAGAACGTGCGTTTGCATGGTACATGCTAGCAGTAGGTAATGGTTACCAACCGATTTACCCTGCGCTTGATAAGCATTTATCGGGTATTGGTCGTCGTAAGCTTATCGTGCCGCTTTATAAAGCGCTTATTACCAATGGTAAAAAAGATTGGGCACAAAGCGTATACTTAAAAGCACGTCCGGGTTATCACCCACTGGCACAAGGTACCATTGACGCATTATTTAAATAGCGTTATCAATAAATTAAAAAGGGCCAACTTGGCCCTTTTTTAATGCTTAATTATTTTGTTACTTTATCTAAAAAAGCCTGCCTTTCAGCGAGCGTTGCTTGTTGCCACCAAAAGTCGAGCATATTGGCAGCGCTTGGCATGCCCTTACCATTAATTGGCGCAATCGGTTTAATTGGGCGGCTTGGTTTTTGTGGACCGGCAGGGGTTTCTGAGGCCTGCTGATTAAACTGTGAACTTTGTAGTTGTCGTTCAGCTATCACATTTAATGGCTCAGCTAAGGTACTGCCTTTTGCTTTTAAGCTTACTTGCGGTGCCTCAGCAAATACTTTCGCTGCCACCGCATTTTCAGCACGATTAAATACTAAGGTGTAATCTTTACCTGCTTCAACAGTTACATTGACCCAAAAAGGCTCTGACTCAATCACTTCGTGATCGTCATAACCTAAATCATATAAATCTGTGTATTTAAGCTTTAACTGATAAGTACCCGGTGCTAATTCAACATCATCAACACGACTAAAAATCGAACTTTCAATGACTCGTTCACCCACTTGTAAAGGAACAAACTCCTCGGGAAAGTGAATGTTTTCTGCCAAACTAGATGCACTCACCAAGAGCGCCGCTACACTGCCTAATAATATTGATTTACGCATAATTACTCCTTTAGTTGATTTCAGTTTGACACTGCTGGCAAAATTTGTCATTAGTGACATACATATTAATCGAACAAATTAGAGTCATCATTATGAGTCAAGAGACTATTTTTACTAAAATTATTAATCGTGAAATTCCTGCTGACATTATTTACGAAGACGACCTAGCACTTGCATTTAAAGATATTAACCCTCAAGCACCCTTTCATGCGTTGATTATTCCTAAACAAGCCATTGCCACGATTAATGATGTCACTGAGGAAAACTCACATCTTGTTGGTCATCTATATGTGGTAGCGGCTAAGCTTGCCAAACAACTTAATTTTAGCGATGACGGCTACCGCGTGGTGATGAACTGCAATGAACACGGTGGACAAACCGTTTACCATATTCATTTGCATATGCTGGCGGGAAAAGAAATGGGCTGGCCTCCGTATCAAAACACTAAAAAAGTTGCGCTATAATCACCCATTAAATCCTGTATCTTAAAAAATACATTAAAAATACGGCGTTTTTCTTATATACCAAAAAAACAATTACTTATTTGCAACATTTTATGTTTAAATAATTGGAAATCGCACCTTTTCTCCAGTGAAATTGTTATTCCCTAATACAAAAGGTGTGCAGGGATCGTGGTAAGATTAATTAGCCAGCTTTATAAAAGAGTAAAAAAACATGAGCAGTTCAGCCTTTTTGTTGTTAGACGAAGAACCAATTAACACTATTGGTATTAACGTTTTAGAGCCTTTGTTAAAAACACAGGGCCTTGACGTAACTACGGGTACAAATATTTTAGATGTTCCGGTAGGTACTCGCTTATTGTTCATTGAAACATCAAGTAAAGACGCGTGGACTAAGCTAAAAGAACAACTCGTTAATTTGCGTATCAAATGCGATATTGTGTTGTTTAATTTAGATGAAAACCCAGAGCTTGCTAATCGTGCATTACTCAGTGGTATTCGCGGTGTATTTTACACCACCGATAATGCTGATGTACTCATGAAAGGGATTCGTTTACTACTTGAAGATCAGCTTTGGTATCGTCGCGATATTATGTGTAATGCGCTTAACCGCATGCTGCAATTTAATAAAGACGCATTACACAAGCTAACCGATGGTGATATTGAGCCAATCAAACTCACTAAACGTGAAAAAGCAATTATCTCGTTAATGAGTAATGGTTCTAAAAATAAAGAAATTGCTGAAGAGTTAAGCATTAGCCCGCACACGGTTAAGACTCATTTATACAGTGCATTTAGAAAAACTAAATGTCGTAACCGTATTGAACTACTCTCTTGGGCACAACAAAATATTCCTGACGAGATTCGTTAAGGCTTATTTTAATAAATTCAATACAGGCACTTTAGGTGCCTGTTTTTATATCTTCTTTAAAAATCGCTGTTGGGGTCTTAATGCTCGACTCATTTACGCTTTATTTTGCCAGTATCGCTGTTATGACAGTGATGACGTTACTAAATTTTTTAACTTGGCGTACCAACAAGCATGTTCCCGGCACGTTACTTTATATTTCCTACCCTTTACTACTATTAGCCGCTATTGTGGGCTTTGCGCTCATAGGTAAAATCCCTGAAAAGCTTGCCATTACCTTTGCTAATAGCATGATGTTTTTAGCGTCCATTGTGCATTGCTTATCGCTGAGTCAGTTTTTAAATTATCGTGGTCGTGGTTTTAAATTTGTTTGCCTATTTACCGCTGCCAGCGCTTTATTGCTTGTTTACTTCACTTTTTTTCAGCCATCTATGCGCTCACGGGTTTATATTTCTGACTTTCAACATATTGTAGAAGCCGCTTTTTTACTATTTGTTTTTTTTAAATATGCGCGAAAACCTTATCCTAATGCCAGTATTGTTTACATTATTATTTTAACCTTGGTTGCAGCCAGTTTTATCACTCGAACTATTTTTATGGATCGCGTTGCACAACAAGATGCAATATTAAACCCATGGTTTGACTCACTATTATTTTTGAACAGTGTGATTGCCCCTATGTTTTATGCAGCCGGTATGGCGCTATTGTGTAATGAACGCAGAGAATTAAGGCTTAATAAACTTACCGAAAAAGCACACAAAGACTTAGAGATTCGCGGGCTCTTTTTATCAACTATAAGCCATGAAATACGCACCCCATTAAACGGCATTTTAGGCAGCGCACAACTGGTGTTAAACCAAACTAGCGACAGCCGCAATAAAGCTTATTGTGAAGCCATTATCAACTCAGCTGAGTCACTCAACTTACTAGTAGATAAAGTGCTGGAATACGCAAGCTTAGATCAGCATGACGAAGCCTTGTACGAAGAAGACATAGAGTTCAAAACTTGGCTACAAAACTTATGCCTGCTGTTAAGTCCTCTGGCCGAACAAAAACAGCTTAAATTTGAGCTTGCCTGTAACATCCCTGATAAAGCCTGTTATTACTGCGACCAACAAAAGCTCAGACAAATCATTATTAATCTTGTTGGTAATGCGATTAAATTTACCGACACCGGCACAGTAAAAGTACAGATTGATTTAATTAATGAAACTCAGCTCGATCATACTCTTAAAGTAAGTGTACTCGATTCGGGCCCGGGTATTGAAAAAGATGAAATTGATTACTTAACTGAGCCCTACATTCAAAGCAGCGCTGGTAAGGAAAAAGGCGGAACGGGGCTTGGTCTGGCTATAACTAGTCGCCTTCTCGATAAAATAAATAGCCAACTAGAAATCACCAGTGAGCTCGGAGTGGGTAGCGTATTTAGCTTTAACATGACACTAGCCATAGGTGAACTTAGCCTTGTAGAGCAGCGCCATCAAAGTAAGGATTATTTAACCGGACTTGATGTGTTACTTGTTGAAGATTTAGATTTAAACCAAAAAATAGCTGTTGAATTTATGGCTGACGACGAGCATAAAATTAAGCTCGCCAAAGATGGCAAAAGTGCGATTGAGTTGATGAAAAAATATCACTTTGATGTGGTGTTACTTGATATGAACTTACCCGACTTAACAGGGCAGCAAGTGCTAAAAACACTCAAACGAGTGGAGCATAAAAATCAGCGAACTCCGGTGCTGGCCTTTACTGCCAGCTTGAGCCCTGATGAAATAAAAGAATACTTAGCACTGGGTATTAAAGACATTGTTGGCAAGCCATTAAAGCAAGAAAAACTACGCCAAGCATTGAGTGATTCACAGTCAACACAAACAGCTAATATTGCCGTCGAGCTGATTGATACGTTATACGATGAAACCGCAACAGAGACCTTAACAAGCTCTTTTAGTATTGATGAAGTATCTTCTATCTATAATGAATTTATTCTTTCTGCTCGTAATAAGCTGAGCCGTTGCCAAGCTTTATTAGAGCAAGACCCCGAGCAATGCATTAAGTTATTACATCGCCAAGCCAGTACCGCAATGCAACTTGGCTTTAATAGCTATGGACTGGCTCTTAAAAAAATAGAACGACGCCTGCTAGATAAAAAACCATTAAATAACTCGTTAAATGAAGCCAGCACACTGTGGCAACACAGTTTAGAGGCGTATTTAAAGTATGTGCGCCAAGGGCTAGGGTAATACGGTTACGGGCTACCAAGTTTCACGACAGTAACAAATGATCAACCATATTTACTATTTATACTGTTATTTTCTACCGTATATATCGTCAAATCGCTCTATATCGCTTTCATCTAAAATGGCACCCGTTTGAACTTCAATAACAACTAAGGGTTCGGGCTGATTATTCGCTAAGCTGTGCAGTTGTTTTGCACCAATATAACAAGATTGGTCGTGAGTCAGCGTCAAGCTTTGCTGGTCAATACATATATCTGCAGTACCTGAGACAACCACCCAATGCTCGGCACGGTGCTGATGACGCTGGGTTGAGAGCCTAGCCCCACTTTTTACGGTAATTTTTTTAACCTTAAAGCCGATACTTTCTACTAGCGTACGATAATTTCCCCAAGGGCGGTAAACCACCTGATGATGCGCCAGTTTGTCATTTTGCGTAATTGCCAATTGCTTAAGTATTAAAGGCAAGCCTTCAAGCGAATCTTGCTTTGCAACCAAGGTAGCATCATGAGTATGAACAATCGCTAAATCGCTCACACCTAAAGTAGCAATTGTGTGTCCATCTTCACTAATAACTAGGTTATTAATACTGTTTTGTGCAATATGTTGCTGATTTTGACTATTGCCCTGCGAATCCTTTTTACTCAGCGCAGCCAGTGCAGAAAAACTGCCGACATCGCTCCACTTTAACGCCACTGGCATTACCACTACATTATTGCTGCGCTCTAAAATAGCGTAGTCAATTGAGTCACTTGGGCAAGCTTCAAGTGCATGGGCATTTGCTCTGGTAAACGCTAAGTCTTTTTTAAAATCAGTAGCATTAGCAACACTTTTAGCTATTTTGGGGGCAAAGCGTTCCAGTTCTTTTAGATATGCCGCGGGAGTAAATAAAAACATACCACTATTCCAACTATAACCGCCCTCAGCTAAATAGGTTAATGCAGTTGCTAAATCAGGCTTTTCCTTGAACTGGTCAACTTCAAAGCAACAGGTACCTTCGATTGCTGCGCCCTGTTTTATATACCCATAACCTGTGTGTGGCTCTGTTGGCGTAATTGAAAATGTAACTAATTTACCTTGCTCAGCAAGTTTAATCGCATCAGATAACTGAGCCGTTAATCCGGTAAAATCTGCAATATGATGATCGGCAGGCATCACCAACAATGGGCCCGTGATATTATTTTTTAAGGCATAGTGCGCGGCAAGGGCAATAGCTGGTGCGGTATTTTTACCTTCTGGCTCAAGTACTATGGCATGGGGTTTTGCAAATGCAGCCTGCTCCGCGGCAATAAATCGATGCTGCTCATTACAGACCAAAATAGCGGGATTAAAGTCCTCAGTTGCAACCCGTAATAACGTACTTTGTAATAATGACTGCTGATTTTTATCATCCAGCAAAGATAAAAACTGCTTTGGCATTGCTTGGCGCGATAGCGGCCAAAGCCGTGTGCCAATGCCGCCTGCTAAAACTACCGGTGTAATAAGGGTTGTATTCATAAAGCCGCCAATAAAAATATCAGCGGCTATTTTAGCACTTTATTGGCTAGGCGCTAATTTATACCAATGTAAAAGCATCTGCATCTAAATGTGCCGGGAATTTAGCTCTAAACTCATCAAGCGGCGCTTTATTTAACGTGATTGTTAATAGTGCTTGCTGGTCGTCATGCGCTTTAATCAGTGGCTCACCTTTAAAGTCATACACTGCGGTTCCACCGCTGTGGTCAATACCATTACCATCTTCGCCAACCCGATTTACGCCAACCACGTAGCACAGGTTTTCCATTGCTCGCGCCATTAATAAGGTATCCCACACATTACGCCTTGCCGCAGGCCAGTTGGCAATATTTATCATCACGTCGTAGTCATTGCTATTGCGCTGAAACACCGGAAAACGTAAATCGTAGCAAACTTGCGGTAAAATTTTAAACCCATTGAGTTCAAACACTTCACGGGTTTGTCCTGCTACTACAAATTCGCCCTCGTTACCCAAACAAAGTAAGTGGCGCTTATCGTAATAACGTACCTCACCACTTGGTTGTACCCAGTAAAACCGATTCGCTTTTTTACGTCCTTGGGTTACCAATACCGAGCCTGCAAATACCGCATTATAGTGCTTCGCCTGTGCCTTTAGCCAACTCAGTACTGAGCCATTTTCAGGTTCGCCACAATCAAGGTTAACCGCAAATCCAGTGGCAAAGGTTTCGGGCAATACAATTAAATCAGGTTGATTGGTGATATTAGCAAGCTGTTTTTCAAACATAGCTAAGTTAGCATCTTTATCAAGCCAGTGTAGCGAACTTTGTAGTAGTACTAACGTTAAATTTAACATGGTGATAGAAGACCTTTATTGCATATATTGATAACAACTAATTATAGTTTACATACAGTAAACAAAAATACCCTAATAACAAACAACATCTGTTATCATTCCGTGGTGATAAAAGTGTAAATAATTAAAGGATTAGGCATGAGGTTAGCTAGTTTTCTCACTAAAGGAAATATTGTCGTAATTGGTGAGTGGCAACTTAACATTGATCTTCAAACTATTAGCGACGGCGATAATACCAGAGAGTTAGAGCCTTTATTATTCAAATTATTATGCTATTTTATTGAGCATAATGGGCGGATAATTCCTCGTCAAGAACTCGCTGAAAAGATTTGGCTACAAAGCTATGTAGATGATAATGCGATAAATCGAGCTATTTCAGAGTTAAGAAAAGCTCTCAAATCAGCAAAACAGCCAGGCCAAAGCATTAAAACCCATTACCGTACTGGCTACAGCTTATTCATTCCGATAACAATGCCAGAAGCGTCTCCAATAATAGCTTCTACAGAATCTGTTGAAACTATTCAAAACGTAGTCTCGGTTCAAAAAAGCACTACTACCTCTAATAATACCTATTTCACAATTGAGCGCTCGCGAAAGCTCATTCTACCTTTACTTAGTTTTATTTTATTACTTGGAGCATTCGTGGCTGTTACAATGACATCCACCGATCAAAAACAAAAAAAACAGCAAACACATTCAGCGCCAACGCCTAAAGAGCTAAAGCTCTCCGCACAAACAATATCTTGGCACAAAGGTACGCATTACAATCTCAAACTGTCCCCACATAAAGATAAGCTTGCTTTTTTAGTTGATAGTATGGACAAGAATACTAAAACCACACTTTACATAATTAATTTAGAAACGGGAAAAGAGCTATTGATCGACTCAGGCTACCTTGTGGTTAATGGCTGGTCTCATGACAGTGAAAGACTATTTTATACCCAATGTAAAAACTCTACCAAGGCAGAATGTGAGATAATTCAAGCAAGCGATTTATTGAGTGCGCAGCCCAAACTTCAACATCTAGATAACCCACTTTTAGATTCAAATTTAAAATATATATATGATTACACTGAAATAGACAACACAGCCATATTTTCACGTAATAATTATCGTAATATTGCTCATTTAACAGCCTTGTATTCATTAGATTTAGATACTAAAGAAGAGATTCGAATTACCAACCCCAATATTAATGGTACCGGAGATTTATTATTAGCCGTCATACCAAATCCAAACCGAATTATATATGAGCGCCATCAAATTACCCACTCTGAAATATATATGTCTAACTTAGATGGTAGCTCTCCTATGAAGCTCTTCGATCAGCCATATAGAACATGGGTTATAACTTATGATAGAAAAAATAATGAACTACTATGGTATAACCGCCATAAAAGCTCGATAGAATCATATTCTTTAGATGAAATGCAGATGTTGCCAGCTATACATGCCCCCATAGCAAGATCTAACTACGCTTTTTCACTAAGCAAAAATAGTATTTTAAGTAGTACAGATCTGCATGATCATGATTTATTAATTTTGGATTTAGATAAAAATACTCAAGCAGAAATTGCTAATTCAGCTAAAAATGAAGCGAATGGCTTCAAATTAGAAAAGCAAAAAACTTACTTTCAAGTAAAAAACTTTCATGGGGTTAGCCATTGGCTAAAACATAATAGTCAATACAAAGACATTACCTCTATTATTGGTAAAAATAATAAGGTAATGGATGCTGATTTAAGCCAGAGTGCATTACTGACATACAATAAAGAAAAATTATTACTAACACTTTTAAACACAAATGACTTTTCTGTCATCGAGCAATGGCCAGCTAGAGGAAGTGTAATAACTGCAAAAATTAACGGCCAATACATCGCCCTATTAAGCACAGACAAGCAGATGAATAGCACATTGAATATTTACGACCGTCAACAATCTACATGGGATAAAGTTGATATCTTAACGCCATTTTCATTTGACTGGATCAATAGCACTGAACTCATTGCAAACAATAAAACCCAGCAACTCATCCAATATGACGTGGTAAGCCACCAATTTAAAAAGCTATCTCTATCGAAAGAGCTACAAAAAATAAAACAATCATTACAGCAACTCAACTACGATAGCGGATTTTTATACTTTACTACCGAAACTGATATTTACAGAGCACCTCTCGATAAGCTTACAAAGGTTGAAACTGTATTTAGCCTCTCGAATAAAGGAATGAGCTTTATACTTGGTAGTAACATTCAAGATAACACTCTTCATCTCTCAGTTTTAAGAGCACGAAATAAAAACTACATTGAGCTTTATACTGACGTCACAAAAAATACGCATGCAACCGAACGGCCTGTGTCTTTTTTTAGTCTCTAATTTAAAGTGCTTAGCATTCTGCCATTGCCTATATAAATAATGGCAGAACACAAGCAACCTCTTCATACCTTGAACTTGCTACTGCGGTAACTTTAACTCTCCCGAAAGAAAGCGAGGAGCATTTAAAATGAGCCTAATAGGCTGAAGCCTCATAAGCCTTTTTTTGCAAGTAGCACAACTATATTGAAACTATAGCTTACTAAAATATCTATTACGACTTATTTATGATTTTCGTAAATTTTGTCTAATGGCTCAGAAAGGCCGCTCTCTTGCACTATACGTACATGTTTACGTTTTAATTCGCGAGCACTGGTAACGCCACAAGAATGTGCAATAAGCCCTGCCCCGTAATGGATGTATTTATTATAATTTGCGACCCGCTGCGCTTTATCTTCAACATTCAAACCACGTTGTAAACGTTCATTATGCGTAGTAATCCCTGTTGGGCAAGTATCTTTATTACATTGCATAGCCTGAATGCAGCCTAGTGCAAACATATGCCCTCGCGCAGAAACTACAAAGTCGGCTCCTAGTGCTAATGCCCATGCGACTTTGGATGGCACAATTAATTTACCCGAAACAATAATTTTAACTCGCTCTCTAAGACCATGTTTCTTTAATAGCTGTATAACTAAAGGAAGGCTTTCTTTAAGCGGTAACCCCACAGAATCTAATAAAGATTGTGGTGCTGCGCCGGTACCGCCATCCGCACTATCAATAGTAATAAAGTCGGGTGCGGACTCAATGCCACGATGATTAATCTCGGCGAATAAACTTTCTAACCAAGTATGTTCACCAATAACCGCTTTAAAGCCTGTCGGTTTACCCGTTGCAGTTCTGATGGTGGTAAGCATGTCTAGAATATCGTTTGGATTTTTTATTTCTGGGTGCCCGTTTGGACTAATCGAATCCTGCCCTTCGGGTATATCTCTTATTTTGGCAATTTCAGCATTCACTTTTCGCCCAGGTAACATGCCGCCTTTTCCGGGCTTAGCACCTTGGCTCATTTTCAGTTCAAACATTTTAACCGCTGGATGTGCAGCAACGGCTTTTAGCTTTTCTGTACTTAAATTTCCCTGCTCGTCGCGTACACCATATTTTGCGGTGCCAATTTGAAATACAATATCGGCACCTCCTTCTAAGTGATATGGGCTAAGGCCGCCTTCTCCCGTGTTCATCCAACATCCTGCTAATTTTGCCCCCTTAGATAGTGCACGCACAGCAGGGCTTGATAGCGCACCAAAGCTCATGCCCGATATATTAAATAGCGAATTTGTGGTGTAAGGAAATTTACAGTAAGGGCCAAGAGTTACGTTGCTCGGCGCTAAGGCTTCTTCATCTAAGGTAGGAAATGCACAGTTCATAAACATGACGGTGCCTGTGGCCTCTAAACTTTGAGTTGAACCAAAAGCGGCCGTGTGATCAACATCTTTAGCCGCGCGGTAGACCCAACTACGCTCGGCACGATTAAAGGGCATTTCTTCACGATCGAGGGCAAAAAAATACTGTCTGAAAAACTCACCTTGGCGCTCAAAGAAATAACGAAAACGTCCAATCACGGGATAATTACGCCTAATAGCATGCTTTGTTTGCGTAACATCTCGAATATAAAAAATAGCAATTAATACAACCAGCAACCCCAATGCAACAATAAATAGGCTGGCAAACACATCGATACTGAACATTATAAACTGACTCATTACTTATCCTTAAATGCTAAAAAAGCGTGATGCCATCAAATAACACCACACTTTTATAGTTTCAAAATAATGCGCTTTTAGCTATCTGTTTTTGCTAACTCCACTTGTATATACAAACGTATTTGTTGCTCAAGCACCGACAAAGGCACTGAGCCATGGCGTAATATTTGATGATGAAACTCACGAATATCAAATTGTTGACCTAATGCTTGCTCAGCCTCTGCGCGCAGACGCTTAATTGTTAACTCACCAATTTTGTAAGACAGCGCTTGTGCTGGCCACGAAATATAACGGTCGGTTTCCGTTTTTACATTATGCAATGAAAGCGCCGTATTATCAGCCATAAAATTCATTGCACGCTCTCGACTCCAGCCATACATATGCATCCCCGTATCAACCACTAAACGTGCAGCACGCCACATTTCGTAGGTTAAACGACCAAAGTTGCTATATGGGTCTTGATAAAAACCAGCCTCAACCCCTAAGTACTCTGAATATAACCCCCAACCTTCACCAAATGCTGATAAATAGGCATCTCGGCGATAGCTAGGTAAGCTTTCAAGCTCTGCATTGAGTGATATTTGTAAATGATGGCCCGGTACGGCTTCGTGCAGCGTTAACGCTTCTAAAGCATAGAGTGGTCGTTTATCTAAAGCGTACGTGTTCACCCAATAGAAACCGGCTTGATCATCACGGCTCGAACCTGAATAGCGCCCAGTAGTGTACTTAGGTGCAATATTGGCGGGCACCGGCGCTACGCCATAGGGTTTGCGTGGTAAGGTATGAAATAATTTAGGTAACTGTGCATCCATTTTTTTGGCAATGTACGCGGCCTCTTTTAATAATTGTTCAGGCGTTGTGGCGTAAAACTGCGGATCAGTACGTAAAAAGTGGATAAATTCTGCAAACGTGCCCTTAAAGCCCACCTCTTTGATGACCGCTTCCATTTCACTGCGAATACGCGCCACCTCAGCTAAACCCAACTCATGGATTTCTTTTGGGGTCATTTGTGTCGTGGTGTAATACTTAGCACGATTTGCATAAAAGGCTTCGCCATTAGGAGTTGACGAAATACCAATATCACTGCGCGCGCCAGGTAAGTATTCAGTATTAAAAAAAGTTAAGTAATCTTTATAGGCTTTAATAACTTGGCCACTGATAGTGGCTTTAGCCTGTTGTTGTAACGCTATAAATTCACTATCACTTAAACCCGCGGTATTGTTTAAAAACGGCTTGTAAAATTCAGACTGTGTTACATCATCAACAATATAGGCAGTAATAGAATCTTGGTAGCCAATTAATACCGCTTTGGGTTGAGTTAAACCAACTTCTAACCCTTTACGCATCCAGCCTATATTTTGCTCAAAAAAGCGCGGCACTTGCTGTAATCGCTTTAGGTAGTTTTGATAATCTTGTGCAGTTTTATAATCCGAGCTATTAACAATAAACGATAGGCTTGAATGAAAGCCATACTCTGACGTTAAAGGCATGTAGTGTGCGTTAAATACATATTCATCAACACTATTTTGCACTTGCGCTCGAATAATACTGTAATTAATTTGATTCTCGTCACTCAGCTTGCTCATATCTATTGCATCTAAATCAGCCAATAACTGGGTGTTTTTTTGATACTGCAGCGCTAAAAAGTCAGCCGATAAGTTAGGTAATAAATAGCCATCAACTCCCTCAGGATTACTATATGGGCTTACATTTTGGCGGTGTTGTACGATATTTTCAGCGGTTTGCGTAAATTGCTGATCGGCATTAATTGTAGTGAGCTGACACGCGCTTAATGAGCACATTAAGGTGACACTTAATAAGGAAAGGCGCATTTTTTTTGAAAGAGATAAATTCATAGTTATTGAGCTTAATGACGTTACAGATGTGGTAAACCTATCTTAGGCTGAATAAATAGCAAATAGATATACGACCAACTGCGAAAAATATACGCCAGCAGTCATTTTATTAACTTAAGTTAATTAGAGTAATTGCTCAAAAAAGCAACGGTTATTGAATTTATAGCGTCATTTTAACCAACTACGACTCATTTTACTTTTAAATCACAGATATAATGATTATTGTATCTGCGCTTGGAAGCAAATTGCCTCATTGGACGAGTTTTATAAATCAGCATTTATGCGTATTTGGTTGGTAATTGCAAATGATGTTCCATGACTCCATGGCTATAGCACAAGAAAAAATGACAAAAGTATGTATGTTTTTAGAGCATCATGTTTTGCCTCCTACCCCCTTAAATTTTCAAGTTGTGTATACATACATTAGTAAAATCCATTTTGCGCTTAACAATGCTATTGATGATGCCATAGATGCAAATCAAAATATTGATGAGCTATTTATTGAGCAACTCTATTTTGAATATTTAAATCAGGGTCATAAAACCGAAGTAGCAATGATTGAAAACGTCAATGGCGTGATCAATTCACTATCGCGAAATGCACAGCAAACAGAAAAAAAACTTAACGATTTTGCAGGCCATGTTAATGACTGCTTGCATTCTTTAGATGAAAATAATATTGCTAACAGCCGCCTCGCTTTAGAAAGGTTAAATGAGCAAACACAGTTACTTCTCTCACAACAAGCGCAATTTAAACAAGAACTTAGCCAGGCAAAAAAACTACAAGAAGCCACTAAAAAACAACTTAATACCTTGCGCAAACAACATGTGATTGACCCACAAACAGGCTTATACAAACGCCATTATTTAACTAAGCAAACACAATTATGGCTAAAACAAGACAAGTCAATTTCAGCAATTGCCATTCAAATTGATAATTTAGAGCATTTTATTAATAACTTTGGTGATGCCATTGGAGAAGTGATTTTAAATAAAGTAGCTAAGCAAGTTCAAAAGTATGTTTCACAAAGTGGCTTAGCCGGGCGCTCTGCAAAAGACCAATTTATCGTTCTACTTGCTAACATTGAGCCAGAAACTGCTAAGCTGATTGCAGAAAAAGTAATAGCTGGAGTTGAAAAACTACGCTTTATAAGTTCAAAAAGCGATCTAAAACTCCCTCCCATTTCTCTCTCATTAGGGATTACGGAACAACAACAAGGCGACTTTAACCAACTAGTTAAAAGTGCCTCAAACGCGGCGTTTAAATCACGCACATCTCAATAACCCAGTACACTGTTCAAACAATAAAGTTAACTGATAAATCATATTCAAATTGCACCCCTAGTGCACAATCAAGTACACTAGTCTTTATTACCACGATAGAGATTAATCATGAACGAGAACCCTGAAAAGACCACGCATTTTGGCTATAAAACTGTTGCCGAAACCGAAAAAGCTTCTATGGTTGCTGATGTATTTCATTCTGTTGCGACAAAGTACGATGTTATGAATGATCTCATGTCTTTTGGTATTCATCGTTTATGGAAACGTCAAACAATTGCCAGCTCAGGTATTCGTAAAGGTCATCATGTATTAGATTTAGCCGGCGGTACTGGCGATTTAACTGCAAAGTTTAGCCAGCTTGTTGGCGAAACCGGTCAGGTTGTTTTAGGTGATATAAACTCTTCAATGTTAAAAGTAGGCCGCGAAAAGCTGCATAACTTAGGCCTTGTAGGCAACATTGATTACGTACAAATGAATGCCGAAGCCTTACCTTTCCCTGATAATAGTTTTGATTTAATTACGATTGCTTTTGGCTTACGTAATGTCACCGACCAAAATAAAGCATTGCGCTCTATGTACCGCATTTTAAAGCCAGGTGGTCGTTTACTCATTCTTGAGTTTTCAAAACCAGAGCAAGAGCTTCTCAGCAAGGCGTATGACTTTTACTCTTTCAACATTTTACCTACTATGGGTAAACTAGTTGCTAACGACAGTGAATCATACCAATACTTAGCAGAGTCAATTCGTATGCATCCAGATCAAGAAACCCTTAAAGCGATGATGGTGGAAGCAGGGTTTGAGCAAGCGACTTATCAAAATCTAACTGGTGGCATTGTTGCCCTGCATCGTGGATTTAAATACTAAGGTTAGTAATTTATGGCGCTTGAAGAACACAGTAAAGAACAACCGGCTGCAGGCAATTTTTTTATGCTACCGAGCTTTGTACTTTCGCTTATTGAGCAAGTATTAAATCAAGCGCTTAAACTCGATCCGAGCTTACTCGATAAACTAAAAACGGTAGAGCATCAGCGCTTATTAGTTGAGGTTAGAGACTGGCAGCAAAAAATAGCCATTACTTATGCCAATCAGCAGCTACATCTTTACACTGCATTCGAACATGCTGACGCTGATTGTATGATCAGCGCCAATATAGATACCTTGTTAGCACTGAAAAACCCAGCCATGCTGACTCAACTTATTCGCCAAGATAAGCTTGATTTACAAGGCGATTTAAATATAGCTCAACACTATAGTTCAGCCTTTTCAAGTGTAGAGATTGATTGGCCAGAGCAACTAGCAAAGCATATTGGCGACGCGCCTGCACAACAACTTTATTTGCACTTGCAGTCGCTTAAGCAGCAGGGTAAAAAAGCAAAGTCTCAGCTCGATAATACTTTTATTAGTGTGTGCCAAGACGAACTGGCAATCACCATTCACCCATTAGAGCTTGAGCAATTTAAACAACAAAATAGAGCACTAAAAGGCCATGTTGCCGCCATTGAGCAACGTATTAACGCCCTAATTAAAGCCCTTTAACGCGCTAAGGATTTTTTGTGTCAACTGCCCGACTGTATTACATAACTAAAACCCTGCTTAGCTTCGGACTTGATGAGCTTGTACCCAAACATAAAGTACCTTGGTTTGCTAAACTTGCTCGTGGCAGTTTGTTTTGGTTGCGCAACCAACACAAAGATAAACCTCCTGGCTTAAGACTTCGTTTAGCACTACAACAACTTGGCCCTGTGTGGATAAAGTTTGGCCAAATGCTTTCAACTCGGCGCGATTTACTGCCTCATGATATCGCCTTGGAATTAGCCTTTTTACAAGATCAGGTAGAACCGTTCGAAGGTGAACTAGCCCAGAGAATCATCGAAAAAGCATTAGAAATAGATGATATTAGCCAGCTATTTAGCGAATTTTCACAAATACCTTTGGCATCGGCCTCAATTGCTCAAGTGCATACTGCTACTCTTGTTGATCCTCAAGGTGAATCGCAAGATGTTGTTATTAAAGTTATTCGCCCTAATATTGAGCAACAAATCAACGCTGACTTAGCACTAATGGAAAAATTGGCTAAGGTTGTCGGTAAGTTAATTAACGAAGCCAAGCGATTACGCCCAGTGGAAGTGGTTAAAGAGTATAAAAAAACATTGCTCGATGAGCTCGACTTAATGCGTGAGGGCGCTAATGGCATTCAATTAAAGCGTAACTTTGAAGGTTCAGAATCGTTATACATTCCAACAGTATATAGTGATTATAGCCGCAGTAATGTACTGGTTATGGAGCGTATTTACGGTATTCCGGTTTCGGACACTGAAGCGTTGATGGCACAAAACACCAACATGAAGTTATTAGCAGAACGCGGAGTAGAAGTGTTTTTTACTCAAGTATTCCGCGACAGTTTTTTTCATGCTGACATGCACCCGGGTAATATTTTTGTGTCACGCGAAAACCCGCATAATCCTAAATATATTGGTATAGATTGCGGTATTGTTGGAACTCTTAACAAAGAAGATAAACGCTATTTAGCTGAAAATTTCATTGCCTTTTTTAACCGCGACTACCGCCAAGTAGCACAGCTACATGTTGATTCAGGCTGGGTACCACCTGATACCAGCATTGAAGAGTTTGAATTTGCTATTCGCACCGTGTGCGAGCCTATTTTTAATAAACCACTAGCTGAAATATCATTTGGTCATGTATTGGTTAACTTATTTAATACCGCACGTCGTTTTAATATGCAGGTTCAACCGCAACTCGTATTATTACAAAAAACCTTGTTGTATGTTGAGGGCTTAGGTCGTCAGCTATACCCACAACTGGACTTGTGGAAAACAGCAAAACCATTTTTAGAAGACTGGGTTAAACAACAAGTGGGCCCGCTGTCTGTGCTAAAGCAAATGTATGCAAACTTACCGTTTTGGGCAGAAAAAATGCCTGAACTACCCGATTTAATTTATCAAAATTTAAAGCGAGCACCACACTCTCATGCACCTGAAATTAAGGTTTCACATAAACCATTGGTTTTAGGACTGTTTAGTAGTGCTGCGATGATTGTCTCAGCTTTATTTTATTTACAACACAACTTAATCGCTGCTGGCGTTGTCTTAAGCTGTGCTGTTATTGGCTTTATAGCGGCTTGGCGCCGCTCATAAACTAAGTGCTATTTACATATTGCTGAGTATAATCAGCGTACACATACAATGAAATTTGGAGTAAAAGTTATGCTTGGAAATGTTGGTTGGGCTCAATTACTAATTGTTTTAGTTATTATTATATTACTTTTTGGCACTAAAAAGTTGCGTGGTATTGGTGGTGATTTAGGTGGCGCAGTTAAAGGCTTTAAAAAAGCTATGTCTGATGACCAAAATGCTGAAAAACAAGCTAGCGAAGATAAAACTGAACAGATCCAAAAATCATCAGAATCAACACCAATCGATTCAAGTACAACTAGCAAAACTAAAGATAACGACAAGGTTTAACTAGCATGGGAATGTGGGAGCTTGTTGTGGTATTTATTGTCGGCTTGGTAGTACTAGGGCCTGAACGCTTACCTGTTGCTATTAGAACCGTAAGCCGCTGGGTTAAAACAGCCAAAGCAATGGCTAACTCAGTAAAAGCTGAAGTGAGTGAAGAGCTTCGTGTAAACGAGCTACATGAAAACCTAAAAAAAGCAGAGCAACAAGGTCTTAAAGATTTAAGCCCTGACCTACAAAACTCTGTTTCTGAGCTGCAACAAGCAGCGCAATCAGTTACTCACAGCTATAAAAAAAATCAAAGCCAAGCCACTAATAACCAAGCAACAGATGACTCTAAGTAATTATGGCACTCTCTTTTTTCATGCGCTTAATGCAGGTATAGAAAACAATGACTGAAGAAGTAAAATCAGGATTTGTCGCTCATTTAATCGAGTTGCGTGACCGGTTGATAAAATCGCTATTGAGTATTTTAGTGATATTTATTGGTTTGGTTTACTTTGCAAACGATATTTATACGTTTGTAGCTGCTCCTCTAGTCGCTCATTTACCTAGTACTGCCACTATGATAGCAACGGATGTCACTGCGCCATTTTTTGCTCCCTTTAAACTAACGTTGTTTGTTGCTTTATTTGCGGCCATCCCTTGGATTTTACATCAAATTTGGGGATTTATAGCCCCAGGTTTATATCAGCACGAAAAGAAAATGCTGATGCCAATATTAGCTTCCAGTATTTTCTTATTTTATGGTGGCATTGCTTTTTGCTACTTTGTAGTACTGCCAATTATTTTAGGGTTTTTCACCAGTGCAGGTCCTCAAATGATGACCCTAGCCCCAGATATCAGTAGCTATTTAGGCTTTGTTCTTAAGCTATTTTTTGCTTTTGGCATTGCATTTGAAATTCCAGTGGCGATTATGTTGCTCTGTTGGAGCGGTGCAACAACCACACAAAGCCTAAAAGAAAAGCGCCCTTATATAGTGGTCGGCGTATTTGTAGTGGCGATGTTTTTAACGCCACCAGACGTTTTATCACAAACTCTATTAGCACTCCCTATGCTGCTGTTATTTGAGCTTGGCTTAATTTTAGCGAAATTTTATACCGCAAAACCACAACAAGAATCTGAGGAATAATATGAATAAGCATTTACTTTCTTTACTCGCTTTAACAAGTGTACCGGTTTTAGCCGCAACTCCTATCAATGAACAAGCGTTGCAAGCCTGTAGTTTTATTGAAAACGATTTTAATCGTTTACTATGCTATGACAACACCATTGCCGGAAAATCGCTCACTCAATCAGCTCGTAAACAGCCAGAGCAACCTGCTCAAGCTAATGTAAAAGCTGACACGTCTACCGTAACAGCACCCGTGGCTATCAAAGAAAAAGAATTTGGTTTAGAGCACAAAGAAATTACTGAAAATGGGGAAGAGTCTATTACATCAATAATTTCATCTGTTAAAAAAGCACCTTATGGTGAGCTAATTATTACTTTAGAGAATAATCAGCAGTGGCGTCAAATTGGCTCAGATAGCTTGAGATTAGATGAGGGCGATACCGTTATTATTAGCCGTGGCGTATTCAACTCTTTTTTACTTAAAAAAGCAGATCAAAACCGTTCAATTCGTGTAAAACGCACCCAGTAATGCAATACACCTTAATTGATGCTGGCGTAAATTTAACTAATCATCAATTTGATGGTCAGCATCAAGAAGTGCTCGCTCGGGCAATAGAGGTCGGTGTTAAGCATATGCTAATTATTGGCTGCGATATCAGCTCCAGCGAAGAATCATTAGCACTTGCTGCACGCTATGACCAATATGCTAGCGCGGGTATTCACCCTCATGATGCAAAAACAGCAACCTCTGAACTTGAGCAACAACTCACTCAGCTAGCTCAACATGAGCAGATTATTGCCATAGGTGAGTGCGGGCTAGATTATAATCGCGACTTTTCTCCAAGAGATGTGCAGCGTGATGTGTTTCGTCGTCAGCTCGCATTAGCTGAAAAGCTAAACCTGCCTGTTTATTTGCATGAACGCGACGCCAGTGACGACATGCTTGCTATTTTAAATGAGTTTACTGTACGCGGTGTACTGCACTGTTTTACTGGTGATGCACAAGCACTCGCAGGTTACTTAAATTTGGGCCTTTATATTGGTATCACCGGCTGGGTATGTGACGAACGACGTGGCAAAGAATTACAACAACTGATCCCTAGCATTCCCATTGAGCGTTTATTAATTGAAACCGATGCACCCTTTTTAATCCCTCGCACTGTTAAACCTAGGCCAAAATCAAGACGTAATGAGCCAGCATTGCTGCATTATGTTTGTGACACGCTTGCTCAGCTTTATGGTATTCCTGCATGTGATGTTGCAAAGCATACAAGTGAAAACTTTAATCATTTGTTTGGAATAGAGAAAAAATAATGCGAACCTTTTGCGCTTTGCTGGTATTCACTATGGTGTTTTATGCATCCTGTTTTCCTGCAAGTGCAATCGAGATAAATAGCGAATTTAATTCAAAAACAATAGAAGGTATTCATTATTCGTTTGTTCCTACCTCATTAGAAGATGCACGACAAAGCAATTTACAAGAATGGCTGCTACTTAATAATAAGCCACTTAATTTAGGCCTTGAGTCTCGGCCTGTGTGGATTCAATTTCAACTAAATAATTACCTTAATGAGCCAATAGAGCCAATCCTATCGTTCGATAACCCACTTCTGAACAATATATACCTGTACCACTTTATAGGTGAGGAGCAACTAAAATCGGAACATATTGGTGATGCTCTGCCTTTATCTGATAGAGCGATTAGAAGTGAGTCTTTGCTGGTTAAATTAACTCTTCCCGCTAACAGCGAAACCACCGTTTACCTCGAAGTTAATAATAATGCGGGAATTGGGCTTCGCGTCCCTCTCACCTTATGGCAACAGGATGCATTATTAGCCCATAAAAGCATGGTTAACTTGCTTTATGGATTGCTGATTGGATTTATTTTTTCACTGGCTATCAGTTGCATAGTTTTATTTGCTTTTTCACGTAAACATTATTTTGCTTATGCAGGTGTGATTACATTGATGCTTAGCCTGTTTTTAGCTTACTTAGGCGGGTTTGGATTTCGTTATGCTCCCTCAAGCATAGCTGGCCTGCAACAGTTAATGATGCCTCTATTGCTTATGCTGATCACAATACTGCTTCTGCCCTTACAGCGGCATGTGTGCAAACCTAACGCCTCTAAGCTACTCAAGGGTCAAACTGCTATTACGACACTGTATGCGTTAATTATCGGTTTTATATGGTTATTACCTACTCCCAGTGTAACTTTATTTGCCATCTCAACTATACCTATAATTCTTATTTACCACGTGATAACTACATTACTTTATTTGCGCCAGCAACCGACAAGCCCTAATAAAAGCTTATTAATTGCCCTTATATTGTTTTTCATTATTGTGATTCATTTTGCCATTGCATTAACCGGCCTTTATACAGTGACTCGAGCTAGCTTAATGATAACCTTTGCAGCGTCCTTAGGTTGCTCATTTTGTTTAAGTTATACCGTCATAAAGTTATTTATATTACAACGCGATGAGCAAGTAACAGCGCAGCAAGCATTAATTGCACAAAACGCTGCACAAGATGCGCTATTAAATGAGCGGATTGAATTACAAGAGCGCACCCGCCAAGAGCTTGAAAGCCAAGTAGATGAACGCACCTTTGAGTTACAAGTAACACTGAGGGAATTAGAAGATAAAAACCGCGAACTTGAACAACTCAATATGGAAGATGCCTTAACAGGCATTAAAAATAGGCGCTTTTTCGATAAAAAACTAATTATGGAAATTCGTCGTTCGCGCCGCGAACAAACGCCACTGAGCATTATTATGTTAGATATTGACAAATTTAAGTCAATTAACGATAACTATGGCCACCTAACCGGCGATCAAGTTATAAGGGCTGTGTCTGATACCATTAAACAACAGCTTAAGCGCCCACTAGATGAAGTAGCACGTTATGGTGGTGAAGAATTTGTCATTTTGCTACCTAATACTAATAACCAAGGTGCACTGGTCATTGCAGAGCAGACACGCTTAGCAATAGCAAATAATAGTGTGAATGTAGCGGGGACTATTATCGACTTTACCATTAGTGCCGGTGTTTATACTCAAATTGCCGATGATATTCATAACCCTGAACTATTTACTGATTATGCCGATAAGGCACTCTATTTAGCAAAACAACATGGCCGCAATCAAGTGGTTAATTTTTCAATCCCACAGTAGGAGCGTATACTTATGGCCCAATCTGGACTAGACCTTTTCCCATATACTCGCATGCGTAGAATGCGCCGTAATGATTTCTCTCGTCGCCTTATGGCTGAAAATCAGCTGAGTGTTAATGATCTTATTTACCCTGTTTTTGTGCTTGAAGGCAAAAACCGTCGTGAAAGCATTGAATCGATGCCCGGTATTGAACGCTTATCAATTGATCTACTGATCGAAGAAGCTAAAGAATTATTTGATTTAGGTGTGCCTGCGGTGGCTATCTTCCCTGTTACGCCTGCAGATAAAAAATCATTATATGCCGAAGAAGCGTATAACGATGATGGCTTAGTACAACGCACTGTTCGTGCTTTAAAAGAAGCCCTCCCTGAACTTGGGGTGATCACTGACGGGGCGCTCGATCCATTTACTACTCACGGGCAAGACGGCATTATTGATGACGAAGGCTATGTAATAAACGATGTAACCACTGAAATATTAGTTAAACAAGCATTATCACATGCAGCTGCAGGTGCCGATGTTGTTGCTCCATCAGATATGATGGATGGCCGTATTGGCGCAATCCGCGAAGCGCTCGAAGCGGATGGCTTTATTCACACTCGTATTATGGCTTACTCAGCTAAATACGCATCTAGCTACTATGGCCCATTTAGAGATGCCATAGGATCTGCTGGTAACTTAAAAGGCGCTGATAAAAAAACCTACCAAATGGATCCTGCTAACTCAGATGAAGCAATTCGCGAAGTCGCGCTTGACCTTCAGGAAGGCGCCGACATGGTAATGGTTAAACCTGGTATGCCATACCTTGATATTGTACGCCGCGTTAAAGATGAGTTTGGTGTACCAACATTTGCTTATCAGGTAAGTGGTGAATACGCGATGCATAAAGCCGCTATTGATAATGGCTGGCTGAGCGAAGAAGCTACTATTATGGAATCTTTATTAGCATTTAAACGCGCTGGCGCAGACGGCATCCTGACTTACTTTGCTAAGCAAGCTGCTCGCTATTTAAATAAATAATAACGACATATTGATATAAAAGGGCTTTATTGCCCTTTTGTATATTTAAAGGCAGCCCTTTTTTATGCGGCGTTATTCCCATTCCTGAAGAGTAATAACACTACATAGGCCTCTCCTCACCCAAAACTAAAAACTAAAAACACAACGTATTTTCAACCTCAAAAAATAAGCAAATCTCAACATTGTTAACATTCTGTATTCTATTTGTAATTATTTTTCATTACACTAAGCGTCCCATTTGGGGAAACAAAAACACGGGAAAAATAATAATGTTGAAAACAAAAATAACGCCATTGGCGCTTGTATTAGCAAGCCTCAGTGCACCCGCTACCGCTAACCTCGTTATATCTGAGTACGTAGAAGGCAGTAGCTATAATAAAGCAGTAGAACTATTTAATAATTCGACTACCCCTCTGTCATTAGATGGCTACACGCTAAGCCTCTATTCAAATGGCAATACAGATGCAAATAATACATTCGATTTAACAGGTGAACTTGCTGCAAACAGCACTTACGTCATTGTTAATGGGAATGCATCAGCAGAACTAAAAGAAAAAGCTGACCAACTCAGCGCCGTGACTAACTTCAATGGCGATGATGCGCTGGTACTTACTCAAGGCTCTGTGGTTATTGATAGCTTCGGCCAACGCGGTGTAGACCCTGGTTCATTTTGGTCAGAAGGGGGCGTGAAAACACAAAATAAAACATTGCGCCGCAAAGAAACCGAACTAAACGGACGCACCGATGCCGATGGCGTTTTTAATCCAAGTGAGCTATGGCTGCAATTTGATCAAGATGACTTTAGTGATTTAGGTATCTTTGCAGGGAATTCTTCACCTAGCCCTGAACCAGACCCAGAACCTGAAGAGCCTTTATTATGTGGCGCTGATAAAACATTAATTAGCAGCATTCAAGGCGAAGGCGCAAGCAGCCCACTGGTTAACACTGCTGTTGAGTTTGAAGGTGTAGTAACAGCTGACTTCCAGGCTGATGATCAGCTCAAAGGCTTTTTTGTTAACTCACTGAGTTATGATGAAGATACAAACCCACTTACCTCTGAAGGGGTATTTGTTTACTTTACTAATACTGATGTTAATGTTGGTGACCACGTTCGCGTACGAGGTACTGTTGAAGAATATTTTGATGCCACCCAAATTGGCAATGTTAGTCAAGTTGCTATATGTGACACCGGTCTTTCAGCTTACCCGATTAAAATTACTTTACCCGTTACCGATCAAAGTGAATTAGAAGCGTTTGAGGGTATGTTAGTGACCTTAGAGCAGCCACTTATTGTTACTAACAATTATGGTTTAGGTCGATATGGTGAACTAGAGCTTGCTACTGAACGCTTATACCAAGGTACTCAAGTTTCACTTCCTGGCGCGGCTGCGAATGCGGTTGAAGCGCAAAATCTAAATAAAAAAATACTCTTAGATGATGGCTCAACTCGTCAAAACCGCGATCCTATCGCTTACCCTGTCCCAGGATTATCAGCAGAGAATACTCTACGCACAGGCGATACAGTAAATTCTGTAACAGGTGCGCTAGCTTACAGCTTTAGTACTTACCGTATTCACCCAACAACAACACCTCAGTTTATAGCAACCAATCCACGCACCGATGCGCCAGAGTTAAACCCTGACGCTGATTTACGTGTTGCCAGCTTTAACGTACTTAACTACTTTAATGGCGATGGCCAAGGCGGTGGTTTTCCAACTAGCCGTGGTGCTGATTCAGAAGCCGAGTTAATTCGCCAACAAGCCAAGCTAGTCAGCGCTATTAGTGCTTTGCAAGCGGATGTGATTGGCTTAATGGAAATTGAAAATGACGGCTTTGGTGAATTCAGTGCTGTTGCAAGCTTAGTAAATGCACTTAATGACGCTGATAGTCAAAATCAGTATGCATTCGTGGATTTTGGTGTTGATAAAATCGGCACAGACGCTATCACGACTGCGCTTATTTATCGTGCTGATAAAGTGCAGCAAGTGGGTACTGCAGCAATCACTACCGATGCGCCTTTCGATTACAGCAACCGTGCACCAATTGCACAAAGTTTTAAATCTTTAGATACAGAGGAAGTCTTTACTGTTGCCGTAGCACACCTAAAATCTAAAGGTGGTTGCAGAAGTGCCACTGGCGGCAATGCAGATCAAGGTGACGGTCAAGCATGTTGGAATGAAATCCGAACTGCTGGCGCAAATGCATTTGCTGATTGGCTAAATAGCAAACCAACAGGAGTTGATGATGAAGATATCATTCTTGTTGGCGACATGAACGCGTATGCAATGGAAGATCCTATCCGTGCATTTGCTGATAAGGGCCTTAAAAATGTGGTTGCTGAGTTAGATGGCAACACCTTAGGTTATTCTTACAGCTTTTCTGGTCGTGCAGGAAGTTTAGATCACGCCCTAGCAAGCCCGAGCTTATTAAGTAAAGTAGTGAGCGCCAGTGATTGGCATATTAACGCCGATGAGCCTATTTCACTTGATTATAATGTTGAATTTAAATCTGACGCACAGCAATCAAGCTTGTATGCTCAAGGACCTTACAGAGCATCAGATCATGACCCTGTTATTGTCGATATTCGTTCAACGATTATCGCGCCACCTGAGCCAGAACCAGAGGTGATCACCGGTGAAATTGATAATATTCGCGGCTGGTTTTGGTGGAAAAACTACCGCATTGATATTCCTGAAGGTTATGACGAGCTAACTATTAGCCTAGACGGTGGATGGGGCGATGCAAACTTATTTGTTAGACACAAAAGAAGCCCGACTTTGTTTAGAAGTGACTGCGCATCAATTAGTAGAGGAAACGCAGAAAACTGTACATTTACCAATCCTAAATCGGGTAAATGGAAAGTCCGCGTAAATGGCTTTTTACCATTTGGCAATGTAAAACTCACTTATAAAGCAACCAAATATGCTGATTAACTTCGACTTCAATAACCGGTTCATGACTTAAAGTTATTGCCAGTATCTACTTGAAGTAACTCAAAAGCCGCATTCGCGGCTTTTTTTATTTTATATACAAATGTAATTCAGACAGGCTTCAGCAAGCACTGCTTATTATCTATGCAAGCATTGACTTAGTACACATCTAACTCAAGGTAACTCTAACACTGTTTGTTTTTCGAAAAGTCAAAATGCGTTATGGCGGCTTGATTGAAAGTGAAAAACAACTTGTCCTTCTAATCCATACCAAGAGCAACTGAGATAAACGTCAATCTTAGCAGTAAACATATTTTTTATAAAGGATTCAAAATGAAAGCGCGCATTCACCTTATATCTACTTATCAAAGGGTTTTTAAAAAGCCTTTGTTTGGGATGTTGATGGTTTTTTCACTGTGGGGAACTAACAGCGCCATTGCTGCAACTTCACTTGAAGCCGCAATACCGCAGAGCAGTTTATTTGATGTGCTAAGTGCGCGAGCTAAAAAGCTTGCTGAACAAGATTACATTGCACCAAAAGAAATACAGTTAGATGCGCTTAATAGTATTGATTATCAAGACTACCGCTCAATCCGCTTTAAGCAAGACCAATCGGTATGGAAAGATGAAGGGCTTTATGAGCTGCAATTATTTCACCCCGGTTTTTTATATAAAACGCCAGTAAAAATCAATATCGTTGATCAAAATGCAAAGCTTAGCCGCCTTCCATTTAGCACAGAGTTTTATCAATATGATGGAACAGCAGCACACCTAAAAGATGAAATAGCAAAAAGTATTGAAGGTACGCAGTTAGGGCATGCTGGTTTTAGATTACATTACCCATTAAATAACGATGACTATAAAGATGAGGTTATGGTATTTCAGGGCGCTTCTTATTTTCGCTTAGTTGGGCCTAACCAAGTTTATGGTTTATCTGCACGAGGACTGGCGATTGATACCGCACAAACATCTGGTGAAGAGTTTCCTTCATTCAAAGAATTTTGGTTAGTTAAACCAACACCCGAGCAAACTAATATTACTATTTTTGCTTTACTTGATAGTCCATCAGTAGCGGGAGCTTACAAGTTTGAGATAGACCCTAACACGCAGACAAGTGTTGGCGTCGACATGCAAATTTTTGCCCGTAAAGATGTTAAAAAGCTTGGTATAGCACCATTAACGAGTATGTTTTATCACGGTGAAAATAGTACCAAGTTTTTTGATGATTATCGCCCTGAGGTACACGACTCAGACGGTTTGCTCACGCAATCACAAGAAGGTAACTGGGTATGGCGTCCACTTAATAATCCATCCCAACTTAGCGTAACCTCTTTTTCATATGAAAATCCTAAAGGCTTTGGCCTTGCACAGCGTGACCGTGACTTTAATAACTACTTTGATATAGAAGCGCATTATCATGACCGCCCTAGCTTTTGGATAGAACCACAAGGTGAATGGGGGAATGGCCGTGTTGAGCTTGTTGAGATTCCAACAGATACTGAAACTAACGATAATATTGTAAGTTATTGGGTTCCTGAAAAACCGTTCAAAGCAGGAGAAGCATTAAAGTTTAGCTACAAAATATCGACCTTTAATGATTATCTAAGCCAAAATAATTTGGCTAAAGTGGCTAGAACACGCATTGGCAGTGCAGCATTGCCTGGTGAAGATAACCCACCTCCAAAGAGCCATCGTCAGTTTACTGTTGACTTTACTGGCCCTGATATCAATCAATTATCTGAAAAATTAGTACTTAGCGCAGACTTGCAACTTACCACAGGTGAAGCGCGTGATATTACAGTGCAAAAGCTACCAAAATCATTAGGCTGGCGAGTTGCCTTCAAAGTCGCCCCAAAAGACAGTAATCCTGTAGATATGCGTTTATCGCTAAAACTACGTAACAAAGCAGTGAGCGAGGCATGGAGCTATGTTTGGTATCCAAATGACATCAAGTAAACAAAGTACTGGCACACCAATGCCTTTTAAAACACTTCGCGTATGGTTATTTGCTATAGCTGCTATTGGCCTCTCAGGCTATGGCATTTCAATTATGTTTGAAATTTTAAACTCAAATGGCATGACCTTGCTTGAATATGCACTGCTTGCTTTGTTTTCTATTACCTTTGCTTGGATAGTCACCGCGTTTTGTAGTGGCTGCATTGGTTTTATACTGCAGCTATTTCGTATAGATCCGCTCACGCTTAGAAGAATAAAACCGGTCTCCATTAACAATGAAGTACTATCACAGCAAAAAACGGCTGTAGTTATGCCTATTTATAATGAAGATACCCATAGAGTTATTGCTGGCTTTGAAGTGAGCTTGCAATCGTTAAAAGCCACTGGGCAATTAAAACACTTTGATTTTTATTTACTGAGCGATACACAAGACGCAACTATTGCCAGTAATGAATTAAGCGCATGGCATGCTTTATGTGAACGTCTTGGCGATACAGCAAAACAAATATTTTACCGTCGTCGTGAAGATAATAAACATCGTAAAGTAGGTAACTTAACCGATTTTTGCGAACGTTGGGGTAGCCAATACGAGCATATGATTGTATTGGATGCTGATAGTGTGATGACGGGTCAATGCATGCTAGAACTCACTACTAGTATGCTGAATAACCCACAAGCGGGATTGATTCAAACTATTCCTATTCCTGTGCGCCAAGATACTTTTTTTGGACGCTTTTTACAGTTTGCTTCGATTCTTTATAGCCCAATGTTAGCTACTGGCTCTGCTTTTTGGCAAACCGATAAAGCCAATTACTGGGGGCATAATGCCATCATTCGTGTTAGTGCGTTTATTGATTGCTGTGGCTTGCCAACACTCAAAGGTAAAGCCCCCTTTGGTGGAGAAATTTTAAGCCATGATTTTGTGGAAGCTTCTCTATTACATAGCGCAAATTGGGACGTATTATTACTTGCCGATATTGAAGGCAGTTATGAAGAGGTTCCCAGTAATATCTTAGATTATGCTGTACGAGATAGACGTTGGGTTCAGGGTAATATTCAACACCTAGGTTTACTTTCATCAGCAAAGCTAAAGCTAATGAGCAAACTGCACTTTTTACTAGGTGCAACAGCGTATATTTCATCTCTTATTTGGTTGTCTATGCTGGCATTAAGTACCATAGATGCGGTAACACGTGCTTTAAATAGTGATGTCTACTTTAATCGTGCCTATCAGTTATTTCCGACTTGGCAAATAGCCAAAACAGATCTCATTGACTCATTACTTTACCTAACAATTATTATTTTGTTATTACCTAAACTTATGGGCGTCATTGTTACTTTAGTGCACCGTAAACAGCGCTTTGGTGGCGCATTAAAGCTCATTTTAGGATCTGTCATTGAAACCATTTTTGCTATTATTGTGGCACCATTGATGATGGTATTTCATGCGTACTTTGTAGTCTGTGTATTTTTAGGCAAAAAAGTAAAATGGGATGCTCAACCGCGTGAAGGTAGAATGGTGCCATGGAAAGAAGCGTTTGGTTATACATTGTTTTCTTCGCTTGTTGCCATTGTATGGGGTAGCGTTGCTTATTACTTTACACCGGTCTTTTTTTGGTGGTTATCTCTTATTTTATTAGGGCTCATCCTCGCTGCTCCTATTGTGCGTTACTCAAGTAGTATCAAGCTAGGCATTAAGCTAAGGCAGTGGGGCATTTTCCTCTGCCCGAGTGAAGTAGATGACGATGCAACATTAGCGGCTCTTAAAGTACACCTCAAAGAGATAGCCGTTCCACCTGTAGGGCGTTATTCAACAGCAGCACCGCTGTTACCATTAGAGCATAAAGTGACAATGCCTATTCAGAACTTTAGTAGTGAATCACATCGAAAGAAGTTTAAAGCACTCATCACAAAAACTGCTAATAAGCTAAGTTAATGCCACTACAAATAAAAAAGGAGCAACCTTGTGTTGCTCCTTTTTTTTAGCTGCGTTTACACTTATTTTTTTAAGCCATGTTCATTTAATACGACGGGCTTCATTATCTTTAAATCAATCATGCTTTATAAAAGTTAAACAATAAAAAACCCGCAGCAAGTGCGGGTTTTTTAAAGAGTTAGAGTGCTAATTACTTAGCAGCATTTTTCTCTTTTTCTGCAGCGATTACTGTGTCAGCTACGTTTTGTGGACATGCAGCGTAGTGTGAGAACTCCATAGAGAACTGACCACGACCAGATGTCATTGTACGTAGTGAACCGATGTAACCGAACATTTCTGATAACGGTACGTCAGCTTTAATACGAACGCCAGTTAAACCAGCTTCTTGATTGCTTAGCATACCACGACGACGGTTAAGGTCACCAATTACATCACCTACGTGATCTTCTGGTGTGAACACGTCAACTTTCATGATTGGCTCAAGAAGTTGTGCACCCGCTTTAGGGATAGACTGACGGAAAGCGCCTTTAGCAGCGATTTCGAAAGCAATTGCAGATGAATCCACGGCGTGGAAGCCACCGTCGAAAAGCTCAACTTCAACGTCAAGTACTGGGAAGCCAGCTAGAACACCTTCACCCATCATTGACTTAAAGCCTTTCTCAACTGCAGGCCAGAATTCTTTAGGTACGTTACCACCAACAACTGATGAAGTGAACGCGAAACCTGAACCCACTTCGCCTGGCTTGATGCGGTAATCGATTTTACCAAATTGACCAGAACCACCAGATTGTTTCTTATGCGTGTAGCTATCTTCGATTTCACGAGTGATAGTTTCACGGTAAGCAACCTGTGGTTGACCAACGATAAGGTCTACACCGTAAGTACGCTTAAGGATATCTACTTTGATATCTAAGTGAAGCTCACCCATACCTTTAAGGATAGTTTCGCCTGAATCTTCATCAGTCTCAACTTGGAAAGATGGATCTTCTGCAACCATTTTACCGATAGCAACACCCATTTTCTCATTACCGCCTTTATCTTTAGGCTGTACAGCAATCGAGATTACTGGAGTTGGGAATACCATTGGCTCAAGTGTTACTGGGTGCTTAGGATCACATAGAGTGTGACCAGTTTGCACGTTTTTCATACCAACGATAGCGATGATATCGCCCGCTTGTGCTGTAGTAAGCTCTTTACGCTCATCTGCTTGCATCTCAACCATACGGCCAACACGCTCAGTTTTACCTGTAAATGCATTAAGGATAGTGTCACCCTTGTTAAGCACACCAGAGTAGATACGTACGAATGTTAACGCACCAAAACGGTCATCCATGATTTTGAATGCAAGCGCTTTGAAAGGTTCGTCTGCAGATACAATTGCATGCTCGCCGTTTTCGTTACCTTCTTCATCCATAAGAGGTTGAGGATCAACTTCTGTAGGTGCAGGTAAGTAATCTACTACTGCGTCAAGAACAAGTTGCATACCTTTGTTTTTGAATGCAGAACCACAGAACGTAGGGAAGAATGCAAGGTCACGAGTACCTTTACGGATACAACGCTTGATATCTTCAACTGAAGGTACTTCACCTTCCATGTATGCTTCCATTAGGTCATCGTCTTGCTCTACAGCAGTCTCGATAAGCATTTCATGGTATTCGTCAACTTTGTCTACCATGTCTGCAGGAACGTCAGTGATTTCGTAGTTTTCAGGAAGACCAGTGTCATCCCAAACGTATGCTTGCTTGTTTAAAACGTCAACAACACCTACGAATTCATCTTCAATACCAATTGGTAAAGTCATGATAAGTGGAGTAGCACCAAGTACTTTTTGTACTTGCGCTGTTACACGGTAAAAATCAGCACCCATACGGTCTAATTTGTTTACGAAGATGATACGTGCAACACCTGATTCGTTCGCATAGCGCCAGTTAGTTTCTGATTGTGGCTCAACACCACCAGAACCACAGAATACACCCACACCGCCATCTAATACTTTAAGTGAACGGTAAACTTCAACTGTGAAGTCAACGTGTCCAGGAGTATCGATAACGTTAAAACGGTGATCTTTCCAGAAACAGCTTACTGCCGCAGACTGGATAGTAATACCGCGCTCAGCTTCTTGATCCATGAAATCGGTAGTCGATTCACCATCATGAACCTCACCTGTTTTGTGGATAGTACCTGTAAGCTTTAGGATACGCTCAGTAGTTGTGGTTTTACCCGCATCAACGTGCGCGAAAATACCAATGTTTCTGTACTTCGATAAATCTGCCATTAATTTTACTCTTAATAAAGTCGATAAATTATTCGGCGGGAGTATAGCATTACTTAAAGCGAACATCACCATAGAAGTCGCTTAAAATGCAATCAATTTATAAAAAACTTGCTTTAAAGATATTTTGGGGTATGAGATGGGCTTGATAGGGGCCCGTTATAAACTGAATTTAAATGACTTAAGTGCTTAATAAGTGCAATGCAGTGATGGCATGAAGCATATAAAATTATTTTGCTCCATGCCCATCATTAGTAAAATTACTCAAAAGTCATGGTTTTGACTTTGTCGTTAATAACTAAATTACCCGCCGTTTTGGCTTTAATTTCATCAACACTTACTCCTGGCGCGCATTCTAACAAGTGAAAAGCGCCGTCTTTAATTTCTAATAAAGCGAGATCCGTAATTACTTTATTAATACAGGCAACACCGGTTAGTGGCAGGCTACATTCACTTAATAGTTTTGACTCACCATGTTTGTTTGCATGGGTCATGGTGCAAATAATATTTTTTGCCCCAGCCACTAAATCCATCGCTCCGCCCATACCTTTAACCAGCTTGTTAGGAATCATCCAACTAGCAATGTTGCCATTTTGGTCAACTTCAAAAGCCCCCAAAACAGTTAAATCAACATGCCCACCGCGGATCATGGCAAAGCTTTCTGCAGAATTAAAAATAGCGGCACCAGTTGCTGCGGTTACTGTTTCCTTCCCCGCGTTGATCATATCCGCATCCACTGAGCCAGCGTGTGGATATGGCCCCATTCCTAAAAGGCCATTTTCCGATTGCAACATCACCTCAATGCCTTCAGGCACATAATTCGCGACAAGTGTTGGTATACCAATGCCTAAATTGACGTAGTAGCCATCTTCGAGTTCCATCGCCACGCGTTTTGCTATTTGCTCTCGTGTTAATGCCATAACTATGTACTCCTTATTGCTCGGCCGGTTGCGTTGTGATTTTTTCAATCCGTTTTTCAAATTCACTTTTAATAACACGGTCAATATAAATACCGGGTGTATGAATTTGGCTTGGTTCAAGCTCGCCTGGCTCGACAATTTCTTCAACTTCGAGCACGGTTATTTTACCTGCGGTTGCGGCTATGGGGTTAAAATTCATCGCTGTATGGCGGTAAATGCAATTTCCATAGCGATCCGCTATCCACGCTTTCACAATAGCAAAATCACCGGTAATACTCGGCTCAAGTAAATAATCACGGTCGTTAATAGTGCGTGTTTCTTTGCCTTCGGCGACCGGAGTACCTACACCTGTTGCCGTATAAAAGGCAGGAATGCCCGCACCACCGGCACGCATTTTTTCGGCTAGCGTCCCTTGTGGCGTTAGTTCAACATCTAACTCACCACTCAACAACTGCTGCTCAAATAACGCATTTTCACCAACATACGAGGCAATCATTTTACTAATTTGCTTGCCTTCGAGTAGCAACCCTAAACCAAAACCATCAACACCACAGTTATTCGACACTAAGGTTAAGTCTCGGGTGCCTTGGCGCTTAATCTGTGCAATTAATCCCTCTGGAATACCACATAAACCAAAACCACCAGCGATAACTGTCATACCATCTTCAAGACCCGCCATCGCTTCGCTGTAACTTGTAACTACTTTATCAAAACCTGCCATTGGCTCCTCCTATTGTGCAGTCCAACCGCCATCAATGGCGATCGCTTGGGCGGTAATGTTACGAGCTGCATCGGCCATTAAAAAACTAACGGTATGTAGGATCTCGTCTAAGCCGATAAATGCTTTTTTCGGCATGGGCGCTAGCATAATCGTGTCGATCACTTGTTGCTCAGAAATACCATGTTCTTTTGCTTGTGCGGCAATTTGCTGTTCTACCAAAGGCGTTTTCACATAGGCAGGGCAAACAGTATTAATAGTAATATTGGCATCCCCTGTTTCGAGTGCCATAGTTTTAGTAAAGCCGATTAAGCCATGTTTTGCAGCGATATAAGCCGACTTATATTTAGAGGCGACCATCGCATGAATAGAACCAATATTTATGATTCGACCAAAGTTTTGCGCCCGCATACGTGGCAAAACTGCTTTACTCATCATTGCGGGGCCAACCAACATCACTTGCTGTAAAAGCAGCCACTTATCTGCAGGAAAGTCTTCAAGTTTTGCCACATGCTGTATTCCTGCATTATTAATTAATACATCGATAGGTTGCGTAAAGGTGTTAAAAAAGTCCTCAATCGCTTGGCTATCAGCAACGTTAAGTGCGTAACCATGAGCGTTACCACCCTGATTAACTATTTTTTGCGCTGCTTGTTGAGCCTGTTGCTCATTAAGATCGGTAACAATAATAGTATGCCCAGCAAGAGCTAACTGCTCAGCAATATAAAACCCTATTCCACTAGCTGCACCGGTGATTAAAACGTTTTGACTCATACTGCTATTCCTCTAAAAACTCACTGATAAGCTGCGCTTTAGGCAAGATTGAAAAAATGCCATCCAAATGTCCCCAACCGCCTTCAATTTCAGAAAGCTGAACGTCTTTCCCCAGCGACTTCATTGACTCATACACGGTTCGCATATTTTCAGGGCGTAGAAGTAGGTCATTGGTGGCAGGTAATAACAATGTTTTAGCGCTGACCTTTTTAAGTGCTGTACTTAAGTCTTGCTCCATACCGGCAGTAAACAGTTGTGATGCCCGTACCAAATACAATACGTGATTTGCATCTTGGGCTTTTGCTCTTGCCATGGCTCTTTGCGCCAGTGTTTGGCTTAATTTTGGCAAGATACGAATGTCTTTTAACGCGCCTTCATCAAGTACGTTAAAGTCAGGGAAGCTAGCGTTATAAATAATCGGGTGCATGGCATCTTGGGTAATATTAAGCATGGTGGCGGCAAGTCCATCTAATGGGCGTTCCTTGCCGTAGTAATTACCTTGCTGCCAGTTTTTATCTAACCGAATTGGCAATGCCCACTTTTCAAGGGCAGCGACTGTCCATGCATCCATTTTTGCAGCGCCAATCACATGAATTAACCGCTCTACTTTATCTGGGTAACGCGTTGCCCACTCAAGAGCTTGAAACGACCCCATTGATGCGCCCATCACGGCATGTAACTTAGTGATACCTAGACTTTCGAGTAAACGCTTTTGCACATTCACAAAGTCAGTAATCGTAACCACAGGAAAATCTAAACCATATGGTTTACCTGTTTTGGGATTAGTTGACGCTGGGCCTGTGGTGATTACATTTTCATCATGCCAGTTGGCATTGACTAAGGTGTCAGAGCTGATCACAAAATACTTGTTAGTATCTATGGCTTTTCCTGAGCCAATTAACGCATCCCAGTACCCTGCTGCGGCGTCGTCGGCTGAATATTTACCTGCAGCATGAGAGGTTCCAGAAAAATAATGAGTGATCAAAATCACATTATCTTTGGCTTCGTTAAGCTCACCATAACTTTCCCAGCCAATATCAACCTGTGGCAACGTTGTACCTGAAACCGTTGTGAAGTTTTCAGTGCTAAAATGTTGCTTTTCTACTAGTAATGGCTCTGCTTTATCAGCGCCAAACACGGTACTACTAAATAAAAACAGCAACCCTATTAATAATATTATTCTCATTGCAATTCCTTAAAAAGTGATGAATAAGCTTAGTGCAAGAGCCACCCCAACCAATGGGATAACCACGGTCAATGCAGCTAATGGCCAATAAGCGCGTTGATGTGTTTCTTTACAAATGGCCCTAATGGTTGTGACCACGTAGCCATTATGTGGCAGGCTATCTAATGCACCAGAACTAATAGCAACCACTCTGTGTAATTGCTCTGGATTAACTCCCATATCCAAATATCCAGGAGCCACAAGCGGTAGTGCAATCGCTTGCCCGCCGGATGCTGACCCCGTTAACCCAGCTATGACGCTCACTGCAACAGCAGCCCCCACCAGCTCATTACCTGGCATATGAGTCATAGCATCAACAGCAGCAATAAAAGCCGGTGATACTTTAGCCACAGCGCCAAACCCAACTACAGCTGCAGTGTTACCTATCGCCACTAAGGCACCAGTGGTACCCATATTGATTGCATTGGCCATGTTATGGAAATACTTATAATTAATGACCACAATACTTAAAACACCACCAAGCAGCGCCACAATCAGCGCAGTTTGCTGTAAAACATCATGTAATATAAATGATAGAAGTAGCACCACCAGCAAAGGAATAACGCCGGTGATTGGGTGCGGCCGCTTACGCTCTAAAATAACCGGATCGTCGTCTCTAGCAGCAAAGCGCTCACCTTTGGCAACCGCCTTTTTAATCATTTTATTTAGCCAAAAGTAACCTACTGTCGCCATAAAAATAGCCACCACTAAGCTTACTTCCCACGCGGCATAAGGTGAGGTACCTAAATGCTTTACGGGTATCCAATTTTGAATTTCAGGCGAGCCCGCAGAGGTCATAGTAAACGTCACTGAACCAAACGCTAACGTTGCAGGTATAAAGCGCCGTGGCAAATCAGCGTCTTTAAATAAACTGAGCGCCATCGGGTAAACCGAAAACGCCACTATGAATACGCTAACTCCGCCATAAGTCAGTACGGCACAAGCAATCACCACCGCGAGCACCGCATGCTTCATACCTAATTTGCCAACAATGTAACTGGCTACACTGTCTGCTGCGCCTGTATCTTCCATAAATTTACCGAACAACGAGCCCAGCAAAAACATAAAAAACCATGCGCTTAAAAATCCAGCAAAGCCATCCATATACGCGTTAATAAAATTACTATCGGCAGTCACCGGGAATATAGCCATCCCACTAGTTAGTGCAACCAACAATGCACATATTGGCGCGGCAATAAATAAATTGACCCCACGCAACGTTAAAATTATTAGCAGTATTAAACCGCCTAACAGCCCTATCATACTCAGCATAGACATTCCTATAATTATTGTTATTACCCAGATGAGGTGACATCGCAGTAACTGCTGTTAGTTTTATCGCTCAGCGAAAATAAAGACATAACACTAAGGTACTACATGCTTTAAACTTGGCTTAAAAGCAAGATAAGTCAAGGTGTTAAAAACATATAGCACTATGGTACTAATTCATTTTTTAACACTATCTTCTACATTAAGTGCAGGTGACATGAGCAAACAAATAATCAACTAATAACAACAGGAACACACCAATGATAAAGCTCAAACAAAATATCACACCCGTTACACTCGCTGTTTCACTGGCCTTATTAAGCACAACAAGTGTGGCAGCTGAACAAGCCTCTACAGTAAAAAAAGCAGAGTTAGAGCGAATAGAAGTAACCGCTCGCAAAACCGTTGAAAACTTACAAGAAGTTCCGGTTGCCGTAACCTCAATTGGCGCACAAGAATTAGCAGAAAATGGCATTAGTGTGATGACCGAGGTACAGCAGTTTTCGCCCAACACCACACTACAATCAAGCCGAGGCACTAACTCTACTATCACTGCGTTTATTCGCGGTGTAGGTCAGCAAGACCCTCTCTGGGGTTATGAACCTGGTGTAGGTATTTACATTGATGATGTATACATCGCCCGCCCGCAAGGTGCCGTGCTCGACTTACTTGATGTGCAGCAAATTGAAGTATTACGTGGCCCGCAAGGTACGCTATATGGCAAAAACACTATTGGTGGTGCAGTAAAGTATGTCACCAAAGAAATGAGCGGAGATGCAACGCTAAATATTCAAGGCACCGTAGGCAGCTACAGCCAAAAAGATTTAAAAGTTACTGGACAGCTCCCACTTATTGACGAAAAACTCTATGTTGGTTTTGGTTTTGCCACATTGAACCGTGATGGCTATGGTGAATTTTTAACGTCTGCGCTTGATAACCAAGATCGCGAAAACTACAACAAAGATGTTACCGCTGCACGGGTTACGCTAGAGTACACCCCAACCGATGACTTATTCTTTCGTTTAGCGTGGGATAAAACCGATGATGACTCTAACGCGAAAGGCGGATATCGCTTACTTCCAAGCATATTAACTAATGCGCCTGTGCCAGATAGCGTGTATGACTCTTATACTAGTTTACCAACATGGAACAAAGTAGAACTTGAAGGTATGAGCTTAACTGCTCGCTGGGATATGAGCGCAAACACCAGCATTAAATACGTTGCAGCAACAAGAGAAAGCTATTCACCAACCAATATCGACTTTGATAATACCTCTTTACCTATTTTTGATGTTCCAGCCATTTATGACGATGAACAAACCACGCATGAATTGCAGCTAAATCACAGTGGCGATGACTACAAATTAGTATCGGGCTTATATTACTATGATGGTGAATCTTGCGGCCAATTTGAGGCTGTACTAGGTGTGCTTGGTCAAAGTTTAGGGGCCCCTGGGCTTACTCGTGAAGTAAGCGGTTGTAGCAACTCCACCAGCAAAGCAGCTTATATACAAGGAAGCTATGACTTTGATGAAAAATGGTCAATGACTCTAGGCGCACGCTATACCAAAGACAGCAAAGAAGCGATTGTAAATAATGGTCTTATTTTTGACGTTGTTTATCCTGAATCAGGTTGGATCCCGGGTTATGTACGCCCTGAAGGCCAATTAGTGCCTACCGTACTCGATGACAGCGAAGATTGGTCACGCTTTACACCTCGTGCCGGTGTGGAATACCAATACAATAACGACATTATGTTTTTTGCTAGTTACTCGCAAGGCTTTAAATCAGGGACATTTAATCCACGAGCTACAACAGCAGAACCAGCAGCAAGGCCCGAAGTGGTTGACTCTATTGAGTTAGGTATGAAAAGCGAATGGAATGATAATTTACGCGCAAACTTAACCGTATTCACACTTGATCACAAGGATCGTCAGTATATTTCGGTATTACCTGGTGACAGCGCCGCAGATTTAAACCAGCGCTTAGGTAATATTGGCGAGTCTAAGTCTGATGGCGTTGAATTAGAACTTAGCTATGTTGCAAGCGATGCACTAACTTTCGACGCGTCAATCGGTTACATCGACAGTAGTTTTGAAAATGTAATTGATACCAACCCTGATACCGGTGAAACATTTGATAAATCAGACCGTTTTAGTGTTTCAAACACCCCAGATCTAACTTTCAACTTAGGTGCTACCTATCGTTTATACACAGAAATGGGCGACTTCGTTATAAATGGTAATTACTATCACCGTGGTGATTACGCACTGTTCGAAGAAGATAGCCTCTTAACACAAGACGCCTACGGATTATTAAATATTGGTGTTACTTGGTACAGCACAGATGGCCATTGGACTGCGGGTATTTATGGTAAAAACCTAACCGATGAAGAATACATGATTGGTGGTTATCAGTTCGTGGCTCCTGATCCGTCAGATCCAACTGATACCAGCAAATACACGCCGGGTCTTGGTGGCGATAATACCTTGATTGGTTACTACGGCGACCCTCGCGCAATATCACTCACTGTGGGCTATCGTTTTTAAAATTTAATTTAAGCGTTAGGGTTTGCCTGTTTATCCCCACAGACAAACCTTGTTTCACATCGCAAAATCACATATAACTTAATGCATTGGAGACTATTTGAAATGGCTTGTGCTGTGAATACCATAATTGCTGATGACCATCCTTTATTCAGAAGTGCGCTACGTCAAGCAGCAGCGACTTCCGTACCAGAACAATATATAAAAGAAACCAGCGATATCGACGGGTTGTTTAGCTTATTAAAATCACACCCCGAGATAGAGCTGATATTTTTAGATTTAACAATTCCTGGCGCCAATGGTTTACAAGCGCTCTCACAACTAAGAAATCAATACCCTGATATATTAATTATTATGGTATCGGCTAACGAAACCCCCACTATCATAAAACAAGCCATGAGCTTAGGTGCTGCAGGCTATATTCCAAAGTCATCATCCCTTGATGTGATCAGTGAAGCCATTGAACATGTACTCAATGGAGACTCTTGGTTGCCAACAGATATTGACTTAACTGATGTGGTTGTTAATGACGAACAGAGCAATTTTGCCCGCAACCTAGAAAAACTCACTCCACAGCAATACCGTGTACTCGCGATGATAGCCGACGGGCTTTTGAACAAACAAATTGCCTTTGAAATGTCGATTCAAGAAACCACCATAAAACAACATGTATCGGCCATTTTGCGAAAGCTGAATGTGTATAACCGTACCCAAGCAGGCATTTTGTTTAATCAGCTATCTCAAGTTGGTAAGTTAGAGGCGAGCTAATATAGTGTACGTCTCTAAGTCAGTCGTTTTATCATTCTTTTTAATGCCGGTGCTTTAAGTGGTTTGTACAATAAAGGATAACCTGCATCGAGTACGCGCTCGCGTATTTGCTCATCGTGGTTTGCAGTATTAACAATGGCAGGCAGCGTCATTAATCCTGCTTGTTCAATCACCTCAAGACCCGTTACACCGTCATCCAACTGATAATCAACAATAAGTAGCTGTGGTAGTGTATTTTCTGCTTTGAGTTGCTCAAGTTCAATTAAGTTAGTGGCCGTGGCAATTTCACAGCCCCAGTTTTCTAGCAACTGTTTCAGCGCTTCAAGTACATTACGATCGTTATCCACAAGCCAAATACATAAACGACCCAATTCAGTTTCTGAATTGGCAGGTACATGCGCAGTGGCTGGTGTTTTTAAACTAGGTTTGCATGGCATGGTTAAAGTAAATTGGGTGCCTTGATTAAGTTGCGACCCCATTACTAACGGGATCCCGAGTAAGTCACAAATTCGTTTGGTGATCGACAACCCTAAACCAAGTCCTTCAGCATTGGGTTTTTCACCCAATTGTTTAAATTCCTGATAAATACTCTGCTGATCACTAGTGGCAATACCTATGCCTGTGTCTTCAATCACAAACGACACATGGCGTTCATCAAGTAAGACTCTTAAGCGTACTTCACCGTGCTCAGTGTAGCGAATCGCATTACTTAGTAAGTTTCTTAGTACACGCTTAAGTAATGCTTTATCTGTGTAAATTCGCGCTTCACACGACTCAACAACAAAGCTGAGGCCTTTTTCTTGAGCAAGAGCTAAATAATCATTACGCAATGGCTCTATTAAACTACTCACATTAAATTCCGTTAGCTGTACTTTAAACGAGCCCGAATCGAGCTTAGTTAATTCCAAAATACTTGAAAGTAACTCTTCCGCACTGCCTAATGAATTTTTAATATTCATGGCTAGCTCTTTAAGCTCAGTATCTTGAGCTTTTTCGTTCATCAGCGAGCAAAACAAACTTGCTGCATTAAATGGCTGCAATAAATCGTGACTCGCTGCGGCAAAAAAACGCGTTTTACTTACTGTTGCTTGCTCTGCTACTTGCTTAGCTTTAGAAAGCGCTTGGTTAGCCTGTGTTAATGCCGCAGTTCGCGTAGCCACTTTTTCTTCAAGGCTTACATTAGCTTGTGTGAGCGCTTTTTGTTGTTTTACAAATTCACTTATGTCGGTATAGGTCGTTACAAATCCACCGCCAGGTAAAGGGTTACCTTGCATTTCAAATACTCGCCCATCGTTGTGAGCACGCTGATATTTATAAGCACTACCTTGCTTTAAATACCCTAAACGCTTATCAACTTCAGTATTAATATCCTCACCACGAAATAAGCCTCGCTCAGCGTTAAAGCGAATAATATCGGCAACAGGTCGGCCTATATACAAAGCACTATCAGGATAATTAAACATCTGCTTATAACCTTGATTCCAGGCTACCAAGCGAAGTTCCCTATCAACTACGCTAATGCCTTGCTGAATATTTTCGATTGTAGACTGCAGCAAATCACGATTAAATTTAAGTACTTGGCTAGCTTCATCTACAAACTCGGCGACTTGCTCTAAAGGCTGACGCTGCTCATTTTTCGCTACATCTAAAATTAGCCGTGCTGATGCGCCACCAATAACCGCTGACATTTCACGCTCAACTAATAACTCAAGCTCAACATTAGCAATCCGCTTCCATTGGCTTTTTTCATGTGGGAAATACTGCTGCACTAAAGAGTGGCTCGCGTCTTTTTCAGCAAAACGCTGTAATAAAGCACCTAGGTCTTCATAATTGAGTGGCTGTAATGCAGTGTTTAATCGCGAGTCATTTAATTGTGAAATAAACTTATTACTTTGTAGACGCTCAGCAAGCGTTGCACGACTAAATAGTGGTACAAGCAAATACACTAGCGTATTAACCCCTAACGACAATAGTAATGATTGGCTTATACTTTCTAAACCCAATGAAAATAAATCAGTAGGAGCCAACCACTTAATATTCCACGGCCCTTCAACTAACCAACTGCTTTGGCTGCCTAAGCCACTGGCCAAGTTCGGTAGTAATAGAGTGTACCCCCAAATAACAAAGCCGCTTAAAATCCCAAACTGTGCACCACGACACGATGCGTGTCGCCACCACAAACCAATGATCATCGCAGGAGCAAATTGTGCCACCAAGGTAAACGACATTAGCCCAACACTGGCTAGCGTGGTAGTTTCTGCAAGCACTCTATGAGTGAAATAGCTAAGTAACAATATCAGCACAATCACTATTTTACGCGCATGCAGCAAGTGATTTTTATCTAGCCCTCGGCTACTTGAAGTTAACTGTGAACGACGTAAGATAAACTGATTGATAAAATCGTTAGTGATCATCACCGACAACACAATTGACGAGACGATTACCATACTGGTAGCCGCCGAAAAGCCACCTAAAAAGGCAAGTAAGGTTACCCCGCTATTGTCTGCCGCCATTGGCAACGCTAATACAAAGGTATCTTGACCTACACTATTGCCGTTAAAGTAAACCAGCCCCGCATAAGCAATGGGTAATATAAATAAATTAATGGCCAATAAATAAAGCGGAAATAACCACCGAGCGGTAGCCAGTTCATTATTATTGTTATTTTCAATAAAGCTCATATGAAACTGGCGTGGTAAACATAACGTTGCCAGTATCCCTAAAAAAGTATGCGCAACATATACATAAACAGGGCTTTGAGTTGCCGCAACTTGATTAGGTATATTTAGCGCTAGTGCTTGCTCGTAGAGTGCAACTGGGCTATCAAATAAAACAAAACAGACATATAAACCCACCCCAATAAAAGCCAGTAACTTTACTATTGATTCAAAGGCAATACTGGCGATTAGTCCAGGGTTATGCTCGCTAGGTTTAAGCCTTCGGGCACCAAATAAAATCGCAAATAAAGCCAGTAATAAAGTGATATAAAACGTACTATCAGCCCACACTTGGTTACTTTGAGTAGGGGCTCGGTCGGTGACTAAGTTGATGCTCTGCGCAGTTGCACTTAGCTGAAGAGAAATATACGGCACAATCGCTATTACTGAAATAAGTGAGATCAGCCCTGACAGACTTGACGACTGCCCATATCGCGTAGCAATAAAATCAGCCAATGACGTGAGTTTTTGTTGTCGACAAATATGTGCAATACGGCAATACAATTGCCAGCCAAAAATAAATAATATAATAGTGCCCGCATAAGTTGGTGCTAACCACCAACCATTACTTGCGGCTTGCGCAGTTGTGCCATAAAAAGCCCATGAGGTACAATATACACCCAGTGACAGACCATAAATCATACCTTTGAATGGCAGCACCTTACGCCTATCTGCCCACCCCGCCACTGCAAATAATACTCCTAGGTACACCACGGCAATAAGGCTAATAAACCAAATAGAAAACATATTTTTGTTCTTGTTATTATTTTTATAATACTTAACTTAGCATAAGGAGAATTGCAGCAAAAATCAGCCCTTACTTTAGTGCTATAAATGAACAAAAAGTTAAAATAAGAATTATTTGCATTTAGGTGTTGACAGTTACTTAGATCTAACTGATAATCAATCTCAACAAGAAGGAAGTACATTGCTTTTTGTGACGGTAAAGTTCATTTGTTTCTCGACCCTGAAACAACGTGTGGCTCACGTTAAAGCTAAGATTATCTGTTATTAATCACAACGCCCCTTGATATTGATTGCAGATAATCGTCTATTACTTACTTGCTACATTGCTCATATCGGTGACGGTTGATATGAAACTAAAAAGCCCTTACGGGCTTTTTTTATGCCTGTAATTTAATATACAATCAGCCCAAAGTTAATGAGAATTATTTGCATTAAGATGTTGACAACCACTCAAATCTAACTGATAATCACTATCAACAAGAAGGCGGTACATTGCTTTTTGTGACTGAAAAATTCATTTGTTTCTCGACCCTGAAACAGACGTGTGGCGCACGCTAACAGCTATGGAAACCTGTTATAAACCACAACGCCCCTTGCTGTTTATGACCTGTTTCCGCCCTACTCATTTACTTGCTACATTGCTCATATCGGTGACGGTAGATATGAAACTAAAAAAGCCCTTACGGGCTTTTTTTATGTCTGTAATTTAATGCGTAAGGCTTTAACCTACGCTTTAAAAATTAACGGCGGTTTTTTCGTGCACGTGCTCGGCGTTGTTTTTTCTCTTCTTCTTTGGCTTGCTTTTTAGCCTCTGCAGCAGCGCGCAATCCAGCCACCATTATTTCTTCCTCTTCACGCATGGTAGGTGTTTCCATGGTGATGCGGCCAATAATACCATCTCGTAATTCATTAATTAGAATTTCTGACATTTTATACGTATCGATTTGGTTACCACCGCGAATACAGCCGCGTTTTTTACCCGCCATTTCAACAAACTCCCAATCACTTTCTGGTAGCTCATCTAACTTATAACGTGCTTTTAAAAGCTCAGGATAAGCATGCAATAAATACTCAGCGGTGTAACTTGCTACTTCTTCGTACTCAATAGCGGTATCACGTATCGCACCGGTTGCGCCTAAACGATAACCTGAGTTTTCGTTTTCTACTTTTGGCCACAGCATCCCTGGCGTATCGTAAAGCATAATGCCATCATCAAGCTTAATACGTTGCTGCGCCTTAGTTACTGCAGGCTCGTTACCTGTTTTAGCCACTATACGCCCAGCAAGCACATTAATAAGCGTAGATTTACCTACGTTTGGAATACCCATGATCATGGCTTTAATTTGCTTATCGGCACCGACTTTATGTGGCACTAACTTTTTACATAGCTCATTAATTCGATGCACTTCAGCCGCTTTATCGTTACCAAATGCAATGGCTTTTACGCCATTTTCTTGCTCAAAATAGTCTTTCCAGGTTTGCGTCATTTTAGGATCAGCTAAATCGGCTTTATTGAGAATTTTGATGACCGGCTTACCTTCACGCAGGGTAGCCACCATCGGGTTTTCGCTACTGTAAGGAATGCGCGCATCTAGCACTTCAATGATCACATCCATTTGTGGCATTATTTCTTTAATTTCATTTCGGGCTTTATTCATGTGCCCAGGGAACCACTGGATAGCCATTTTTAACTCCTAACATATAATTTGTAGCTATTTTAACTGGCAATTCATTTAATTGCGCTATACTGGCGCAAATTTTTTCAGATTAGATATTATGGCTCTCAAATCTACCATTATTAAAGCGCAACTATCGCTTAGCGATATGGACCGTCACGTATACCAAGACTTTAATTTAACCTTGGCACAACACCCTTCAGAAACTGAGCAGCGCTTGATGATCCGCTTACTAGCGTTTGCACTTAATAGCTGTGATGGATTAGAGTTTACTAAAGGTTTATGTGCTGATGATGAGCCGGAGCTTTGGCATATTAATTACAGCGAAGAAATAGAGCTGTGGATTGAGCTGGGGTTACCAGATGAAAAGCGCCTTAAAAAAGCCTGTAATAAAGCTAAAAAAGTAGTTTTATATACCTATGGCGAGAATAACCAAGCTATTTGGTGGCAAAAGCATCAGCCTAAATTGTACGAGTTTAAAAACTTAAGCATTTTTAGCCTTGATTATGCTGCTACTCAGTTATTAGCTGCGTTGGTTGATCGTAATATTAAATTGGCTATTACCATTCAAGATGGTGAAGTTTGGGTTAATACCGACACCACTAACATTGAGATAAAACCTCAGCAATTAATGTAATTAGAATAGGTTATACCAATTGCATTAAATTAGTTATCCATTATAGCGACAAAGAAATAAGTCGATAACAAGGCGAAAATGATGACATATAGTTGCTCTATATAAATAATTTTTAACGCAGGTAGCGGATTATTTAATACGCTAGAATGATCATGTTTTTAATAAAATTGGTATTTGGGGGCGTATGAAAGTTAAACGCGTTATTGTTTTACATGGCTTGTATATGTCTGGCTTGGTTATGCGCCCGTTATGTTCGCGTCTAGAAGAGTCGGGGGTTAAAGTTTTAAACTTAACCTACAATACTCGAGACCCTAATCGAGATGCTATTTTTACGCAAATAGATGAGTTTATTAGCAATGAGCCTTCTGCTTTAGTCTGCCACTCTATGGGAGGCTTAGTTGCCCGCGCCTATTTAGAAGCAAACTCAGCGCCAAGTCATCATGTTGAAAAGGTGATCACCTTAGGGACGCCACATACTGGCAGTCATATTGCTGAGAAAATGCAACAAAAAGGGTTTGAGCTATTATTAAAAAATAGTGTTGAATTTTTACTCTCAAAAAATGGTGATTGGCCTTTTAAAGCCAAGCTATATAGCATTGCCGGCGACTTACCGATTGGCTTAATGCCACTCATTGTAAAAGGCAGCCGCTCTGATGGCACCGTATTACTAGATGAAACCAAACTCAAAGGTATGGCTGAACACAAGGTGTTTCATTTAAGCCATACCAGTATGATTTACTCTCGCCAAGTCGTTAATTATATTCTTGAGCGCTTGAACGAGGACATTTAGTCCTCAGCTGCAGCGGCCACTTTATAGCTGATCAAAAATATAATACCTAACACCAGCGGCATGGGTGCAGCGATATAACCAAAGGTATCAGAGTTTGCAAAACTCGCACCCGCTAAGTGCGCAACTAATCCAACAACAAACGCGACCAAAGCAATACCAATAACGATGAGTTCAGCTTTATTCTCTTTACGTGTTTTAGCTTCCATTATTTCTCTCCGCATCTAATCAAGTAGCCCCTTAACTTAATAAAGTACTCTCTATCAAGTTGGGTTATATTGATTATGCGCTTTACTTGTGCGCGTTTTTTGACCTAAATCAATAAATAAAATAAGTCTGTGCTGAGCCTTTCAAAAGCTTGTTTTAGATCATATTTTGTACTCACAAAATAAACAATTTCGCTGCTCAAGGTAGTATTTTTATAAACACAACCCATATCTATTGAACAGCGTTAGTTAATTCATTTATAAAACCACAGATACGCTGATAGCTTTTAGCTATGGCATCAATATGTATAAACGATTTTATTCATAGACGATTATGAGCAATACTTATTTTACTGAGCAATATGTGAAAATTCATAAAAACGGTTATTTAAGGAGCAAGGTATGTCGCAAGTAAATGCAATTGGTTTAAACAGTACAAAAAGTGAAGATATTATTAAGTCACTGAATACGCTTTTAAGCAGCTATCAAATTCAATATATGAATGCGCGCGGTTTTCACTGGAATATTAAAGGCCGAAACTTTTTTGAATTACATTTAAAGTTTGAAGAAATTTATAACTTACTACTATTAAAAGTAGATGAAATCGCAGAACGTATTTTAACGCTTGATGGTGCACCGCTACATGCGTTTTCAGATTACTTAGAAGTAAGTGAAATTAAAGAAGCAAAAGGGATCAGCGATGGCGTAACCGCAGTAGAGAACTTACTTGCCGGATACAGCAGCTTAATTAAAATGCAGCGCGATATTCTTGCACAAGCCGCTGAAGCTGATGATGAAGGTACCGCGTCATTAATGAGTGACTACATTAAAGAGCAAGAAAAACTAGTGTGGATGTTAAAAGCCTACCTAGATTAAGTTATTTTAAAAAATAGAAAGCCTCAGTTATTACTGAGGCTTTTTTGTGATAATCATATACTGGCTATGACAAAGCGATAAAAAAGGCCATTTCTAGCGCTTTTTCTTCTAAGCTCTTAAAGCGACCCGATGCCCCACCATGCCCTGCATCCATGTCGGTTTTAAACACTAAAATATTATCATCGGTTTTATATTCACGCATTTTAGCCACCCATTTCATTGGTTCCCAATACTGTACTTGTGAGTCATGCAAGCCGGTTGTCACCAATATATTGGGGTAGTGTTGCGCACTAATATTGTCGTACGGTGAATACGCTTCAATAATCTCGTAAAAATGGGGGTCGTTTGGGTTACCCCATTCATCATACTCATTTGTTGTAAGCGGAATGCTTTCATCTAACATGGTGGTGAGCACATCTAAAAATGGCACATGGCAGCCCACTCCACAGTAAAGTTCAGGCGCTTGATTTACCACAGCTCCCATTAATAACCCCCCAGCACTGCCACCAGAGGCAAACACTTTACTTTTGTTGCCGTACCCTTGCTCAGTGAGCGCTTTGGTTACATCTATAAAGTCATTAAAGCTATTTTGTTTATGCTGTTTTTTACCATGTTCGTACCATGAACGCCCTAGCATTTCACTACCACGCACATGCGCAATTGCATAAACAAAACCACGGTCGAGTAAACTCAGTGATGTACTTGAAAAGCTTGGATCTATGGTGATCCCATACGCGCCATAGCCATATTGAAATAACGGATTTGAACCATCTTGTTTAAAACTATCTTTACGATAAACCAACGACACCGGTACTTTTATCCCATCACGAGCGCTGACCATGAGTCGCTCTGACTGATAGTCTCCTACGTTAAAATCACCAAGTACTTTTTGTTGTTTAAGTAAGGTTTTTTCACCGGTGGTTAAATCAACATTATAAAGCGAGCCGGGAGTCGTTAAGCTCGAATAGTAAATGCGTGCATGAGCTACATTTGGCTCTGGGTTCATCGCAATAGCGGCGTAGTAACAAGGATCATCAAACTCAAGGTTCATTCGCTCGGCGTTTTGATTAACCACAACAAAGCGTGCTTGGCCTTGTTCGCGCTCGCTAAGCACTAAAAAGTCGTTAAATAGTTCAACGCCTTCTAATAATACAGTTTCACGATGAGGGGTATGTGTTTGCCACTGGTTTTTATCAGCAATGGTATTGCTTGTCGCGGTCATTAATCTAAAGTTTTTAGCCTGCCAGTTAGTCACTATATAAAAAGTATCACCAAGCTTATCGATATCAAATTCATGGCCCTCTTCACGCGGCATTAAAGCAGTAAATTCGCCATGGGGTTGATTGGCATCAAGTATCCACATGTCGTTAGTTTCTGTGCTTGCTAAATCGATAATAATTAAGCTTTCATCACGACTTTTACCCAACCCCATAAAAAAGCTACTGTCTTGCTCTTCATATACCAACACATCTTGGTCTTGCTCGGTCCCTAGCTCATGTCTAAAAACTTGATAACCCAATAAGGTTTTTAAATCCTTTTTTACATAAAATACGGTTTGATTGTCGTTCGCCCAAACAACCTGCCCCTCGGTATTTTCAAGTACATTGTCGAGCATTTTATCGTTGTTTAAATCTTTAAAGCGAACAGTGTAAATACGTCTGCCGTCGGTATCCTCAGAGTATGCCATTAATTGCTCACTGGGGCTCAGCGCCACTTCCCCTAGCTCATAAAACTCATAGCCGTTAGCAAGTTCATTCACATCAAGTAGCAACACTTTATTAGCCATTGCCATACTGCTACTGCGATAATGGCGTGCATATTCATCATCTCCGCGAACCTCTGAGTGATACCAATACTGGCCGTCTTTTACCGGTACAGTGTTATCATCTTTTACAATACGGCCTTTAAGCTCTTCAAATAATGCACTTTGTAATGGCTTAATAGGGGCTAATTGCTCATCACAATAAGCGTTTTCTTGTGCTAAATGCGCGAGTATTTCGACACTTTTTCGTTCATCATCGCGCATCCAATAATAATCATCACTGCGTGTTTTTGCGTGAGTTGTAAGCGCATAAGGTTGCTTTTTAGCAATAGGAAAATTAGGCAATAAGCTTAAAGAATAATCAGAAGAAGACACAAAAAAACCGCTTAAAAAATAACAATGGCGGCCAGTTTATCATAAAAATAAAAAAGCCCACTCATAGTTGAGTGGGCTAAAGCGGTATAAATTCGATAACTAAAAACTACGTGAATTTTATTGTTGTCGTTATACCTAAGGGAAGTTGATTTACTGTACTTGCTGCCAAGCCATAGTCCAGCTCTCGCCAACGCCAGGCTCAAACATAGTGTTATGCTCATCTACACGGCAAAATTCGCTAAATGGCCATGCCTTACACTGGTATATATGCCCAGTTTTTGGCTGTAATACTTTGGTGCCCGCACTATACATATCGCCATTTTGAGGATAAATTGCGTCGTATCCAAGGCTATTTACAGCAATTAATTTTTTATTTTTTTCAGCGCGATTAAAATGGACCACCGCGCTACAAATACCACTGCTTTCAAGTGCAAATATTTTGTTATGTCGATACGCAACAACCAATCCTTGCTCTGTCATTCTGCCAGCGCACACCAGTGGAATATGCATATTAATATGCTCAACTACCAGTAAACTCCAAGCATGGGGTTCCCCCTGTTCAGGGGAAAGTATTTCATAATCAAACGCTAGCTGAGTTAATTCGCCATGCTCATCGTAAAAGCTCACACTAACCGTATCACCAACAAATAGCTGGCTATACTGATCCAGCCCAAGACAACCAATAGTTAACCATTCTCCACACGTTAATGATGAATGTATAAACACTGCAACACCTTAAAGAGTCAAACGTCTCGCCCATATCATATGGCTTACAACAGGCAAACTAGCTCGTAGGCTAATATACGTTAACCAACATCAACCATTGTAATCAGCAACGTCACAACAATCAAACAAAAGAATGTAACTGAAGTTTAAAAACAATACTTAAGTATAGAATCATAAAAATAAAAAAAGCCAACCGCTTTAACGGTTGGCTTTTTGATTTAACTGCATGATATGTGTGATGTTAACTTACACTCACCTTTTTACTTGCGAACGGGCGTTTAATTAGAGCGCCTATATCGGTTAAAATAATATACAAACACGGTACCAAAATAAGGGTGATCAGTGTTGCAAACATAACCGCAAAACCAAGTGCTACCGCCATAGGTATTACAAACTTAGCTTGTAGACTGGTTTCAAACATAATCGGTAATACGCCGGCAAAGGTAGTAATTGAGGTAAGTAGTATCGGCCTAAAGCGTGCACAGCCTGCCTCAATAACCGCATCTTTTATACTAATACCCGCGCGACGCGCCTGATTAATAAAATCAGTCATTACTAATGAGTCATTAATAACTACCCCAGCCGCGGCAATTAAACCAAAGCCCGACATTAAGCTAATATCTAAGCCAAACCAAAAATGCCCCCATATTGCGCCCGTTAAACTAAATGGAATAACCGACATTACAATTAATGGCTGAGAGTAACTTTTTAGCGGCACGGCAAGTAATATGTAAACTAAAATCATACCACCAGCAAAAAACAGTAACTGCTCATCTGCTTGTGCCTGCTGCTCTTCAATTGCGCCACCTAGTTCTGACTTAACGCTCGGATATTCGTCCAACAATTGTGGTAGTAGATTTTCTTTTACTTGCTTAACCACTTCGCCTGGCTCAATTACTTCTTCGTCTATGTTGCCATACACATAAACAGTACGATAACCGCCTTCACGACGAATATAACTAATACCAGGGGTTTCAGTTAGCTCAACCACATCTCCCAGCAGCACTTCCCTACCTTGTGGCGTGGTGATAACCGCGTGTTTAAGCGATGAAAACGCTTCACGGGTAAGTTTAGGGTAACGTACCATCACCCGCACTTCTTCACCGCGGCGAATAACACGTTGCGCCTCGCCACCATAAAAACTCGCACCTACTTGATTTGCAATTGAGGCCAAATCTAACCCTAAGTCAAAAGCGACTGGTTTTAAGCTCATTTGTACTTCTTTGCTAGCAGGGTCAATGGTAGAGCTTATGTCGAATAAGCCTTCTTGTTGCTGCAATAATCCAATAAAGCGACGCCCGGCTTCATTCAATGTATCAATGTCAGAGCCATACAGTAAATAGCCGAACTCACCGCCACTACCGCCGCCTCCACCGCCAACATCATCCTGAATAGTTAGCGATTTAACACCTGCAATATTTGGCATAGCTTCACGCCAGCGGCGCGAAAGCTCAAAGGCATTATAAGGGCGTAAATCTTCATCAACCAATGGCGCCAGTAGTTGCGCTTCTGTACGACCTTGATTAAATACCAATACATCGCGAATCATTTTTTGCCCTTCTTCGCGCGCTGTTTGCTTATCTATTTCAAGCACCATGGCTTCGATTTGGCGAATAGCATTAATCGTTTGGATGTCTGATACGTTATCGTTCATCTCAAGATTAATTTGCGGGAAGTCATGCGGCACTTTAGGTGATGGGATCATTCTCACCTGATTAGACGATATTAACGCAAAGGTGAAAATTAATAGCGCAACAAAACTAAATAGCACCGTCCAACGCCACTTTATACAAGTAACAATAAACTGCCTATACGGCCCATTTACAAAACCAAAAAAGCGCTTATTAAAGCGCGCTCGCCAACCGTCAGGGTTAATAGGAGAAAAGTGAGTATGCGCAATGTGTGCCGGTAATATCAGCTTAGATTCAATCAAGCTAAATATTAAACATAAAATTACCACCACTGAAATACCTATAAAAAAGGAACTTTCAGGGCCGCTTGAAAGCGTAAATGGCGCAAACACAGCAATGGTTGTTAGTACACCAAAGGTAGCAGGGGTTGCCACTCGTTTGGCGCCATTAACCACATTAACAACACCACCGCCTTTTTTTTCTATTTCGGTGTAGGCACTTTCACCTATGACAATGGCATCGTCCACCACAATCCCCAGCACCATAATAAAGGCAAATAAAGACACAATATTAATCGTGATACCAAATAATGGCATCAGCATCATCGCACCTAAAAAGCACACTGGTAAACCAATCATTACCCACAGTGCCAGCTTAAAACGTAAAAATAACGAAAGCATAAGAGCAACTAAAATTGCACCTTGCAGCAAATTAGCTTTCATCATATCTAAGCGTGCATTTAGGTAATAAGTAAAGTCCATTAGTGGCTCTATACGAACACCCAATGGCAGTTCTTTATTTTTTTTATCAATATACGCTTTAACTGAATCGGCCACCGGAATAATGTTTTGATCTTCGGTGGCTTTTACCGACAAATAAACCGCGTTTTCGCCATTAAATTTAAAGTAACGCTCACCTTCAACAAACTGATCTTTGATGGTAGCAATATCTTGTAGCAACACTTTGGCACCGTTCGCACCAATTTTTACCGGAATTTGCCTAAATTCTTCACCAGAATAAAACTGATTTTCTACTCGAACCGAAATAACACCAGCATCAGTTTTTAATTGTCCCGCCGAAAAATTAGCCGAATAACGACGTACCGCGTTCGCTACATCCGATAAGGTTAAATTATATTGGCGAAGTGTGTCGGGCTCTATTTCTATGGCAATTTCATCCAGTGGCACATCATTTACCACTAAAGATACATTCGATAACTGCAATAATTCATCTTCAACCTGATTTGCGATTGGCTTAAGTTCATTTAGCGGTAGGTCGGCAACGAGCGTCATACCAATTACATCTTGGCGAAACTCTATTTGGCTAATGGTAACCGGCTCCATTCCCGCTGGAAAAGTTGCAATACCATCTACTCGCAGCTTGACCTTATCGAGAACGTCGGTGAGCTCTGCGTCAGTATTAATTTCAAGGCTGGCAGAACCACCATTACGAAAAGCGCGATACACCCCTTTTTTTATCTCAGTTATATCTTTTAACGACTCTTCAATTTTTATTAAGATGCTTTCTTCAATTTCCTGTGGCGACGCCCCAGGGTAGTTTGCATTCACCGTAATATAGTTAACTTCTATATTGGGGAACATTTGTCGCTGAATGGTAAAGTAGCTTATAAGCCCCATGACAATGATAAAAAACATCATCAAATTGGCAGCAACAGAGTTATTAGCAAAATAAGCAATTAACCCTGTTTGTTTGGTTGTATTGGGCTGTTCTGTGTTATTCATAACTCACCCTACCTTAAAGTTTTTCAGTGGATGCGTTTTCTGCTGCATCTGTACTTTTAGTCTCTGTTAAACCGGCTATTTTTACTGCCATTCCTTTTTGTGGATATTCCGGCAAGGTAGTAACAAGCTTGTCGTTGGCTTCTAAGCCATCACTGATATAGAAGTATTCACCTTCTTCACGAATTACTTTCACCTTACGCGGCTCTAACTGTTGCTCATCATTAACTACCCACACGGTTTGGTTATTTACTAACTCTTGCGGTAAACGATAAATGTTATTGAGCATAGTGCCAGCAAAGTTTACTTGTACATAAGTGCCAAATTTAATTGCAGGCTGCTGATTAGTAAGACCATAAGGATCTTCAATTCTTACTACTAAACTGCTCATGCGAGTCGCGTTATCAACAATCCCTAAATCGCGATCTATTACTGCTTGGCGAGTAAACCCATTTAATCCTGTTTTAATAACCGTTGCAGTTACCCCTTTAACACGCTCAGGTAAAAACACACTGTCAAAGCCAGCGATCGGAATAATCACTTCAGCGGTTTCAATATTATTCAGCTCGGCAACTTGAGCGCCCATAGTGACAAACTGACCAACACCTACATTACGACTCACCACTAGTGCATCGTATGGTGCGCTCACTTCACAATTATCTAAATCGCGTTGTGCCCTTTTCAATGCAGCTTGGGCCGATTTAACCGATGCCTGCGCACTCAACACTTGTGGTTTACGTAAAAATAAATCTGTACGCGCTTTATTTGGGAAACGTTTTGCTTCGTCTTCTGCTACTTTAGCTTGCGCTTGCTCTTCAATTAACATCGCTTGCGCGCGGGCAAGTTCAGCCTCGGCTTGCAGTACTGCTGCTTCGTAGTTATCTTTTTCAATTGTAAATAAGATTTCGCCACGACCCACGACCCCACCGGCCACAAAGCTTGGATGCCAGCTAACTACCTCACCGGATACTTGCGCTGAAAGCTGGGTATTTTCTAGCGGCTGCACTTCACCATAACTATTAATGATAACTTGATGATTGTTAGCGGAAACAGCTTCAACCTGCACCGTTGGACGAGTGTCTATGACTTCTTTTTTATCTGACTCTTTTGCAATCGCATTAATTGCAGCAAAACCAACCACACCTAATGTTAATGCTACGAACGGAAAAATCCACCTAAGTACATTACCTTGCATCTGTTTATTACTCCCAAATTACTATTAACACCATGATACCAAAGCTTAATGAAACATTAACGTGACATTTGTAAGCAACTGTTACAAAAAAGTATAGGTTAGGTCTTATGCAGTGAAGTATAAATCAATAAAAACCCTCACTGAGTCGCTTATAAATGTATTGTTACAAATTTTTACCATTATAAATCATAAAGCTAATCACTTTGAGGTAGTATTTAGGAACGATACTGTACGAAATAGCATGACAAACCGTACAGTAAAATTACATTAACAACGACAAAAGACAAATTATGAAATTAACCACACTTACCTTGGCGCTTAGTATAGCGCTTGGCAGTAGCTATACTGTTGCTGCAGAAAAAAAAGAAGAAAAAAAGCCACAAACATTAAGTGAAATGATTAAAGGCCAAACCGAATTTGCTGGCATTTTTAATCTTTACCAAGATGAAAAAACCGGTGACCACCTAATGGTAATTAACGAGTCACAGCTCGATACCCCTTTTGTTTATTTTGCACACACCATTGATGGTGCGACTGATGCGGGTCATTTTCGTGGCGCGTACCGTGAAACAAAGTTAATTGAATTTAGAAAGTACTTTGATCGTATCGATATTGTTAGTAAAACCCCGCGTTACTTATTTAACGAAAATAGCGCGCTAGCTAAAGCCAGCGAGGCAAACATTAGCGAAGCGGTACTTGCAAGTATAAAAATAGAAAAGCAAGAAGAAGGTAAAATAGCCTTTAATGTTAACAAGCTATTTTTAAGTGAAGCACTGCATAAAGTATCACCAACGCCTAATCCGAACGATAAAAATGCTAAAAAGCGTTTTAAAGTAGGTAAATTAGATGATAAAAAATCACGTATTATCAAACAGCGTCCTTACCCTAACAATCTAGATGTGGTGGTTGACTATGTATTTACTAATAGTAGCCCAACCGTTCGAGGCTCAGGTGCGATAAGCGATCCACGAAGCGTGTCAGTAAAAGTTCAGCACTCATTTGTAGCTTTACCTGATAATAGCTACCAACCTCGTTTTGATGATGCGCGCATTGGTTATTTCACTAATCAGTTTGATAAAATGACATCAACTGACTGGGCACCATACCAAGATGTAATAAAGCGCTGGGACCTACAAAAGAAAGATCCAAACGCAGCACTTTCAGAGCCAGTAAAGCCGATTACCTGGTGGATAGAAAATACTACGCCTGTTGAGTGGCGAGATACAGTTCGTGACGCCGTACTTGCTTGGAATAGCTCATTTGAAAAGGCAGGCTTTAAAAATGCAATAGAAGTAAAAGTACAACCTGATGATGCCGATTGGGATGCCGGCGATATTAACTATAATGTACTGCGTTGGACTTCATCGCCTAAGCCACCTTTTGGTGGATATGGACCAGCATTAGCTAACCCGCTAACCGGTGAAATTTTAGGCTCAGACATTATGCTTGAGTTTGTATTTATGAAAAACCGCTGGATATACGATACGCTTTATACTCAAGGCACTATGAGCCATACACAACCAGGAAGCAACACTGAGCTTAATTGTTCTTTAGGTCATGAGTTACAACAAAACCTAATACTTGCAAAAGGCTTAGCAAATGGTGCTAATATTGAAGATACTGAAATGTTACGCCAAGGTTTAACTCAGTTGGTTTTACATGAAGTAGGGCATACTTTAGGTCTTAATCACAACATGAAATCTTCTATTTTGTGGGATGAGAAAGAAGTTCACGACAAAAGTAAAACTCAAGGTATAGTGACCGGCTCAGTAATGGACTATGCGCCAGCAAATATAGCGCCAACGGGTGTAACTCAAGGCGATATCTTCCAAACTAAACCCGGTCCATACGATGATTGGGCAATAAACTACGGCTACAGCGCAGCTCTTAAAGATGAAGCAGCAGAACAAGCTCGTCTTGATAAAATACTCGCTCGCTCAAGCGAACATGCACTGGCCTTTGGTAACGATGCCGACGATATGCGTGCACCAGGTCGCCATATAGACCCTCGCGTGATGATTGGCGATTTATCGTCTAACCCTGCAGCTTATGGTGCAGATAGAATGGCACTGATCAATACACTATTTTCTGAACTTAAAGACAAAGCTACAGTAAAAGGCGAGTCTTACCAACAGCTTGTTACTTCTGCTAACAGCCTATTTGGCCAATACCGTGCGCAGGCAGGTGTGGTATCTCGTCAAATTGGAGGGGTTTATGTAGAGCGTGCCGTAGTGGGCGATGAAAATGCAGCAAAGCCTTTTACACCGGTGCCACTTGAGCGTCAAACTCAAGCAATGGCTATTTTAGCTGAGTATGTGTTTGCTCCAAATGTACTGCAAAGTATGCAGCCTTTGTATAACTTTATGCAGCAACAGCGTCGTGGGTTTAATCATTACGGTAAAAACGAAGACCCTAAACCGCATAAAATGATTTTAGGCATGCAAAAAGGTGTATTAGCGCAACTACTGCATCCTGCTGTGTTACTGCGTATTTCAGATACCGCTTTATATGGTAATGAATACAGCCTTACGCAATTTATGGGGGATTTAACTGCAAGTATTTTTGTTGATAGTAAAAATGCTAATTCGATCAGTCATAATTTACAGATTGAATACGTAAATCAGCTTATTGCAATTGCAGGCTTAAAAAAAGCAAGTAAATACGATAACTTAGCAAAAACAGCTGCGCTATATCAGCTAACTCAAATAGCCGATCAAGATGTTGCATGGGGTGCAGACACCGCAACCAAAGCACATAAAAAGTATATCGATCGCTTAATTAGCAAAGCGCTAGAAGCGTAAATAACACTGAGTAAACCAAGGCCACGTTTTACGTGGCCTTTTTTACACTAATTCAAAGGTAAATAGTACCTTTTAGGTACCTTACGGCATGACCCGTCAATGTTACTGTTGTATCACCCACTTCACAGTAAATCTTCCCGCCTCGTTGTGAGGCCTGATAAGCACTTAAAGAGTTTTTGCCAAATTGTTCTGCCCAATAAGGGGCAAGCCCGGTATGAATTGAGCCGGTCACAAAATCTTCATCACCACCACTGGCAGGCCAAAAATAACGAGAAATAAAGTCATACTCAACACTCGGTGCTGTTGCAACCACATCTAATGGGGCTAATTTTTTTAGTTGTTCATTGGTTGTTTTCAGATCTACAACCTGCTGCTCATTACCATAAATAGCAAAATAAGCTTGGCGGTTTTTCAGCACTTTAACAGGTTGTATAGACAGGCCAGCTAATAATGCATCAGGGATAAGCTGAACCTCTTCAGGGGCTTGTTTAGGAAAGGTCATAGCAAAGCTGCCATCGTTATTTTTATTAACAATCAGTTTGCCCACCGCCTCTGCGCTAAAGCGCACCTGCGATATACTATGTTGCTCACAAAGCACATAGGCCGCCGCTAAAGTAGCATGGCCGCAAAAATCAATCTCCATTAATGGCGAAAACCAACGTATCGCAAAGCTTCCATCTGCCGACTGACAAGTAAAAGCGGTTTCAGACACGTTGTTTTCCGAAGCGATATTCAGCATAAGATCATCACTAAGCCAAGACTCTAGTGGGATCACGGCAGCATAATTACCTTTAAACAGTTCACTGCTGAACGCATCGATTTGATGGATAGTTAATTTCATAGTGGGCACTTTTTATTTATTGGTCACTCAAAGTGCCACAAATGAAATTAACGGTCACTATAATTTTATGCCAACACAGGACGTACGCGATAATACTGCATACACGCAAATTGCAGCGCATTAGTTAGCAATATCATAATAAACATTAATATATGCGAAGTACTTTGCACTGGCATGGCTAGCTCTGCAAACAAGCCACAGATACCTGCTATAAATTGCAAACTAAAATAGCGCGCACTAAGGTTACTAATATTCCCTGTTCGCAGTGTTTTATAGGTTTGTGGCATAACCCGTACTGAACTCATAATTAAGCCCACATAAGTTAAGCCATTTAGCACAGTGGCAGTATCTAGGTTAGGGTTTAACAGCAACAAAAAAGGTAATAACGAAAAGCTAAGCATGCCAAGTAACTGCAGCTTCTGACGTTTAGCGGCATTATAACGTGCAAAAAAGTATAAAATTAAACCACTTAATAAACCTGTCGCAAAAAACGGCAAGGCAATATAAAAACGAGCAAAATAAAGATTGTAGCTAATAAAGTACACACTTTGCGCTAAACCAAATGTCATCATTAGCAGTGATACACCCGATACACTGCGGTTTTTAATAATTTTATTAAGTAACGGTAAAAAACTAAAAACCAAAATAAACACTGATAAAATAGGCAAATAATACGCCAAAGCAAACCTCGCTCGTTACATTGTTGTTAATAAAAAGGAAGAAATAAAACATTTTTTAAACATTTGTTTTTAAAGGCTTTATTTTTGTGCGCGCATTGTAGAGCTGGCTAGGTTTTATACAAGCTTCACACCTACTTTAGTTTCCTCCTGTGGCAACTTGAGTATACAAAAACCGTTGCTATAACTTCACAGTCTCACCACTTTATAATTGCAACACAAATGATAACTGTTATCATGCGCATATCTAAAAATTAACATGCAAGCTTAAGTAATGAGAAAAACACTGTTTAAAGTTCATAGTTGGTTGGCGCTAATTGCCATTATTCCGTTAATTGTTATTAGCATTACCGGCAGTGTTTTAGTGTTTAAAAGTGAAATTGATGGCTTACTGATGCCTGACAAACACTTTGTGGTACAGCAGCAAGCTGCTCGCTTACCTATGGACTCATTAATAGATAAAGCCGAAGCAGCCTTTCCTGAGTATGTAGTAGGAAGCTGGGAGCTTTTTAATAACACCACCGCCGACCGGCTTTATTTGGTTAAGCGTGGCACTGACGATTGGTATAAGTTGCATTTAGACCAATACACCGGAGAGGTTTTATCAGAACCAGTAAGCACAACTCATTATTTTACCGACTGGTTTCTAGAACTCCATTACACCTTTTTACTTAACGACTTAAAAAGCTTACCTGGGCAAACAGGTACCGTATTAGGGTTCTTTTTTGCTTTATTTTTATTAACTCTGGGCATTACAGGCTTAATTATTTACCGTAAATTTTGGCAGCGACTATTTAGCGTACGCTGGCGCGCAACTTTACAAATAGTACTTAGCGACATTCATAAAATGACTGGAGTATTAGGCTCACCTATCCTTATCGTTTTAGCGATTACCGGTGGTTATTTTAATGGTGCAGTGTGGTATCACGAAGTAATAGAACACGCAGAAGAAGAGCACTACACTATTACAAATAAATTATATAGTGACGACATCTCTTTTGAGCGGATTCTTAATGATAGCAAGCTGCAAATACCCACTTTTAATACAACTTTTTTAGTTTTTCCACGAGAGCCCGATGAAAATATTACTCTTTATGGCGAAGTAAATACCAGTAATCCACTTACCAGTGAATACGCCAATACCATAACTTACAATAAGCAAACAGGTGAACACATGGCTAACTGGGATATTCGAGAGGCTGGTGCTGGTTGGCAAGTAATAGACAGTTTTAGAAAACTACACTTTGGTTATTTTGCTGGGCTTATCAGTAAAATACTATGGTGTATTGTTGGCCTTAGCCCTGTTTGGCTCGCTGGTACGGGTTTTTATTTGTGGCTTACCCGCCGTAAACGTAAAAAGCATTCACAAAGAAATCGTGTCCTGCAGCGAAAAAGCGCTAACGTTTTATAATATTAGTACTCAGCTAAGTTACTAGCTTTAGGTAGTAACTTAGCTAAATAGGCTTTTATAATGAATAGTAAAAGCTTAACCATGCGCGCATTTCATCTTCAAAGCTGTCGCCTTCAACACGCGACAGTCCCATATCAAAAGTTAAGTCATTAACGCCCGCAGGACCCATCCCAAAGTTAAAGTTACTTTGGTATTTTAAGCCATAACTTTGTGCATAAACGCTGTTGTCTAATTGATGTTGCTTATAGTAAAGCCAGGGCATGCCTTCTTTAAAGCTGATGCCACCACCATAACCTTGGTAACGCTCTGCAGTTGCACTGTAATATGGCAGTTCAGCAGCAAGCACAAACTCGCTACTTTGTTGCTGATTAATCAGGTTAGAGCTAAACCCACCTAAAGCTAAATCACTATCGTCTCGCTGTTTTTGTTCAAAGCTCACAAACATGGGAATATTAAATGCTTTGCCAAATACTTTTGTTGCCAAGTCATAACCTTGCCAATGGCGACTGTGATTCCGCCCATCATAAATACTGGCATAAATACTCTGCCCTATGGCAAATGCTTGGCGGTCGTGTTGCCATTGCTGACTAATACTCAATCGTGTCCAATTTTTATGGCTATTTTTATAATCTGTATAGTTATAAGCAAGCTCTGGGGTTAACTGAAGCTGGCCAAACTTCAATGGGTGGCTTATTGCAGCAAAACCACCTCGGGCATCAATATCAGCGTTTAAGCTAGGTTGATATTGACGTGATGTATCCAAATTATAATCAAATAGCGCAACCTTAAACTTTGTATTTAACGCATTGTATTTTGCTTGTACAAATCCTCCATGTAATCCACCGTTATGCAAATCAATGTTATAACCCGCTTGTAAATCAAGTTGTTTTAATAGGTCGCTACTTTTTATACCTACACTTAGCAAACTGGTTGACGCTGAATAATACTGTGATCCCAAGGCAAACGTCGCTTGCTGATCAAGTACTGCGTAATCGCTTTGCTCTGCTATCTCATCGGTATATATTTTTGCCGGTGGCAGAGTGTGCTTATTTACCATCAACAATGGAGCTTCACTGTTTACAGCGAGATCCGTCACGGCTGCGCGATTTTTTGTTATTAGCGTTTTTACATCAGGGCCATCGGCATTAGTGGAAAAATAAAGTAGTGAGCCATCTTCTGTTTCAATCGGATATGCGAGCGCTTCTTGCCCGTTAGTTAAGCGGGTGAGGGTGTTATTTTTTATATGGTAATTATAAATATCAGTCTTATTATTTAAGCCAGCAACAAAATAGATAGACTCCCCATTTTGACTAAAACTCGGCTGGCTTAAATATTGATACCCATTAGGCATTGGGACTGACTGTCTAGTATCACCGCCCAAATCTTGTATATACAACTGCCAATTTTCGTTTAATGACGTTGATAAATAAGCTAATTTTGTTTCATCGGGGCTTAGGGTCGGGTAATCATACGTCGTTTTTAAGCTCTTGATAAAAAGTGGCGTGATTGTTTGTGTATTAAGATCGACTTTTACTAATTCAGAATACCCAGCTCTTATTTGCTCACCGTAAAGTGTTTCACCATCGCGGGTAACACTAAAACGACGAATACCAGCCAGCTCCGTGAGTTGTTCGACGTTGCCAGTATCTATGTTATAGCTAAAAATGTCAGACACTTTGTTATAAGTCCCCGACTCCTCACTACTGTAGGCATTAAAATAAAGCGTGTTATTGCCTACCCACTGCGGATTGGCAATACCTGCTCGATTTATTTGATTTAATATTTGTTTTTGTTCGCGCTTAAATACACTTGGCGCAGTATCAGGAATATCCTTAGCATCATCTTCAAGTAATTGCTTTTGTGCTTTAGTAAATTGCTGTTGCGCTTTAGTGTTGTCCTCAGTGCTATAAATTATGAGCTTGGTATTACTTTTTTTATCACGCTCCACTATGGCAATTTTGCTGCCGTCGCCAGAAAGAGCGGGGTTGCTAGCGTATAAATCAAGCTTTAACCAAAGCTTGCTATTAAGTGGTGACTCGGTTTGCTCTTGTTGCATTGCTTTGTAAGTGTACTCAGCAATAAATCGACGATATAGCTTGGCAGCGCTTTGCCCAAATACACCAGAAAATGCGTCGTCAAAATCTCGAGACTTAACCGCCCGCATACGAACCCATACATTATCGACCAGCTGCTCTGAGTAATTTTGCTCTAGCCAGTATAAAAAACGACTTCCCATTAAATACGCCATGGAGCCCGCCATAAAGCCTTCATCACTATTTAGTTGCCCATAGGTCGGAAGCGCTCCTTGCTGAGCAAACTCCCTGAGTATTGCCTCAGAATAGTTATCAAAGAGTCGCCCTCGGCCTGTCATTTTAGACTCAATTAAGGTGGCGTATCCTTCAGCTACCCAGCGCGGTGTATCGCCATAGGTTAAATCGTAAAGATCCCATACCCCTCTAATTTTTTGTTGCCACTCACTGCGGGTTGGCTGCGCTAAATGCACTAAGTGAATGTACTCATGCAATACTAGTAATTGCTGCCAGCCCGATGAGTTTGAGATTACCGTATCCGATTGTGGTGGCGTAGTAAAAAGCGCCATAACAGGATTATTAGAGGTTGGTAAGGCAAAGCCATTAGCTGCATTTAAAGGATCAAACACCACCACATCGACGATTTTATCAAGCGCACGGTTTTGTTGCTCAAGCACTTTAGTACGAACAATCTCCAGCTCTACTGCGGTCGATTTAGCAAAATCAATATGCTCACTACTAAAGTGTACATTGAAATGCTCGGTATGAATGGTTTGCCAATTAGCAGCGAAGCTTGGTGAGGCAAGTAATAAAGCGGATGCCAGCAGTGTCTGTTTCATAAAATTCCCTAAAATAATTCCTTAATACACCTAGGTTATTATTAAAAGGAAAAAACGGGCAGTAAAAAAGTGTAATAAAGCATGTGCAAATGTGTATTTACACCCGCTTTATTATTTAACCTTAACGCTAATTATTTACAATGGAGGAAATTACATCCAACTACGAGGATCTGACTCAGCCTGCATAAGCGTAAAATCAATAATAAAGTCAGCATCTTGCTGTTTTAAATACGGAACATACGCGCCACCTGCAGCAAGTTGTATATACAGGCTTCTTAAGCCAGAGCGACGCATAAAAAAGGTACTCACACTGCGAGCGCTCTGTGCTTTGTACAGCTCAAATACCCGGTAATGTACGCCAATCATACCTTTGCGTACCACCATATAAAAACGCCCATCTTGTTGATGAAGATAATACCCATAACGTTTATAAGACAAAAATACTAACGTAGCTAATACCAAAAATAACGCTAACGGAATTAATACATTAAGTTGCATAAAGCTAATTAAAAACCCAGAAGCAACACTCGGTAGCAAGGCATAAAACAGCATGTTCTTATATAACAACGCCCTTTCTACCGCCTTGAATGCCAGCTTTTTACTGTTAAACCATGGGTAAATCCACTGACACACATTATCAACTTGCCCCTGCGTGAGCACTGGTAACACTAAGGTTTGTTTATTCTTTTTCGCCATACTTGCAGCGCCACCACTGCTGGCTTGCAAACACTCAACAGTAAAACGTTTCAATAGCCTAGCAACTAAGTTTTGCTTAATAACAATCGATTGTACTTTATCTAAACTAATTGATAGTTGATGGCGTTCTAACAGCCCTGCAATACGTTTAAATTTTTTATTTTTAAAATAAAGCTGATAATTATAAAACCGAATGAGCGACATAGTTACCGATAAAAACACCGCTATAAATACCAATATAAAAATCAAAGTAATTACTGCAAATACCGCTGCATTAGCCATCATACCCAGCTCTTGCTGATAAAAACCCTCTATTTTTGTTATAAACTGCTGCTCTAAAAAATCGATTGCCACATTCATAAAAGGGGCAATAGCGGCAAGCGCTAAAATGGCCATGTTCGACATTAAACCAAACTTAGCTATTTCTTTATTTGAAATGAATAAACTATTTTCGTCCTGCTCTTCAATATGAGACTGCGCTGTGTCAGCTACTTCTGCTGATGGTTGCTGCTGTGCTTTGTAGTCAAATACTTGTTTGCGCATTTGCTGGGCATAACCGCTGGTTACTCCCGGCAATACCGCTTCTTGGGCAACACTGCCGGCAGCATCAAAAATGCAATTAACTAAACCTACTGGAGTAAAATAAAAGGGCTCAGCTATGTTTACATTTTGCACTCGAGAAAACTTTAAGGTGAGTCGCTCTTTTTTAAATACGCCTTTATTTAGTAAAATTTCATGCTCGTCAGTAATACAAAAACGAAAACTACGGTAATACAAAAAACAATAAGCAAGCAATGAAGTCAAAGCAATCGCAAGCGCAACTTGCCCCCAAAATAGTTTATTTTCTACCTGGGTAACAAATACCACTAACACAGGCAGTAAATTAAATAAGCCGTCTTTGACAAAGCGAACACTAAAATGCATCACAAAATAAGCCAATGCCCAGGGCGAGACTTTTTGCCAATTAAGTGAAGGTGGCGTCATTTGCGTAGCATCAACACTCACTGGCAGCAACCTCACTCGTGGTTTCATCGTGGCGATAGCTTTGTACAAACTGACGGATATTTTTGCACTTTTCGTGGGTCAGACCGCTAATTTGTAAATCAGCACTCATCCCCCCTGCGCTGTAAAGCCTTAAACTGGCTAAACCCAGTTTTCGCTCTATTGGCCCACGATGTATTTCAATATGCTGCACTCGTGCTAACGGTAAAATAGTTACCTGCTGCCAAATAATACCCTTTTTAAATGCTATATCGTGGGTACGCAATGCACTGCCTTGTAATTTAATACTGAACACGCTGTATAGCATACAAAGTAAAATTAATAGCGGAACAGCAACCAATAAGTAACCTTGTGCCATGGCAGCAAAATCTGTATTAAAATAACAAACAACCGCTAGCACTAAGCAAAAAGGAATGAAAAATAACAACCAATTCAATTGTGCATGCAATAACGCTTTATCGGCAAGCGGCTCAAACACTATGCTTTTATGTTGCGGTAGATCGGTTATTTGTTGATTAGTAAACACACTTTGCTCCATTGGACTTAGCCAAGCCACTTTATTGTTGTCACTAAGGTATGACTTTGTTTTGGCTCAAGCGTAACCGCATCTTCAAGCACATTCGCAGCTTCTAGGCATAACATGCTTTTATAATCATCATCGGCAAAATTTGATAGCCGCTTTGATTTTTCAATCCATGGATTCCATAGTACGCATGACTGCGAGTTTTCTCTGCTAACACTGATCACCCCTTGGGGAGTATCAATTGTTTGAACTGCTGCGGCTTGGGTATAAACCATATCGGTTTCACGGGAAAAGTCGACCACATCATGTTGCTGATGAGGCCCTTGACCAAACTCTATATATTGTGCCCCCTGCAGGCCTGTCACACGGGTATTATTAATATCTTCTGTTGGAAAGTAAGTATGCAGTGCTTGTGTATAACTAAATGGTACATTGCCTAAGTTACAGGTGGTTAAACGCACCTCTAATTGCTCTGATAAAATAAACTCAACCCGTAATGACGACTGATGCGGCCACAAAGTAGAATCTACCTGCTTCATTGGTAATTTAAGGCTCACAGTAACCTCGCTGTCGGTTTCATGCACTTCATCGGCTTGCCATACATGCGTACGGGCAAAGCCATGCGCGGGGAAGTCCGAATTTTCATGTTGCCCAAACCAAGGCCAGCAAATAGGAATGCCACCACGAATACTTTTCCCTTCGCTAAAGGTTTCATCCCCAGACACCCACAATAATGGCAATTTGTCTTTGGGTGTAAACTCAGTTATTTGCCCACCTTGTAAAAATATTTTCGCCTCACATTGGCGACTATTAATACTAATAAACTCTAAACCGCTATGTGTACGCTCAATACATACTGAGGGTGATAATTGCATTTTATTTCCTTTAACACTGAGACTATTTTAATACTTAACCTGAGTTCAGGTTACTTGTACACAAACAATAATGCATGCTTAAAGCATAAGCTACATAGAATAGTTATTTAAATTGAGTTAGTTACTATATTTTTATGCCACATCAATGGCTAAATTACGACTAAAGTTTTACATCCCAGGCTTGCGTATCGCTTTTAACCTACGTAAGGTGCGCAACCTTAGCAAACAGAATGTTATGAACGTTTAATAAATTAAAGATAATAAATACTATTTTAATTACTGCTCAAATTAATAAAAACCAATAAAAACTAATAACAGCGGGCTGAAATAACATATATCATTTGAATTCAATTTATTTGATGTGTAACATTTCATGATTACGGCAAATGATTCGCCTTCCATGAGACAAGCAAATGCAAAAATATGACGAATTACTAGTTTCTTTACGTAAGGTGATCCGTGCGATTGACTTACATTCAAAGCAACTTAATAAAACAGCGGGTTTAACAGGGCCACAACTGCTTATCATGCAGGAAGTGTCTCAAACTGATGGTATTACCGCCAGCCGTATTGCGCAAAACGTTAACTTAAGCCCAGCAACGGTTACTAATATTCTTGACCGAATCGAAAGTAAAAACTTAGTAACACGTGTTCGTAGTCAAATGGATAAGCGCCGAGTCAGCTTATACCTTACCGAACAAGGTAAAGAACTACTCGAAAAAGCACCACAGCCATTACAAGAGCATTTTATCGAAAAATTTTCAGCTCTTGCTGAATGGGAACAGAGTTTACTCCTTTCATCAATGCAGCGTATTGCCGCAATGATGGATGCAGATAAGCTAGACGCCTCCCCGCTTTTAGAAGTAGGCGCACTGTTTCAAACTCCTAAAGAATAAAACGCAGTATAAAAACAATAAAATCCCTTTGCTCGCCTTAAATGACTTAGTTGATAACTTGTAACTAAGCCATTTAAGCTTCATTTTATCCTGTAATTGGCTTACCTTTTACCGTTTAACTTATTAAATAGAGCTAGCGTGAAAATACAAAACGTTTTTATTTATTATAAAAATATCGGCTTTAAATTGCTGGGGTTGCTGTGTGTATTACTCGGCATTATTGGTGTTGTCCTACCCGTTATGCCAACCACGCCGTTTTTAATTTTAGCCTTAGCCTGTTTTGCTCGCTCATCTAGCGCGCTTGAATCTTGGCTATTAAACCATCCTCGCTTTGGCACAACATTACAACATTGGCGCGCTCATCAAGTAGTTCCTGTAAAGGCAAAATATGCTGCGGGCATAGGTATGCTAATAGGCTTTATATTTTTATTATACAGCAGCTCTCCTTCTTGGGTTATTGTCCTAGTTGCTGTTGTAGAAGTGCTGGTTTTGACTTACTTAATTTCTAAGCCCTCAACTCCACCTAAAAACTAATACGTTCGATATAAGCAAAATAAAGTGTAAAGTTTGGTAAATAAATTTGTAACAGCTAATGCAAATCATTATCATCCGTACAAATTAATTAAATCTGCACCTTTTATGCCCTTTGTTAATAAACGCGCTTTATATAGTACGAGTCGTGCTTTACATATCTATATTTCTACCGCTTTGTTTTTTTTACTTATTCTATTTTGTGTAAGCGGCATAGTGCTAAATCATGTTGACTGGTTAAAAAACGATAAAAACAACGGCCAAATTACCGCAGCAATTCCAGCTGAACTACTTGTAAAAGCACAAACAGAATTAAATACACTACCTACTATTTATCCCCAAATAGAAGCTTACCTAGCCAAGCAATATGGGCTGAATAAAGTAAAAAGCATTGAATGGGAAAAGCAAGATTCACTGGTCATGCTCGACTATCCATTACCAGCAGGCTACGCCTACGCAGAATTTGATTTTATTAGTGGCGAATTGTTACTCGATTATCAAACTGGGGGGTTTTTAAGTGTAATTGGCGACCTACATAAAGGTCGTTACAGCGGTGAAGTATGGAGCTGGGTTATTGATATATCAGCAGTGCTGATGATCCTATTTGCCATCACCGGCATGATTATTTTATTTCAAAATAGAAAAAAACGCTTAGCAGGAATATGGATAACCGCATTAGGTGTAGCAACACCTATTGTTATTTACCTGTGTTGGGTACCACAAATAAAAGGAGTGTCTTAATGTTTAAAATTAAACCATGGCTAAGCATCACGCTGTTAGTCGCCGCGCTATTTCAAATTAATGCTCATGCACAATCGCCAAGGTTAGAAGTTGAATTAACCCTCGCCGATTTAAACGTGCAACCTTACCACCGACCTTATGTTGCTGTATGGCTGGAAACACCAAAGCGCAAACACGTAACAACACTTGCACTATGGGTTCAAAAAGCAGAATGGTTTAAAGATCTACGCCAATGGTGGCGCAAAGCCGGTAAAAGTAATGCTCAGTTTGATGGTGTCAGCGGCGCAACCAAGCGTGCCGGCACATATACAATTAGTTGGGATGGCAACGATCTAAACGATAACCCTGTAACGCCCGGTAAATACCTACTTAATATTGAAGTTGTGCGCGAAGAAGGTGGCCGTGATTACAGCCGCATTGAGCTTGATTTAACCCAATCAGAGAAAATAACTATTGAAGGTAAAAACGAATTTGCGACCAGCTTTGTCACTGTAAGCGCTAGGTAGCCCTACTTATCATTCAAATTTAAAGGAAAAATAATGAACGTTAATTTATCAAAAATTGCATTAATAGGTGCACTGAGTTTATCGGCGCTTGTATCAACAGCGGCAAGTGCACATGCCCGTTGGTTACTACCTTCGCACACTTCGCTTTCTGGCGATAAAGCGCATTACGTTATGATTGACGCAAGTATTTCTAACGAAATTTTTGCACCTGATAAAGCATTTCGTCCAAGCACAAAAGGCGCAGAGTACGACGATACTCTGCTTATGGCACTTGCCCCAAATGGCGAGCAAGTTACCGATACCATTCGTGCCTATTACCTAAAGCGCAAAAGCTCTGCAGCAGTAAAACTTCAGCAACAAGGCACCTACCATATTGCGATGACGCAAAAACCTATGTACATGACATTTTACAAAAATGCAGCAGGTGAGCGAAGCCGTGTATTCGCTAAAAAAGCAGATGCCAACTTACCTAAAGACGCCAGCGATATCACCACAATTAAAACCATCTCTACTGTTGATACCTTTGTTAGCCATAATGGCACTTCAAAACCCGCTCAACTAGGTCAAGGCTTAGAGCTAAGCGGCCCAACCCATCCAAACGACTTATTTGTTGGTGAGCAAGCACGCTTTCAACTACTAAGCGATGGCAAGCCGGTTGGCGAAGGGATTGAAATAAGTATTTTAAAAGGTGATACACGTTACCGTAATAGCCGTGGTGAGATTAAAGTAACCACAGATAAAGACGGTTTTTTTGCCACTACTTGGCAACACCCTGGTTTATACCTAATTGAAACGTCTCAAAAAGTAACAGTTAATGAAGCTGGCGTAGACGTAGGTCGCTATGCACTATTTACAACCCTTGAAGTAGCACCTGAGTAATTATTAAATATTATTTATTAGGCCAAGCAAATAGTTTGGCCTTTTTTATCACTTAGTCTGCCATTTTCTCTGCATAAATCGGCATATTCTTAATATTTTTCACTTTTCGCTCTATCCTCATTTTAGCCTAGTATTAGGATCACTTCTTTTTATAAAAATAGTTGAATAACATAGTCAATTTAGATCTTTGCGGTGCACTAGCCGCTTCTATATGATGCGCACTTTTCAAAATCTTCAAGGCACGCTTAATGACTTTTCAGCATTTATCAGCTAATAAAAAATTAGCACTTAGCTTGGCTATTACCACCGCACTTAGCGCCTCTTTTTCAGTTGCGAATGCGGCTGAGCAAACTAACCAAGTGGAAGAGAATATCGAAGTAATATCAGTAACAGGCACGCGCCGCAGCTTACGAAGTATTGCGCAAAGTACCGTGCCTGTGGATATTATTAGCAGCGACGATATGGCAAGCACAGGTCAACTTGAAATCAGCCAAGTGCTCGCTAACCAAGTGCCAAGCTTTAACTACCCAAGTGCCACACTGTCTGATGGTACCGATCATGCTCGCCCAGCGGTTTTAAGAGGCCTTGCACCTGATCACACTCTAGTGCTTATTAATGGTAAACGTCGCCACTCTGGTGCGTTATTAAACTTAGGCGGTACGGTTGGTCGCGGCTCTACCGCGGTCGATTTAAACATGATCCCCACCTCTGCAATTAAGCGTGTTGAAGTACTACGTGATGGGGCTGCAGCCCAGTATGGCTCTGACGCTATTGCGGGTGTAATCAATATTGTTTTAAAAGATGCCACCGAAGGCGGCAGTGTTAGCGTAACTTATGGCCAATACGACAGCCAAATGGCCGGTGCGCCACAATTAAATAGCACTTGTGCGGATGATAATGGTAACCTTGCCTTTAATTTAGGCGACGATCGTCACGTTAACGACGGTAATACCCGCACAATTAGCGCAAACTCTGGTTTTTCACTGGCAGACAATGGCTTTGTAAATGTATCAATTGAATACCGTGATAACGACTCAACTCAACGCTCTGGTTTTGATCCGCGCGAACAATACAGCCGCCTAGATGATGGCAGCCTAGACCCACGCGAATTTACAATCAACCGCTACAATCACCGTTTTGGTAAAGCAGCGCTGGAAGATTACGCTTTGTTTTACAATATGGGATACGATTTAGAGAATGGCTTTAATGTTTATTCGTTTGGTAGCTATTCAGAGCGTGAAGGTAACTCGGGCGGATTTTACCGTCGTGCAAAAGACAGCCGCAATGTTTTAGAGCTCTACCCCAATGGCTTTTTGCCACAAATTGCTACCGACGTAAAAGATTACTCGCTGGCACTTGGTTTACAAGGCGATAGTGGCGACTGGGCGTGGGATGTAAGCACTAACTACGGCCGAAATGACTTTGGTTTAGGCGTTGTAAATAGCCTCAATACTTCTTTAGGTACTAATAGCCAAACTGAGTTTGATAACGGCGCCATGGTTTACGATCAATTTTTAGTTAATTTTGATGCCAATACCAGCGTTGATTTTGGTCTACCCGATGATGTGTTTTTCACTATTGGTGCTGAATACCGCCATGAAAGCTATAAAATAGAGCAAGGCGAGGAAGCCTCTTATATTACTGCGCTTGATAACAACGGCAACCCAATTGCTGCTGGCGGCGCGCAAGTGCTTCCTGGTTTTGGACCACAAAGCGCAACTAACGAAAGCCGTCATAACGTTGCCGTATTTGCTGAATTTGACACTTATTTAACTGATAAGTGGAATGTAGTTTTAGCCAGTCGTTATGAAGATTACAGCGATTTTGGTAACACATTTACTTCAAAATTAGCCACGCGTTACAGTATTACCGACAACCTATCATTACGTGGTGCTGCCAGTACTGGGTTTCGTGCGCCGTCACTTGCACAAAGCTCGTACCGTCAAATATCGACTATTCTTGAAAATAACCAGCCTTTTGAAGTTGGCTTATTTCCAAGCTCAGCCCCTGCAGCGCAAGCATTAGGTGCAAAACAGCTTGATGCCGAAGACTCGGTTAATGTTACCGCTGGATTTGTTTATACCCAAGGTAACTTTAGTTTAACGGTTGATGCGTACCGCATTGATATTGATGACCGGATCGTACTCTCTGAAAACTTAAGCGGTAACGCTGTGCAGCAAATTCTAGCCAATGCGGGCGAGCTAAATACCGAAAGTGTGCGTTACTTTACTAACGCCATAGATTCGCGCACGCAAGGTGTTGATATTGTGGCAACGTACACGCTTGATTTAAATACATTGGGTGATCTGCGCTTAAACGCAGCAGCAAACATTAATGACACCGAAGTGACTCATGTTGATGCAAACCCAAGCGAGCTAAATTCTCTAGGTGATGACTACGTGGTATTTGCCCGTCGTGAAGTCGGTCGTTTTGAGCAAGGCACACCCGATAACAAGCTAAACCTATCAGCCGTTTGGAGCTTTAACCAATGGCAAACAACCTTGCGTGCAACTCGCTATGGGGAAGTGGCAGATATTTCAACTACCAGCGATGGTGATGAATATTTAGATGCCAAATGGATCACTGATTTAGAAGTTGCTTATCGCCCTAACGATGCGTGGAAGTTTGCAGTCGGTGCAAATAATCTGTTTGATCAGTATCCACAAGCAACGGTAGATAACATTGGCTACTCTAACTTTGGGCAAATATTTCCATACACGCCTTATACACCCTACAGTTTAGATGGGCGCTTTTTATACGGTAACATTACTTATAGCTTTTAAGTAAACATCAATTAAAAATAGAGTAATTACAAAAGGATGCATCATGCATCCTTTTTATTAACATTTAGTCTTTTTCACCATATTTTGGCATTTTATCTTTTTAGCAATCACTGTCATTTCATATAAAACAATAACTTACATTTCGGTCTCATTTTTGCTCTATACTTTGTATATTAACTAAAATAATCAATATCAAAGGACTAAACATGAGCGCATCAACTCTATTCAACTTCACTAAGCCCGTTTCACTAATTAGCGGTATTTTATTACTCAGCGGTTGTGTATTTCATATATCGCCTAGCGTTGCGTCGGTAAAACAAACACAACAACTTACATTACCTAGCAATAACCTTGAATACCTAGACGTACTAAGCGGCGCAGGTTCACTTAAAATAACAGGCTCATCAACAGCAACCAGTATTAGTGTTAACGCCACTATATACACTGCCGACATTGACGATGAATACGAACTCACACTCGAGCAAAACGGTACAAAAGCAAAGCTTGTTGCACAAAACAAAAGTAATACTGGAATTACCTTTTACAGCGGTCAATCACCAAGCATTGATTTAGTGGTCACTGTACCTAACAAGCTAAATTTAGATATTAACGACGGCTCAGGCGATATTGTTATTAACGCGATGCAAAGCAATATTGATGTAAAAGATGGCTCTGGCAGTATTGATATTAATAGTGCTAAAAACTTAAATATTGACGATGGCTCGGGCAGTATTTACGTAAAAAATGTAGTCGGCGATTTAGCATTAAATGATGGTTCAGGTAGCATTGAAATTGATAATGTCAGTGGTAATGTCGCAATTGAAGATGGCTCTGGCGAAATACAAGTTACTAATGTAACAGGCGCATTAAACGTTGAAGATGGCTCGGGCGGCATAACTATCAAGCATATTAATGGCGCAGTTACCGTAGACGATAACTCTGGAGATATGCTGATTGAACATATTGACTCAAGCGTAACTATTGAAGATGGCTCTGGCGATATTCGCGTTAATCACGCTAAAGGGCTAACTATTACAGAAGCAGGCTCTGGCGATGTTAGCATCGATAATATCTCTGGTTCAGTAAAGCTAGACTAATAATCTAATTTTGCTTTCGAATTATATAAAACGGTCAATTAATTGACCGTTTTTGGTTTTGTATAATCAATAGTGTGGTCACAGCTGCCATCGTTTTCACAATCATTTATTCCATCGCCATCGCTATCCCAGCTTGGGTGCATAGTTTTTACAGGCACGGCTACATCTGCATGTTTAATAATGGTTAACTTATAATCGCTTGTTTCACCACGTCTCGCTGCATTACGCATTAAATAAACTCGCACAACATAATCTCCATCTGTGCTGAGTTGATATTTAGCTTCATGCCCTTCTATTGAGCCAATAAATACGGCTTCATTACTGTCTAAGGGCAAAATATTAAAGTAGTTACTTAAATTTGAAGGAGTCAGAGTCACATTCAGAATTTCACCTGCTTTTGCACTAACTAAATAGTCATTAAATTCATCACCAGTAATTTGCTGTTCAAGCTCAGCTCGCTGTGGCTCAAACTCAACCTTGTACTGTTGAGCTTGCACCGTTTGTGTAAATACCGCAGCAAACACAGTGGTCAGCATAATTTTTAAAAGCAGCTTAATACTCATTTTAGTTCCTATAAAAAACATATTATTAAATTTAATGGTACACAATAAAGTAATACCAATTCGCTTAATTAAGTGAGCTATTTTGAGGGAGGGCAATCGTGTCGATAGCAAGGTAAAACATTGTTATTTAGTTGTTCTAAAAGAGAAGTTTTTAACGCAACTAACATCTGGTTTACCCCTTCAAAATGATTAAATAGTATTGCGGATTAGTATGCGTTAATAATGTTTCTTTCACAATTAACTCAAACTTAATTTATAGTAGTATCAAAATACAAATAACTCCTAACCTCAAGAGAGCACCCCATGCTAGAAATTGCTTTAATTTACTTAGCCGCCGCTATCGTTGCAGTTCCCATAGCAAAACGACTTGGGCTTGGCTCTGTGCTGGGTTATTTAATTGCCGGCATTTTGATAGGCCCTTACGCATTAGGAGTTGTAGGTGACCAAACCGATGTAATGCACTTTGCCGAATTTGGCGTAGTGATGATGCTATTTTTGGTCGGCCTTGAACTGCAACCTTCGCGTTTATGGACTCTGCGCCACTCAATTTTAGGGCTTGGCGGATTACAAGTGGTATTAAGTGCAGCAGCTATTTTTGCTTTTTGTTATTGGTTTTTTGCTATGCATTGGCAAACCGCACTGGCTATAGGCTTAATGCTCGCGCTATCTTCAACGGCTATTGTGCTGCAAAGTCTTGAAGAAAAAGGCTGGTTAAAGCAAGAAGCTGGGCAAAATGCATTTTCAGTTTTATTATTTCAAGATATTGCGATTATACCTATTTTAGCGCTACTCCCCTTACTCGCTTTTGCACCACAAGGTAACTCAAAAGACGTTAACGACTCCATCATTGCTAGCTGGCCTATTTGGCAACAAGTAGGGGTTTCTGTTGCAGTTATTGCCGCTATTATTGCTGGCGGTAAATATGTATCGGCACCACTGTTTAGATACATCGCGCAAACCCACATGCGTGAAATATTCACAATTTTTGCATTGTTTTTAGTGGTGGCTATTTCGCTAGTGATGCAAAGTATTGGCTTATCACCCGCACTCGGTACTTTTTTAGCCGGTGTTGTATTGGCCGAAAGTGAATTTAGACACGAGCTAGAAGCCGATATAGAGCCCTTTAAAGGCTTATTACTGGGGTTATTTTTTATCACGGTTGGCGCATCAATTAATTTTGAATTGCTGTTTAACCAGTTCAGTATCGTGATTGCCTTAGTGGTGTTATTAATTGTCATTAAAGCCTGCATTTTATTTGCCCTTGCTGTCACATTTAATATCAGCTCAAAGCAAAAACTCTTGTTTACTCTAGCACTCGCACAAGGTGGAGAATTTGCGTTTGTACTTTTAAGCGTGACCACCACATTAAGTATTTTAACTCCAGAGCAAACCAGCCTAGTGACCTTAGTGGTTGCGGTATCTATGCTAATAGCCCCTTTACTCCTGATGTTTTATGAACAACTACAAAAACGAAGTAGTAGCACTAAGCCCGAGTTTGATAAACCAGAACAAATAAGCACAGCAAAACATGTGATCATTGCCGGATATGGCCGTTTTGGGCAAATAATGGGACGTTTATTACATACGCAAGGCTACGAAATTACCGTACTTGATCACAGCCCAAGCCAAATAGAACTGCTGCGCCGCTTTGGTAATACCGTATTTTATGGTGATGCAGCACGCCAAGAACTGCTTGAAGCAGCAGGCGCGCACACAGCACAAATGCTGGTTGTTGCAATTGATAACCCTGATAAAACCATTGAGATTATTAAGCTGGCGCATAAAAACTATCCACAATTAAAAATAGTAGCGCGTGCCATAGATCGCCGCCATGCATACCAATTACTTAATTTAAAAGTAGATGCATTTAACCGCGAAACCGTCGACTCAGCCATAAACTTAGCCATAGAATCGTTGCAATTGCTTGGTAATAGCAAAGAAGATGCTGAACGTGCTGGTAAATTATTTAGAGATCACGACCGTGCAGCGGTACTGCAACTTGCCGAACTATGGGGTGATGATGCCAGTTATGGTGTGGCTGTGCGTCAGCGTATGGAGGATTTAAAGCAAGTATTACAACAAGATAAACAAGCACGGCAAAACTTAAATACCTGTGACGCCAACGACTATAAAAATGGCTTAACCGAGAGCACGGTTAAGCCAAAAAATGCTAGTGATGATGCCCACCTTGAATAGCTTCGCCTTGCTGGTTATAAAAACCGGTACCGCCGTGCTCTATAAAACCTAGGTTAATCATTTTAGCTAAAAATGGATCGCTTTCGTTATCGCCAATATCCGCGTAATCGGTGGTTTGAAAGTTATCCCATTTTGCAAACTGAGCCTTAATTGCAGGTGTATCACTGTTTACATCATTTAAGCTAAGCAAGGTTTGAGTATCACTTTTTTTATTGGTCACACTAAAAGTTTTAACTAATTTTGCTTGCGGGAGAAAAGCCAGCTTAAATTGGTTATCGCCCTCATTAAGCACATAATTTTTTACCTCATTACAACCCTCACCTTGTGAACTGACTAGGGTCATTTTTGCAATTAAATGGTTATCCACCAGCTGACTTTTAGCACTCCAATTTTGCACTCCACGTACCTCCGATGGTTGGTACTCAATACCGCGTTGTTCGGCATTAAAGTAACGAATAGGACGAAGCTGGTTATTACTTAGCTGCTGCCAAAGCTCGGTTAGTGTTTCACTTTGATGCGCCACCTGCTGATTGTTTCGCCAAAGAGTAAGTGACTGGGTACTGTGCTGCGATTTGTGCTGATTGGTAATTTTATAGTCGGCTTTTAGTTGCGCAGCATCAATGTCGCACTGCTGGGCGAGCGCACTCGTGCTGGCCAGTGCTGAGAATATAAATAATAGCTTTTTCATTGGGGTAATCTCTTAGTTAAACATTACTTTATGACTCTAAAATAACGCTTAATAATGGCATTTGTATGACACAAAAAAGCCCGCACAGTGTGCGGGCTGTTTGTTTTGCTAGTTAATTTATTGCGCTACTTTTTCATCCGCCGCTTTTACAAAATCTGCGGCAAAGTCCATAACATGGAACAAAAAGCTTTGCTCATTAGTTCCAGTCACTAAGTGGGCACCAGGTCCGGTTGCATACACACCTACATCTTCACCGGCGTGGGTTTCTGATGATAGTGGCACAAGTGCTTCTTGGTGAAAGCCCGGCGTTGTAGTATCAACATTGCTTAAATCAACGCGCCCTGTAACGGGTGCAAAGTTATATCCTTCATCTGCATCGGTTTCATTGCCTAAGTCTCTAAAGCCACCACCATTAGTGTAGCCAACCGTTGTGTAAGGCATATCATCGGCAGCTAAACTTGGCTCTGTTTGGCCTACACCAACCACTTTACCCAATATTGGGTTACCACGCTTAGGGTAACCCGCAATGGTAAACACATGGCTGTGATCGGCCGTGACCACGATTAGTGTTTCTTCTGGGTTAGTATTTTCCATCGCCACTTTTACCGCATTCGCTAACTCAATAGTGTCGTTTAATGCATTGTAAGCGTTACCCGCATGGTGGGCGTGATCAATACGGCCCGACTCAACTGTTAAGAAAAAGCCTTTATCATTATTATCTAAAACATTAATAGCTTTTTCAGTCATTTGCGATAGCGAAGGCTCACCAGCGATATCGTTACCGCGATCAGCTTCGTATTGCATGTGCGATTCGTTAAATAAACCAAATACCTTTGTGGCATCATCGCTAATGGCATCAAACCCAGTTTGATCCATTACGTAAGTACCAGTCGGGTAAGTTGTTTGCCATTCTGTCACTAAATTACGCGCATCAGTACGGTCGCCTTCAACAGCACTCACCGCATCTGCAGAATTAAAGGCTGCATCTTTAGGTAAAAAATGACGACGCCCGCCACCCATAACCACTTCGATTCCGTCTACATCAACACCACTAAAACGGGCTTCTAAGTTCTTTTCAAAATTAACCAGCTGTGAAGCAATATCTTCACAATTGGCTGACTCTGAAGCTGGCATATCTGAAATATCTTCCCAGTTACGATCAGCCGACTTAGCATAAGTTGCCGCAGGCGTTGCATGGGTAATACGTGCCGTAGAAACAATACCGGTAGATTTACCGGCAATTTCCGCAAGCTCTAACGAAGTAACAAGCTCATGCCCTTTGCCTGATGCACAATTACCACGCTCAACCGCTTCATCAATACCAATTACACCCACATCGGTTTTTACACCAGAGGCCATTGCTGTCATCGTACCGGCAGAATCAGGTGTTTGTGCATCTACGTTATAAGTTTTTACAAACCCAGAATACGGCATAGTTTCAAAGCTTAATTGGTGATCTTCACCCATTTCACCCTGCAATTGCCCCGCTAAAATACGCGCTGCCGTTATAGTAGAAATACCCATACCATCACCAACAAACAAGATCACGTTTTTCGCTTTACCTGACTCTGTTACTACCTTACTTGCTGCATCTTGCGCACTAGCAAGTTTAGTTTGTGCGTCGCTAAACCAAGCATTGTTACTTAATGAAGCGAGCTGTTCACTCGTTAATGAGGTAGCTGGGTCGTTACATACTAAGTTAGTGTGCGTTACTTCGCTGCTCTCTAATTGCCCATTAGTATTGGTATCAACACCGCTTTGCGTTTCTACGCCGCCATTAACACATTGTGCTGAGCCTACTGCGATTTGGTTATCTACCGCTAAAATATTATTACTGTTTTTGTCGTCATCACTCGAACACCCAGTTAATGCGACCATTACTGCTAAAGAAAGTACTGTTAATTTATTCATGTGAGCCGCCATTATTGCTGAGTTAGTTCAAGAGCTTGATTAATTAAATGAAATACAACGTTTTGTTCTATAACACCTTGAGCAAGGTGAGCACCTGGGCCCATTGCATGCAATGAAATATCTTCACCTGCATGCGTTTCAGAGCCAAGTGGAACAGTAGCCTCTTGGTGAAAACCTGGCGTATTTGTATCAACACCATTTAGCTCAACACGTCCTGCAACCGCAGCTGTTTCATAGCTTGCATCTGCATCCGTTTCATCAACTAAGTTTCTAAAACCGAGGCCATTTGCATAACCTACTGTGGTGTATGGCATGTTATCAGCAGCTAGCGTTGGTGTAGTTTGGCCAACACCAACCACTTTACCTAAAATTGGGTTACCACGTTTCGGGTAGCCTGCAATAGTAAACACATGGCTGTGATCGGCTGTAACTAAAATAAGCGTTTCTTCAGGGTCGGTGTTATCAACGGCAGCTTGAACGGCTTTTGCAAATTCAATAGTGTCGTTAAGTGCGTTAAAAGCATTACCCGCATGGTGAGCATGGTCAATACGGCCCGACTCTACGGTTAAGAAAAAGCCTTTTTCGTTTTTACCCAGTACATCAATCGCTTTAGTTGTCATATCGGTAAGCGACGGCTCACCAGCTATATCGTTGGCACGGTCAGCTTCGTATTGCATGTGCGATTCGTTAAATAAGCCAAAAACTTGGGTTGCATCATCGGCAATAGCATCAAACCCAGCTTGATCCATCACATAAGTGCCATTTGGATATTGTGTTTGCCATTCAGTAACAAGGTTGCGCTCATCAGTACGATCGCCTTCTACGGCGCTCATTGCATCATTTGAATTTGCAGATGCATCTTTAGGTAAAAAGTGACGACGGCCGCCACCCATTACAAAGTCTAAGCCATCAACATCGGTACCTATAAAACGCGCTTCTAGGTTTTTTTCAAAGTTAACTAGCTGTGAGGCAATATCTTCACAGCCTGCATTAACTGCTGCCTCTGGCATGTCTGAGATATCTTCCCAGTTGCGATCAGCTGATTTAGCATACGTTGCACCCGGTGTCGCATGAGTGATACGTGCAGTTGAAACAACACCGGTAGCTAAGCCTTTAATTTCAGCCAGCTCCGTGGCTGTTAATAATTCATTACCGATAGCCGTTGTACAGTTACCTCGTTCAACCTTCTCATCAACCCCAATAACACCCACATCGGTTTTTACCCCTGAGATCATTGCTGTCATAGTGCCTGCTGAATCTGGCGTTTGTGCGTCAACATTGTAGGTTTTAACTTGTGCTGAATACGGGAATTTTTCAAAGCTTAAATAGCCTTCTTCACCGAGCTGGTTGTTTCGTTGACCTTGTAAAATACGCGCCGCTGTTAAGGTAGAAATACCCATGCCATCGCCAACAAATAAAATTACATTTTTAGCTTTGGTGCTTTTAACCGCTTGTGCTTGCGTTGTTTTAGTTGTTAGTTTTGTTTGTGCGGCACTGTACCAGCTGCTGTCTTTTTGACTTTGCGGTAGAACATTGGCATGACTAACGGCACTAAACGCACAGGTGAGTGCGATTGCCGCAGCGACTTTTTTAATTTTCATCCGTAATTCCCATTATGTAGTGGTTATTTTTAAAAACTGTGAGCTCAAAAACATCAACCGCTGCACTATAGGAAATAGATGTTACTAATAAAGGTAATTTTAATGACAAGAAGGTGACAGCCAAATTTTATATCAATAACACCTACTTTGTATTTCCATCGACTGCTTAACCCTTCTCATAATATATGTAACAGCTCTATAAAAGCACATCACAATATATTAGTTTATTGATCTCTTGCTTGAGCCTAAGCTTGCTATTGCCTACAATAGCGCATAATTAATTCAACGCAGATCACTATTATGACTGATACAAACAAACCAGAATTACCTAATCAACTGTCTATTAACCCACGTAGCAAATTTTATGTAGAAGAAGTATTTGAACATGAAATCGGTATTACACTTAACGGTAAAGAGCGTTTTGACGTTGAAGAGTACTGCATCAGCGAAGGTTGGATAAAAGTAGCGGCACCTAAAGCGCTAGACCGTCGCGGCCAGCCATTACTTATGAAAGTAAAAGGCACTGTAGAAGCGTTTTACAAGTAATAGCTTACTTGTAAAAAGAAAAGCGACACCTTACTGGGTAGTCGCTTTTTTTGTGCCTTTTAAAAACAGCTTTAACATGTTGAACTTCTTTCATACTCAACCTGATGAAGTTTCATTATGAATTTTCAAAAAGTATGTTTGAATAGCTTTAATTATTTAGAAGTATAGAAGTCCATTATGAGCAAGTTAATAATATTAGATGGCGGCATGGGTCGTGAACTCAAACGCATGGGCGCGCCGTTTTCACAGCCACTGTGGAGTGCGCAAGCTTTAATAGAAGCACCGCAATGTGTAACCCAAGCACACCAAGGTTTTATAGATGCTGGCGCTGAAATAATTACTGTTAACAGCTATGCATGTGTACCCTTTCACTTGGGTGAAACGCTTTACCAAGCAAAAGGTGCTGCGCTTGCTGAGCAAGCAGCGGTTATTGCAAAAAAGGTGACTCAAAACGCAAAGCAAACGGTACTCGTTGCCGGCTCACTGCCTCCTGCCTTTGGCTCGTATCGTGCTGATTTTTTCCAAAGTGATCGCGCATTTACTATTTTAGATACCCTTTATAAAGCACAAGACGAATATGTAGATATCTGGATTGGTGAAACCATATCAAACATTGAAGAAGCGCGGGTAATGGCAAGCGTACTGAAGAATTCAAACAAGCCATGTTATTACGCATTTACCCTAAGTGATGAAGTAAGCGAACAAGCGACATTGCGCTCTGGTGAATTAGTATCAGACGCTATCCTAGCACTGCTCGAATATAAAATAGCGGGCATATTCTTTAACTGCTCTATTCCCGAGGTTATTGAACAAGCGCTGCGCGACACTAATCGCGTGCTAAAACAGCAAAATAAACATGTTGATTTAGGGGCATTTGCGAATGGTTTTACACCAATCGCCAGTGATTATAAAGCCAATGAAGGCTCGCAAGGTTACCGCGATTTATCACCTGCTGAGTATGTAGCATTTGCTAAACAATGGCATAGCCTAGGCGCAACAATTATTGGCGGCTGCTGTGGTATTGGCCCCGAATTTATAGCAGCGCTGGTAAAGTGGAAAAGCGACATTAAAGCGATTTAATATCAATTATTTAACTATAAAAGCATCGAAAATCCATTGCGAGCTTATTGACTGCTTCCCAATACCCAATCAAGCCCTTGTATTGCGGTGGTTGGGAATGCGGTTGCATGCTGTGCCCCTTCAATAACAACACTTTTTAATTTTATATTATCACTATTGAGTGCATTAATTTTTTTCACAAGTTGCGCTGCGCCTTCAACCATATTTTGCCCTTCACCAAAGGCTGGAGTTTCCTTTGCCCCAACAGATACATAAACCTTTATTGGCATTTGGGGCTTATTCGCTTTTAACGCTAGCAGTGCATTATTATCAAACCAAACCGACGGGCTGCCAATAATATAATTGCTAAATAGCTCAGGCATCGTAAATAAAACAGCGGCGCCAAATAAACCGCCTAACGAGTTACCTATATACGTTCTTTGCGTGTTACTTGCTCGGTAACTTTTTTCGATAAACGGCAGCACAGTATTTTTTAAAAACAGTGCATGATTTTTAGCGTTACCGGTTTGTTTTTTCCAGCTCAGGGATTGAGTGGGTGTATAATCCCTAACTCGACTACTAGCTCCTCTTGAGCCTTTTTCATAGCTGATCGCCACAATAATAGCCTGTTGCATTTTGCCGCTATTCATTGGAAACCGTGTGGCACCGGCAACGATAGGAAATGCATACGGCGCATCGGTTAAATAAATAACAGGATACGCTTTATTAGGCTCCTTTGCATATGACTTAGGTAGCTGGATAAAAATAGGATACACCCGCTTGGTAGCAGGATCGGTGAGCTCAATGACACTACTTCTAGGGATCTCGTAGGGGGTATTTGCGCTTAATTTAAAACAGATGAAAACACAAAGTAACAGCAAAAGCCTTAAAGCAGTATTCACTAAATTAGTTTACCTAAAAAACGATATTTATAATTACAATGCCACATAGTCGCTATTTTTAACACTGGCAGTGTTAAACAAGTTGATCTGATTTATCACCTGAACAGAGGCAATTTTCGTTATTCTTTTTAAAACACTGTTGGTAATTAAACCAATGGGCTAGTGCGATAAAAGCGGAGCCAATTAAAGTGAGCGCTTTTTCGGCCTCTTCTTGACCTAGCAATACTGCAATTATCAAACAAGCTAGACCAACAACTCCACACGCCATATAACGTGTACGTTTGTGCTTTTTACAGCCTAAGCTCAAAGCTAATAAGCTTGTTGGTAATACTACAGCAAGAACCCATAAGTGAAACTGTTCAGCATTTATTTGTAGTACAGCAAAGCTTGGCAACAGCGCTAAAATAACCGGTGTTGCAAAACAATGTACCGTGCACATTAACGAAAGCCCAATGGCAAGCTTATCTGCTGTTGTTTGAGTCAGCTTCATTATTTATCCTTCTTTTTAATTGTGTTAGCGGTACTTTGCTGGCACCCAAAACAAACACCTGAGATTTCTAATTGCGAAGTTGCTGGCGTAAACCCTTTCATTTTCAGTTCCCTAAACAAAGATTTAACCGAATTGTTAAGGTCATTCACCTCACTTGCTTTATTACAAGAGCTACAAATTAAAAACATCGATAGTTGATGATCTCTATCATCATTAACGTGACTGCACGGTATAAACTTATTTTCTAACTTTAATCTATGTACCAGACCTACCGACTCTAAAAAACCTAATATCCGATAAACGGACATTGCCAAAATCGGTGTATTTATTTGCTTATTAAATTGATCTGTTAACTCATAAGCAGACAAAGGTTTATTTGCTTTCAATAGAATTTCAAATACCTGCTGACGTTTTGGCGTTAATTTTTTTTCAAAGGCTTCACATCTTTTTATCGCAAAGCCCATCATCTCTTTAAATCGCTGCTTTTTCATATTACCCACTCTAATGTAGTGGGCTGATGTTTTAACTTTGCCATCCTTGTTGCTCAATGCCTCCGCTGTGGTTTTATCTAAAAATTTATTAACTAGAGATAAATAAATGTAACAACTAACTTTTGCTTTACAGCAAACAGATCCCCCACGAACAACACCTAAATAATGACAGAAACACTTAACGCACTGAATTTAAATAAAAATTCAACTTAAGTTATGTAGGTGAAGTAGCCAAATTATATATCCTGAGTGATTTTTAGTTAATTAACTATTGATACAATATAACATTTCAAGCACAATTGATACAATATAACATTCGCAAAGGAATTCAAATGACACGAAAATCTCAATTAGCTTTGTTTATAGCAGCCCTACTACCAACAAATGCACTTGCAAATACCATCGAAGGTGTTGTTCTAAACAACCAAGGTAAAGTGGTGACTAATGCAACTGTAGAAGTTGAAGGCTCAGATATAACAGCAGTAACAGATGCAAGCGGTAAGTTCGTAATAACTGATTTAAAAAGTGGTTTAAAAGAACTTCATATTACCGCCCCTGGTTATGCCCATCTGCATCGAGATATCACATTTAGTGATGATAAAAGCCAGTCAATTACCTTTAACTTAGAACGTTCACCAATTGAAGTAATTGATATTGAAGCGACGCCTATTCACATGTCGGCAATGGAATCCTCGTCTCCCGTTAGCGTGTTATCTGGCGAACAATTAAGACGGCAGCAAGCTGCAACCCTTGGCGATAGCCTTGAAAAACTCCCGGGGGTTAATACTAACTTTCATGCAAAAGTAGCCAGTACTCCTATTATTCGTGGCTTAAGCGGGCCGCGTGTTCTAATTACACAAAATGGCCTTGATGTCAGTGATGTTTCGCGCGTTGGCCCTGATCACTCAGTCGCATCAGAGGCATCAACCGCAAAACAAATCGAAGTATTACGTGGCCCTGCCACATTATTTTATGGCAGCGGCGCCATTGGTGGTGTGGTTAATGTAGTTGATGATCGCGTGCCAACAGATAGCACTACTCGCGGTGAGTGGAATGTAGAGCACAACTCTGTTGATAATCAAAAAATCGCCTCATTTAATGCCACTACTGGCACTGATTCTTTTGCATTTTATGCTGATGCCTTTTGGCGTGAAGCTGATGACTATGAAATACCCGTGGCCGCTGAATTAGCCCACGATGACCATGACCATGACCATGACCATGACCATGAAGAGCATAGTGGCGATTACACCGTTGCAAACAGCAATGAGGAGTCTGACGGCTTTACCTTAGGTACTAGCTACCTCTTTGATCAAGGTTTTGTAGGTATAGCTGTTGAGCAATTTAATCGTCAATACGGCATTCCAGGCCACACCCATGGTGGCGAAGATGTTAATAGCGCTGAGGAAAGCGTATATGCCGACTTAGAGCAAACTAAAGTGCAGTTGCTAGGTGAATATAACCTTGATAACAAATGGCTTAATAGAGTAAACCTGCGCGCAGGTTTTACAGATTACGAACATGCTGAAATTGAACATGGCGCAGTGGGTACCACGTTTGAAAATGAAACCAATGAGTTACGCGTAGACTTAATGCATAACCCGTTTGCGCAGTGGAATGGTGGTTTGAGCTTTCATTACAAACACAGTGATGTTGAAGCGCAAGGCTCTGAGGCATTCACACCACCGTCACAAACACAAAGCTTTGCTATAGCACTAATGGAAGAAAAACACTTTGGTGACTTTTTAGTGCAATTAGGTGGCCGAGTTGAACGGGTAACCATCGATGCTGATAACGTGTTACTACCTAACATTGATGCACACGCACACAATGACACCGGTGTTCATGACGATCATGCTCATGAAGAACATGCCGGCAATACTCGCGTATTTGACGTAGAACAAGAATTCACACCAGTTAGTTTATCAACAGGTGTCGTGTGGGATTTTGCACCTAGCTACAACTTAGGCTTGTCGGTATCTCGTTCTGAGCGTGCTCCTTCGGTGTCTGAGCTATTATCATTCGGCCCTCACATTGGAACTGGTACTTATGAAGTAGGCGCACTATTTGATATTCATGAAGACGGCCATTTTGGTTTATCTGAGCAAGCGCTTGACCTAGAAACAGCAAACAATATTGATTTAACGTTTCGTAAAACCCAAGGTGATATCGGTTTCATTCTTAATGCTTTCTACAACCAAGTCGACAATTATTATTACCAAATCGACACAGGCCTATACGCCGAAAGCGGCCACGACCATGGTGATGAGCATAATCATGACCACGGTGACGAGCATGATCACTCATCTGAACTCCCAGTTTATTTATTTAAAACAGATGACGTAATTTTACATGGCTTTGAAGCACAAGTTGCATGGCAGTTAACCGATGAGTTTAAAGTTGATTTATTCTCAGATTACGTTCGTGCACGCCTTAAAGACGGTGGCGATTTACCACGCACACCACCGCTACGTTTTGGTACTGAGTTTAGCTACCAAACAAATAAGCTGAGTGCGCACCTCCACGTAACTCGTTATCAAGAGCAAGACCGTACCGCGCCAGAAGAAACAACCACAAACGGCTACACCATACTTGATGCCAGCGTTTCATATGACTTATCAGTGCTAAATCAAGATGTGTCTGTGTATCTACGTGGCACTAACTTAACAGACACAGAAGCGCGCGTGCATAGCTCATTTTTAAAGAATATAGCACCACGTCCAGGTCGTAGCTTTGCACTAGGTATTCGCGGTTACTTTTAAGCGCTAAAAAATTATAAATAAAGGAAATTAACATGACTAAACTATTCAAATTAAAATTAATTGCACTGGCAATAAGCAGCACATTAATCACCGCTTGTGGTGATGCAGAAACAAACATTGTCGAAAAAGACCCAATAGAAGTACCTGATGACGGCCACGATCATGGCGATGGTGGCGACCACGGTGATGAATACACTATTGATTCATTAGGTAGGCTTGCGATACTTGCTGGCGATAGCAACGAAGCGAACTTTTTCGACTTAGACGACAATGAGCTTCTTGATACATTCACTCTTACTAATGATTCAAACACGCTATCGTCGTCGCCTGACTTTCGTTATGCCGTGATTGCTAGCCGCGCTCAAGATTACCTCGGCTTTATAGACGGTGGCTTATGGCGTGAAGATCACGGCGCACACCTGCATGATTACGAACAAAGCCCTGAGTTTAGCAGTTATGAGCTAACTAGCGGCAGTCGCCCTACTCACTTGGTAAAGCACGATGGTAAATTAGCGGTATTTTATGATGGTGATGCAGCATCAGGCACAATTGCGTCTGTTGAAGTATTAACAGATAACGACATAACAAGCGCAACAGCGACCTTACCTGGTATTAGTTACGACATTAATATGCACGGCGTCGCTGAGCCTCGTGGAGAGCATTTATTAGCGACCATTCGCCGCGATGATGCTCAAAGTACATCAAACGCTAAAATCCTGCCTGACCAAGTGGGTGTTTATCATTTTCATGATGGCGAATACGAACTTGAACAAACGTTAGAGTTAACATGCCCTGATTTGCACGGCGCAGCACAAAACCATGATTACGTAGCGTTCGGCTGTAGTGACGGTGTGCTATTAGCCCACCAGCATGATGACGAATATCACGCTGAAAAAGTAATAAATATTGCTGCAGTAGGTGGCTTACGCATTGGTAGTATATACGGCCATGAGGGCAGCGAAACCTTTATTGGTGTTGCATCTGGTCACGGCGGCGGCCCTGCTGTGATTGTGAGTATAAATCCTGCGAAAGCTGAAATGGAAGAATTTGAATGGCAACTAGCTGATGGCGCAAGCGCTGTTTCTTACTCTTTTTCTGCCAACGGTGAGCACTTTTTAGTTTTAGACAGCCTTGGTTTTTTAAACGTGCTTGAGGCGCATGCGCACGACGATCACATACACTGGGAGCTAGCAGGTCAAGTTGATATTACACAAGAAGATGTAACAACTATGCCTGAAGGCATGAAGTTTAGTATGACAGTAGCGCAAAATGGTCAGTTTGCTTACGTAGCCGACCCAATAGCCCAACACGTTGTACAAGTACACCTAGAAGACTTAGAAATTGAAGGTGAACTAGAACTTACATTCCCACCAGCCGCGATCACTTGGTTAGGTATTGCACAAGAGGAAGAGCACGACCACGTACATTAATTTTACGTTTTAAAAAGAGTACTCCCTTGAAGGTTGGCATTTTAATGCCAACCTTTTTTATTCACATTTTGTAACAGACCTTTTATCGTAAGTGCATCGCTATTTTGCACCTTATTGTTATGATGGGATAGCTATTAATATAGGATGTAATTCCATGAAAAAACTAACAACATTGGCTCTTGCCTTGGCTGCAGCAATCGCGCCGGGTGTATCGGCCTATGAGACTAAAGACACTCGTTTACTCCGCTTTCCAGATATCCATAACCAAACCGTTACTTTTGTCTACAGTGGCGATATTTATATTGCGAATACGCAAACAGGCGAAAGCAAACGCTTAACCGACCATATTGGCTTTGAAACATTTCCTAAGTTTTCCCCTGACGGTAAGCGCATTGCATTTTCAGCCGAGTATAACGGTAGCCGACAAATTTATGTGATCAACAGTGACGGTTCAAACCTAAAGCAACTTACTTATTATAATGACGTTGGCCCAATGCCACCGCGTGGAGGTTTTGATTACCGCGTTTTAGATTGGACCGCCGACGGTAAAAATGTGGTATTTAGAGCTAACCGCACACCATGGGGGAAACGTATGGGTCGCCCTTACATGATTCCTGCAGATGGCGGACTTGAACAGCCATTAGCGATTCCAGAAACTGGTGGCGGCATGCTATCTCCAGATGGCAGCAAATATGTTTATACGCCAATTGATCGAGAATTTCGTACGTGGAAACGTACTCGTGGTGGTCGTGCGCAAGATGTATGGATTTATGATTTAGAAAAAAACACATCAGAACAACTAACTACAAACCGTGCAACCGACCAGCAACCAACTTGGGTTGGTGACGATATTTACTTTGTGTCTGACCGTGATTACACGCTAAACCTTTATCAGTACCGCAAAGGCAGCGAACCAAAAAAACTTACCAACTATAAAAACTTTGACGTACTTTGGCCTTCAGCTGGCCCAAATGCGATTGTTTATGAAAACGGCGGTTATTTATATCGCTTTGACGCAAAAACACAAAAAAGCGCTAAGCTAAGCATTAACATTGCAGGCGTGCGCCAATACGCAATGCCGTATAGCAAAAATGTTAGCGATTTTATTGATTCTATGTCGCTCTCTCACGATGGTAAACGTGCTGTATTTACTGCCCGTGGTGAGCTGTTTAGTGTACCAATTAAACAGGGGCCTACACGCAACTTATCTTACACAGAGAAAAGCCGCGAAATAGATGCAAGCTGGTCACCAAATGGGCGTTACATTGCTTACATGAGCGATGAAAGCGGCGAGTACGAAATTTACTTAAAAGATCGCAGTAAAAACAATGCCATTAAGCAACTTACTAGCAATGGTACCATTTGGCGCTTTACGCCTATTTGGTCACCCGATAGCGCTAAGCTATTGTTTGCAGATAAAAACAACACACTTTGGTGGTTAGATGCAAAATCGGGCAAGCAACACAAAATTGATACCGGCATTTACGACGAAGACGGCATTACTCAGTATACGTGGTCGCCTAATAGCCAAGACATTGTGTATGTTAAAAATAACGAAAACCGTTATGCCTCACTGTGGCACTACAACCTTAAAAAAGAAAAGGTGACGCGCCTAACAGACGAAATGAGTAATGAGCAAAACCCTACTTTTTCGCCTGATGGTCAATACCTTTACTTTAGCTCAGAGCGCGACTTTAACCTGGCATTTAGTAGCTACGAGTTTGATTACATGTTTAATCGTGCAACCCGTATTTATGCAGCTGCAGTAAACGATAGTGTTAAACCGCTTATTGCCTTACAAAGTGACGAAGCCACGATTGTCCAAGATAAAGAAGATGAAAAAGAAGACGACAAAAAAGTTAAAAATGCACTGCAAAGCAGCGACTTTATGCAGCGTGTTACCGCTCTTAATGCCCCAGCGGGCGATTACCGTGGCTTAACCGCAGTAAAAGACGGCGTACTGACGCTTGCTAATGGCGGTTTACAGCTAATAGGCACCGATCACAACAGTGAGCTAGAAACAGTCGCCAAAGGCGTTAGTAATTACACTATTTCAAGCAATAGCGAACACCTACTTGTACATACAGATGGCGGTTACAGCTTAATTGAACCTAAGCCAAAACAAGACCTAGACGCAAATAAGCTCGATTTAAGCAAAATGACGCTTAAAATTAATCCGCAAGCAGAGTGGCAACAAATGTATGTTGAGGGTTGGCGTACACTGCGTGACTGGTTCTACGATGAAAACCACCACGGTCAAGATTGGAATGCTATTTTAGCAAAGTACCAACCTATGGCTGATGCCATTAGCCATCGTAGCGACCTTGATTATGTTCTTAGCGAAATTGCCGGTGAAATTAACTCTGGCCATATTTATGTGCAGTCGGGTGATATGCCAAAAGCAGAGCGTAAAAACCATGGTTTATTAGGCGCTAAGCTTGCAAGCGACCCATCTGGTTATGTAAGAATAGAACAAATCTTTAAAGGTGAAAACTGGCATGACGATTTCCGTTCACCGCTTGGCACCACAGGGGTAAAAGCACATAACGGCGATTACATTATTGCGGTAAATGGCCGCTCGGTAAAAGACGTTGCTAACTTTTACGAACTACTTGAAAACACCCAAGGTGAGCAAGTAGAGCTAGTGCTAAACAACAAGCCGCGTAACAAAGGTGCATGGCAAATAACTGTAAAACCGATAGCAAGTGAGCAAGGCCTACGTTATTTAGACTGGGTTAATTCGCGTGCAGCCTACGTTGATAAGCTATCAAGTGGACGTATTGGCTATGTGCACCTGCCAAATACAGCCTATGAGGGTAACCGCGCCATGTTTAAAAACTACATGCCGCAAACAACCAAAGATGCCATGATTATTGATGACCGTTACAATGGCGGTGGTTTTATTCCTGAGCATATGATCACTTGGCTTGCGCGTAAACCGCTTAACTATTGGAAACGCCGTGGTGTAGAGCCAACTAAAACACCGCAGTTTGCGCACAATGGTCCTAAAGCCATGCTAATAAATGGCTATTCAAGTTCTGGTGGTGACGCAATTCCTTACTACTTCCGCCAAGCTGGTCTAGGTAAGCTAATTGGTACCCGTACATGGGGTGGTTTAATTGGTATTTCTGGTAATCCAAGCCTTGTAGACGGCGGACAAGTAATTGCTGCTACATTCCGTATTTTAGATACACAAGGTAACTGGATCATAGAAAACGAAGGTGTTGCACCAGATATTAAAGTAATTGATCGTCCAGAGCTTATTTATAAAGGCCAAGATCCATCAATAGAGCGTGCTGTACAAGAGTTATTAAAGGAGCTTAAAGAAAATCCTAAACAACCCTTAGTGATACCACCAGCACCTTCTAAGTTTTAATTTGCTGCATAGCTAAACAAGCTAATACCAATAAAAAAACCCTGCAAATTTGCAGGGTTTTTTATGACTTGGATTTAATGACTTATATGTATTAAGGCTTATCTTTTTCTCCAGCCGCTCCATACATCATCTTCTTGGTTGGCTTTTTTCTTCTTTTTCTTACCTGTACCTTCTGGCTTGGCCATTGGCTTGTCGTTTTTTAGCGCCTGTGCCGCATCAAGGTTGGCTTGGTTTACAGCAAAACCTGCTACCTCTTCGCGCTCTAAGCGAAGTTTGTTTTTCTTTTCGATAATTCTAAAGTGATGGAAGTCTTCATAATCAATTAACGATAACGCTAAACCGACTTCACCAGCACGGCCGCTTCGGCCAATACGGTGCATGTAATCAGCGGGGCTGCGCGGTAAGTTAAAGTTAATAACAACAGGCAGTTTGGCAATATTTAAACCACGGGCTGCTATATCGGTGGCAATAAGTACTTCTATTTCGCCAGCTTTAAATTTTTCAATTACGCGAGTACGCTCGCTTTGGCCTTTATCGCCATGGAATACTTGTGCGTTCACGCCGCGTTTTTCAAGTTTGCTGGCTAAGTGCTCACAATCTTTTTTAGCGTTGACAAAAATAAGTGCTTGGCGCCATTGATGCGCTTTAATTAAGTGCGCTAAAACCGTGGTTTTCTCGCCTTTATTAACCGTAAATACGCGCTGAACTAAAGTGCTTTCGTCTTTGCTTTGTACTTGTATTTCAACAGGGTTGGTTAACAGCTCTTGCGTTAATTGTGTGACTTGCTCTGGGAAAGTCGCTGAAAACAACATGGTTTGTTTTTTAGCAGGCATAAGCGCTAATAGCTCAGCAAGCTCTTCAGTAAAGCCAAGGCTTAACATGCGGTCAGCTTCATCAAGCACTAAGGTTGTTACTTTATCGAGCTTAATCGCATTGCTTGAGATTAAATCGAGTAAACGCCCAGGGGTTGCAACAATGATATCAGCACCGCCGCGAAGTGCTTGCATCTGGGTATTAACCGACACACCACCAAATACCGCCACCGTTTTAATGGCGCCATTAAAATTAGCAGAATACGATTTAACACTATCGGCTACCTGCACTGCCAGCTCGCGAGTAGGTACCAAAATAAGCCCTGTTACAAAGTTGCCTTTGCTCGCTGCTTTTTTAGCACCTTGCGCTAAAAATAGCGTTTGTAGCATAGGCAAAGCAAAGGTTGCTGTTTTACCTGAGCCGGTATTTGCCCCCGCAATTAAGTCGCTCCCCGCCAAGATACTTGGAATTGCTTTTGCCTGAATCGGCGTAGGTTGCGAGTATTCAAGATCAGACAAACGAGCAATTAGCTCTGGAATAAGGCCAAGTTCGTTGAAATTACTAGGATTTGCGGCTGAGGTCATAAAAGGTGCGGGCTCATTGCTAAAAATAGCCTGTAATTTTAGCGTATTTAGCAACTATTAAGTAGAGGTTAGTGATTTAAATAATATTTAGCTACAGGTAATAAAAAGACGCTTGCGCGTCATTTTTATTTAACAGTAACTAAAAACCCTAGTTACGCTTATCTAGCTCTACCTGTAACCTAGCTTTTGTTTCTTTTAAGTAGTTTATATAAGGATATGAGTCATCTGCAATGGCTAATGCAGACTCCATCTGTTCAAGTGCTTGGCGAGTATCACCCTGCATTTCATAGCCATAAGATAAAGCTGAAAGCGCATCGACTGATTTTGGGTGGTTTTTTAAATTGTACTTAAACACCTCAATAGCACGGGTAAACTGCTTGCTGCCCGTTAGGTTATAACCGAGTGATCTAACAGCGCGGTCTGGTGGAGATATCAGCTCGCCCCATTGTTGAGATAATGTTTTGTAATAAGCATCAATAGAGGCTACATCGTCAGTTAAAGCACTTATAGGCATTTGTTTAGGTAAAAATAAGTTGTAGTAGGCATTAAATATGCCAGCAGCAGTGGTTAAGCCATGCGAGATGCCATCAAACGCATCATTAAAAAAGCGTAACCCTCGCGCTTTATGCGATTGCAGTGATTGCTGTAATTCATCATACCTTTCTCGCATTATGCCGGCTTCTTCGCCGATATTGATATAAACGTAACTGTTAAGCTCTTTGTTTTTAGTTATAAACGATTTTGTGCTTTTTACCATTGCGCCATAGTTCCACCAAACCGCAGGGCTATACGCAATATGCGCTTGAAATAGTTCGGGATTTGCCTGCAACGCGTATAGCGCAAATACACCACCAGCAGATGCGCCAGCAATCACTTTATAGTCATGCGTGCGATAGTTCTTATTTACTAAAGGAATGAGCTCTTGTTCAAAGAACGCTAAAAACTTTGCCGCGCCGCCCCCTTCACCGACAGGCCCTTGTGGCTCTTTATTCACTGTAGGATACATATCTCTAAGTCGATTAGTGTTTTCAATAGCGACAATAATAACCTCAGGCGCACGATTATCATTTTGTAAGCGCTCAATAACAGCACTTGCAAGCGGTATATTACCCGCTCCATCTAAGCGATAAACAACTGGGTATACCTTATTTGGCTGAGCTTGGTAGCTTTTAGGCAATTGCACGACAACTGTGCGTTCTTCGTTTAAAACAGCCGATTTAATAGTGTGCATGAACTGAGAGTCATCAGCACTTTGCTGTTTAATGCCAGCTTGTGCAAAGGCACTTTGTGAACTAAAAGCAAAAAAGCTAAAAAAACAAATAACGGTTAATAAACGCATAACTAATCCCTTAGAGAATAATAAGTTACTTAAGCTAACAGAGTTTCAGGCACAAAAAAAGCGCATTGAGCGCTTTTTTAACATTAATAAAAACCTATAACCTTTTGATTTTACTCAACTGTAACCGATTTTGCTAGGTTACGTGGTTGGTCAACATCAGTGCCTTTAATGACCGCTACATAGTACGACAGTAACTGTAGTGGAATTGTATATACAACAGGGGCAATTACGTCATCTACGTGGTTTACGTTGATTACACGCATTGTGTCGTCTGACTCAAAGTGTGAGTCTTTATCAGCGAATACATAAATGATGCCGCCGCGAGCACGTACTTCTTCTACGTTTGATTTAAGCTTTTCAAGCAATTCATTGTTTGGTGCTACAACAATAATTGGCATGTCGGCATCAATAAGCGCTAATGGGCCGTGTTTAAGCTCACCTGCTGCGTAGGCTTCAGCATGAATGTATGAAATCTCTTTAAGCTTAAGTGCGCCTTCCATCGCGATTGGGTATTGCGACCCGCGACCTAAAAACAGTGAATGGTGTTTATCAGCAAATTCTTCAGCAAGGTCTGCAATGCCATCAGCCAATAGTAGCGTTTCTTCTAATTTAGCTGGTAGCAGTTTAATAGCGTTAACAATCGCGCTTTGATCTAAGCCTTTCTCTTGCGCAATAGACGCAGTAAGCATTAACAAACCAACAAGCTGTGTAGTAAATGCTTTAGTAGAGGCTACACCAATTTCAGCGCCTGCTTTGGTCATAAAGGCAAGGTCTGATTCTCGCACAAGCGATGAGCCAGGTACGTTACAAATAGTCATTGACCCCATATAGCCTTGCTCTTTAGCTAAACGCAGTGCAGCTAAAGTATCAGCCGTTTCGCCTGATTGTGAAATAGTTACTAGTAGGCTATTTTCGTGTACAAATGACTGACGGTAACGGAACTCAGAGGCAATTTCTACGTTACAGCTAACACCTGCATATTGCTCAAGCCAGTAACGAGCAACCATACCTGAGTGGTATGACGTACCACAGGCAATAATTTGTACGTGTTTTACGTCTTTAAATATTTGCTGTGCGCTATCGCCAAAAGCATCAATCGCTACGCGGTCATCGTTTAAACGTCCTTCAAGGGTGTTACGTACTGCAAGTGGCTGCTCATAAATTTCTTTTAGCATGTAGTGACGGTAATCACCTTTACCTGATGCATCTTGTGTGATGTTTGATTCAACAACTTCACGCTCAACCGCGTTGCCATCTGCATCAAAAATTTCTACAGTGTCGCGAGTAATACGCGCTACATCACCTTCTTCTAAGAAGATAAAGCTGCGAGTCACTGGTAATAATGCAAGTTGATCAGAAGCAATAAAGTTTTCACCAAGGCCTAAACCAATAACTAACGGGCTACCTGAGCGAGCTACAATAATTTCGTTATCATTCGCTTTATCGAACACAACGGTACCAAATGCACCTTCAAACTGCTTAACAGCTGCTTGAACTGACGCTAATAAAGTGGTGTGCTGCTGACGTAACTGATGAATTAAATGCACCATGACTTCAGTGTCGGTGTCTGATAAAAACTCGTAACCGTCACCTTTAAGTGCTGCACGCAAGCTTGCGTGGTTTTCAATGATTCCGTTATGTACAAGTGCTAATTGATTGCTTGAAACATGTGGGTGAGCATTGGCTTCAGTTACACCGCCATGAGTCGCCCAACGAGTGTGTGCAATACCTGTGTGGCCGCTAACACCAGCTTGTTCAAGTGCTGACTCTAAGTTTACAACCTTACCAACTGCTTTAACTGTATTAAGTGTATTGCCTTCAAGTAAAGCTACACCTGCTGAGTCATAACCGCGGTACTCAAGACGCTTAAGGCCTTCAACTAAGATTTTATTTACTGGACGTTCTGCAACAGCCCCAACGATTCCACACATAGTGTCTCCATTAATTTTTTAATTCTAGCAACTTACGTTTTAGTTGCTATTCCATAATTTCTGCGCAAATTAGTTTTACACCACACGCCTCTATGGCTGCACGTTTATCACTTGCTAAGCCACTGTCGGTTATTAATGTGGTTACTGTTTGCCACGGTAATTCTAAATTTGGTATTTTTCGGCCAATCTTTTCTGACTCAACCAGCACAATAACTTCGCGCGCCGCTTTAGCCATCACTTGGCTTAATCCAACAAGTTCATTAAACGTGGTTGTTCCACGCGCTACATCAATGCCATCGGCACCAATAAATAGTTGATCAAAATCATATGAGCATAGAACATTTTCAGCTACTTGCCCTTGAAACGATTCTGAATGCGGATCCCACGTGCCACCTGTCATCAAAAGTGTTGGTTCATTTTCAAGTGCTAATAAACGCGTTGCCACTTTAATCGCGTTAGTCATAACAACTAACCCCTGCTTGCTAGCCAACTCAGGGATCATCGCTGCAGTGGTGCGCCCACTGTCTATAATAATGCGATTATGATCTTTTATAAGCGCAGCTGCCGCTTTGGCAATGGCCACTTTGCGCTTAGAATCAATCTCATCGCTAACAATCTCTTTTGGCAGAGCAATAGCACCGCCGTAACGGCGCAGCAATAAGCCACTTTTTTCAAGCGCGGTTAAGTCTTTTCGAATAGTTACTTCTGATGTTTGAAACTGTTCAGCTAAAATATCGACAGCCACTTCACCTAATTCATTAACTTGAGTGAGGATCAGATGGCGGCGTTGCTGAGTGTTTCGTTTGGTCATAAGTGATTACAATTAAGTTTCGTTTCGAAAGTTAGTGAATTTTAAACGAAACATAATAAATGGCAAGTGAATGCATAAAAAAAACGCAGTTTTATTCAAATTATCATCATGCTCAAAGTAGGTTAAGCTAGGCACCATTATTTAAGTTAAACAAAATTGATATGCAGCCATTTAATAGTATTAGTAAAGAGAATCTGGCGCAGCGTAAAGCTGTGCACGAAATTTGCCGCTTATTTAATAAAAGCCCCAGTAAAGGTAATTTAAAGCGAATAAAAGAATTATGCTCACACTGTGGTGATGGAGTAATTATTGAAGCGGGCTTTCATTGTGATTATGGCTCGCAAATACATATAGGTGATCGGACTTTTATAAACATTAACTGCACTGTGTTGGATGCGCCAATAAATGAAGGAGCCATAAGCATTGGCGACGATTGTTTAATCGGCCCAAACGTTCAACTTTTGGCAGTATCTCATGCAATTGAGCCTAAACAAAGGCTACAAAAAGAAAACTTTGCAGCACCGATTACTATCGGTAATAACGTGTGGATTGGCGCGGGAGTTATTGTGTTAGCTGGCGTTACCATTGGCGAAAACGCTGTTGTGGGCGCAGGGTCGGTAGTAACCAAAGATGTGGCTGCGAACACTGTTGTTGCTGGTAACCCCGCGATAAAGCTCAAGGATATTTAACACGCTAAAGCCCGCCCTAAAGGTCGTTGTTTACGGCGATATTTAATTTATATTGAGCTAGCCTTTAATTCCTAATTCAACCCTTAATTTTTCAATATCTTTATGCTGCTCAAAATACTGTACAACAGCTTGAATCTGTTGTTGCTTTATACCTTCAAAATTATCGGTTAGATAATCGTTAATCTCTCTAAAGGCCCATTTTAATTCCATTTCCGTTGGGATTTTGGTTAAGGCAGTAAACACCTCTTCAATCGTTTTGTCGTCAAGTAAAAAGCGAATAAACTGCATTACGGCTAAGAGCTGTGGGTTCTCTGAGTATTTTTCTGCCTCTGCAACACGAATAAGGACTTGCTCTGGCGTTTCATAAAGTAATGCTTGTTCTGCAATATTGGCTTTTGAATTAGCTATGATTTTTTTAATCTCACTGTTTTCTGAGTTATGAAATGCTTCAAGTAACATTGAATGCGATTTTAGAGCTGTGAGGAAGTCTTTGTTCAGACCATATACAGCACTCTGGCTACACATCGCTTCAGCCACCTGAATTTGAACCTCTTCATTCGCTGAACCTTTGAACTGCTCAATCAAGGTTGCGTAGCTTCTGATCTCATTATCAAGTTTGCCTTGCTGACCATAAGCAATGCCTTGGTTAATCATTGCCTTAGCCACTTGAATTTGAATCTCTTCATTCGATGAACCTTTGAACTGCTCAATTAAGGTTGCGTAGCTGCTGAGCTCCTCATCAGGTTTGCCTTGCTGACCATAAGCAATGCCTTGGTTATACATCGCTCTAGCCACCTGAATTTGAATCTCTTCACTCGATGAACCTTTGAACTGCTCAATCAAGGTTGCGAAGCTGCTGAGTGCATCATCAAGTTTGCCTTGCTGACCATAAATAACGCCTTGGTTAGTCATCGCTTTAGCAACCTCAATTTGAAGCTCTTCATTCGATGAGTCTTTAAACTGCTCAATCAAGGTTGCGTAGCTGCGGAGTGCATTCTCAAGTTTGTCTTGCCGACCATAAGTAATGCCTTGGTTAATCATTGTAATGGCATACAGCATCGGCTCTTGTTCGCTGTCAACTAGCCCTAATACCTTATTCCAGGCATTGAGAGCCTCATCATATTCACTATTAGCGAACGCATTTATACCCGCTTTAAACCATTCTTGAGCTGTTTGATATACTTTCGGTTTATTATGTTTGGTAGCTGTATTGTCTTCTTTATTTCTTTTCGAGGTAACAACATCTTTGTTTTCTGCTAAGAGGGCGTCCCAGGCTTGTTGCTGCTCTTGCTTGATTTTTTCCAGCGCAGCCCTTGCCTCTGCTTCTAATTTCTCAGCTCGCTCTTTTAGCTCAAGGCTCACCTTTTCAAGCTCAACTTTGGTCTCTGAAATTAATTTACCTTTATTATCTAATAACCATTTTTCCATATGACTTTCTGAGGCTGTATTAGCAGCCTGCTTGGCTTCGTATACAGCTCTGTTTTTTGCGTTAAAGCCGAGCCCTACTGCTGCAACCGTGATTATCAAACCAAAAAGAGTGAATATCGATCCCCAAATATTAGTATTACTTGCAATATCACTTATCCGCCCATCAATCCCACTCATTTGATTAGTTTGCAGCTTTTCTTGCGTTTCGAGTTTAGTTTGTAAGTTAGCAAGTTGAGCTTTGAGTGCTTGCTGCGCGGCTTCTAAGGTCTTAAAATCATTACCGAGTGATTTTTGTTGCTGTAACTTTTCATCTAGTCGAACGAGCTGGCTTTGCATACTAAACAGTTGCTGATACATCAAATCTTGGCTATTTTGCGTATTAGCTATAATAGGAGCAGAATTTACAGGCGTTGAATTAGGTGCAGTTGTAGCAAAAGCTGCGCTAGTCAAGCCCCATAAAAATACAAATAAGAAAAAACGCATTAATCATCCCTAAAATAAATTTGCTTTGCCAAGGTTGTAGTTATAACTACATAGTAATCTTTTAATCTAACCGAGTTTTGTAGCACATACCACCTAAAACCAACCATTTATAAAATATTCTAAGTTATATTTTTGATGCTAAATCAACCTAAAGATCACCGGGCTTACCAATATAAGTCCGCAATAAAAGCCAGCTCTAACTTGCCATGCTTTATATTTACCTGTGACTTTAATTCCTAACAGTGGGCTTAATAAGTCGATACGGCGCGCAACAATAAACACCAGCCAACAAATAATGAAAGTGAGGCTGAGTATAAGTAATGGCTCCACAAAACCACCTAATTGCAGCTTCGACAAATAAAACGCAAGGCCAATAATCACACTTTGATGCAATAGATAAAAAGGGAATACTGCACCGTTTAATAAAGCCAGTTTAGGGTGATCGTGATTCAAAAAATGTTGTGCTAGTGCCAGCATTAACAACACGCCCATTAATCGTTGCGCAGTATACAGCATATCCATACTGGTAATTTGCCATTGGCTAGCAGCAGGGTTTTGCCAAATGGTGTTGTAACACAGCACAACAACTATATAACCTAACGTAAATACCACGAATAATACTCGCCAATGGCGAAGTAGCTGGCTATAAAATGTAGGCTGCCAAGCAAGCAAGTAACCATAAAGTAAGAACAGCGCGCCCATGGGGTATCGAAAAGTATCGCTCGGCCAGCTGAATTTTAAAATACACAGCGGCAATAGCAATACAATAAAAATAGTCAATAACGAGCGCCCACATAAACGCGTGATTATTGTATGCACAGTAGCGTGATGAAGCAGCGGCATTGCTAGCACCAGCAATAAAGTAAATTGCCATAACGAACGTAAGTACCAAAGGTGGTTTACATCAACATGTGGCCAAACCCCTGCTTGATAGCGCTCGAATAAAGGGTTGGTTAAATCAAAAAACTGGCTGTAAAACTGCCAAAAGCCCATAGCTAAACTGGTTTCTTGGCTCATTTGCGCATAAAGCTGAATAGGCACAATAAACCAAATGCCAAACAATAAAGGCAGTAATATTTTTACACTTCGTGTAGTTAAAAACATACCTAGACTAAAGCGCGCAACAATAAAGCGCAGCGCCACACCTGAAATAAACCAAATTAATCCCATCCGCCATGGCGACAATAAAAGCATAATGCTTTCAATACCGCTGGATAAGTACTGACTTTTAAAATGAAAGCCCCAATTTTCACTGTATAACATACCGGTGTGGTAAAAAATTAATAAGCCAAAGGCAAGTACTCTCAGCCAATCTAAATCATAACGGCGAGATGGTAACTCTTCACCTTGGTTAAACACATTTACCCAAGGTTTTAATAGCGTACGTGTTGTATTTTTAATGACTATTTTAAAATTCATAGAAGATTTAACTTACGATTAATTAATAACAACTATGGACAACACACTGTGTTAATCAATCACAAAAGGCTTATAAAACAGTCAATAGGGATAAACGGTGGATATCAGGGATGATATAAACTTGGTGTTTTATCACTCTCTTGCTAGTCTAATTGCGGTCTTTTAAAGAGTTACAATAATAATGATCACTTTATCGCACTTTCAGCGCTATCAAACTTGGTACGCGGCTTTATTTTTATGTAGTTATATTTTTATAAACAACACGATTAATGCCAGCTCAAATATTATGGAAGCCCAACGTGATGGCTCACTTCCTTTTATGCTCTGGGAGCCCTTTGTGTGGGAATACTCGAGTGCTATTGGCACTTTATTATTGTTTCCGGCTTTAGTTTGGTTATTAAAAGCTAAGCCCTTTAATTGGCAAAAAATCTCTCATTCAATATTACTGTACTTAGTAGCGAGCATTGCTTTTTCGTTATTACATATAGGTATTATGGTCGCTATCCGCAAACTCATTTACACCGTGCAGGGTATGCAATATGACTTTGGGTTAGTGTGGTTTGAGTTACTTTATGAATACCGCAAAGATTTGTGGGGATTCTTATTTTTGATTGTTGTTATTAAAACCTATCAATATGTCGTGAGCCAATTAACAGGTGAAGCAGCCCCGATCAGTCAAGGCGAAGATACTGCTGAACATGTAAGCTTAGACAGGCTACTGGTAAAAAAGCTGGGAAAAGAATTTATTGTTCGCGTAGCAGAAGTAGATTGGCTTGAATCAAATGGCAATTATGTAAATCTACATATTGGCGCTCGAATTTACCCTTTTCGTGCAACCATGACACAACTTATAACTCAGTTAGAGCCACAAGGATTTTGCCGCATTCACCGTTCTCATGCGGTTAGATTAGACGCGGTTGAATCAATCACACCATTAGCAAGTGGCGATAGTGAAGTAAAACTTACAACAGGAAAAATACTTAACTTATCGCGTCGCTATAAAGATCAATTTAAGGAACTGTTAAATTCAACTACAAGTCATTCTTAACTCACCCTATGTTAAGCTTACCTGCTTTAGGTTAGCCGCATTTATATTTTCGGAGTAGTGTAGTACGTGTTCTCAAATCGATTTATCCGCATTTTGCCATTAGTATTTCTTTTATCCGGCTGTGAAACCACACCCGATACACCAACATCAACCTCTGAAATTAAGGCTAACCCCAAAACAATTGTTAGTGAACAGCGCAAAGATATTGCACAAATAGCGCCACTCACCACAAAAGAACTTGATGATGTATGGCAACGTATTCGCGCACAGCTTACATTTGCCAATTCTAGCCACCCAGATGTACAACAACGCATTGCATGGTATTTATCTCACCCAAATTACATGGATGAAATCAGTCGCCGTGCTGAGCCTTACCTTTATTATATAGTCACAGAGGTTGAAAAGCGGAACTTACCCATAGAATTAGCATTAATGCCGCTAATTGAAAGTGACTTTGATGCCAGTGCGTACTCACATAAACATGCCTCTGGGTTGTGGCAACTAACGCCTGCTATTGCTAAATATTTTAAAGTGCAAATATCCCCTTGGTATGACGGACGTCAAGACGTAATAGACAGTACCCGAGCTGCGTTGGATTTTATGGAATATTTACACAAACGCTTTGATGGTGACTGGTATCACGCTATAGCAGCCTATAACTTAGGTGAAGGCCGTGTACTTAGAGCAATTAGTAATAATAAAAAACAAGGCAAACCCACCGACTTTTTTAGTTTAAAACTGCCCAAACAAACCAGCCAATATGTGCCAAAGCTCCTTGCAGCAGCACAACTTTTAAAAAGTAATAAAATGGTCTTTCCACCCATCAGCAATCAACAGACTATAGTAGCCTTACCCGTCTCTGGTGCAGTTATTTTAGATAACCAAGAAGAATGGCGGTCATTAGAGGGGTTAAACTATGGCGTTATCCGCTTCCCTGCGGTCATTGATGCACCTCACATTGTTGTGCCAGCGAGTAAACAAGCCGAATTTAAGAGTATGTTGGCTAATCAAAAAGAAAACGATTACAGCCAATGGCAGCATTACACAATTCAACCGGGGGATAGTTTAAGCGTGATTGCAAAACGTTATGCAATCAGCGTTAAACAGCTAAAAGCGTTTAATAATTTGAAGACTGATCGCATCCGCGCTGGTAAGAAATTAATACTGCCGATGTTGGCAGATCAACAGGTAGAACACTTAGTAAAGTCAGGCGAAAGTTTATGGAAAATAGCCAAACGCTACAACGTCAGCATTACCAAGCTAAAACAATGGAATAACCTGTCGCGAGATCGTTTGCAAATAGGTGAGAAGTTAACGGTGTTTTTATCTAATAGCTAAGTGAAAGGGGGCTGGCAAAGCTGTCAGCCCCTTTCGATTAGGTGGTTTTAGTTTGTTTCATCGTCTTGCGGGTGCCTGCCGTACCAGTTTACTCTGCGCGTCAACATCATTATTAAACTGAGTACCACGAACACCAGTACACTGCCCATTAATAATGCGTAATCCTCTGCACTGAGTAATCCGTATAAAAGACTATAGAGAAATAACACCCCACATAAGAATAGCCCTCCATGTTTGCTATTTTTAAGCATACCCGCAACATAAACACTCAATAGAATTGCTGATGCAAGCGCCGATAATAAATACGCAATATTAAAGCCCAAGTGCTCACTAAGTGAAATCAGTAGTAAATAAAATACCGCTAAAGCAAGCCCGACAAAACCATACTGTACAGGGTGTATTGGCTCATCACGCAGTACCTCGAGCAAAAAGAAGCTCGCAAAAATAAGTACAATAACCAAGATGGCATAATTACTTGCTCGATAATTTTTAAGGTAGTGATTAACACTATCGACTAAATTAACTCCCATGTTACGTTGCTTGAACAAGGTGCACTCATTACGAAATAAACATCGGTTAAATAGCTCTTTTAAATTGGTCGCAAAGTAATTGGTTTGCCAACTCGCAGAAAAGTCCTGGGCCGAAATTGATGACTCGATAGGCAGGTAATCCCCTACAAAACTTGGGTGTGGCCAATCGGCTTGCATTGTCAATGAGCTGTTTTTACCAACCGGTGCAAATGAAAGTTGACGCATACCTTGCAGGTTTAAGCCTATTTGATACGGCAGTACCTCACTTTTGCGAATGGTTTCATAATCAAGCTCTACACGAATCCCTTGTGGTAACTGATCTAGCTGGGTACCGGGGAGTAATTCATAACTTCGCTCGTTAACATTAATGTGTGATCCTTGTCCTATCCCTCGGATATCAGAAATGGCTAAAATAAGGTTGAGGCGTTTTATCTTTTTGTCCGCTAAGACAGCTAATGCACTCGTTTTAAACCGCCCTTCAAATTGGTTCTGTGAACGATATAACAACGCTTTATAAATACCACGGTACTTTTCAAATGTTGCTAGATTACTACTGACATTGAGCGATTCAGGTAAAAGCGTCATATTCATCAATTGCTCGCTCGTTTTACCATCAACCGTAACAGTTTCTAGGTACTGAGCATGAATAAATGGGCCAATAACCTGCTGTTCATCACTGCTACTCTTAGCTATATCAGCCTGAACTTGCTGCTGCAATTCTGATCGTTCATCAATTAGGTTTTGGATCATAAAGATAGGGATCAATAACAACACGATAAGCCCTATTATTATGATCAGTTTGGTTTCTATTTTTTGTTTCACTGTTATGTACTCCATCTATTACATAAGCATAGAGTAACGAAGCTATATGGATTTACTGAGGTGCTTAGATGGAGCTTTTATGGAGTAGGCATATTTATATGAACACGGACGCCATTTTTAGTATTTTTTATGTTGAGCTGCCCTTTATGTAATTTAACGACCTGCTCAACGAAGTTTAGGCCTAATCCAGTGCTTTTTTTACCATTGGCTCTAGGGAGTGAATAAAACCGTTCTGTGATGCGTTCAAGGGCATAATCTGGGATACAAGGCCCCGTGTTATCAATATAGATTTGAACATAGGATGGCTCTTGTATTACCTGAATGTGAATCTCTCCCCCCTCGTTGATAAAGTCCAATGCGTTATCAAAAATATTGTATAGCGCTTGTTGAATTAGAAATACATCTCCTAAACACACACTGCTAGGGTCGCAGCTAATTACTACTTGTACATTTTGCGTTGTGGTTCTGGCAATAAAAGAATCTTTAATTGCTTCAAATAAAGGTTTTACAAACACCTTCTTTCGCTGTTCAAGTTCAGGAAGCTGCTCTAATTTGGTAAGCGTAAGCAGCTTATCTATTAGCTGCTGCATTCTCACTGTTTCAGACTCAATATTATTTGCAAATAACTGTTTTTTATCTGTGCTTAGGGGAGACTGTAAAATCTCGCTTGCACCTTTGATTGCAGATAGAGGACTTTTTAATTCATGAGTTAGTGTTTGAACATAATGCTCAACGTAACGTTTGCCATCTAACTGATTGCGCATTTTTTCTAGCGCATCACTTAACAAGCTATATTCATAGAAAACCCTAAACCTTGGTTTAGATGCTTTTTCACCTCGCCCCATTTTATCCGCATAGTTTGCCAGCTTATACAAGGCACCATTGATTCGCCAGGCAATCAATGCTCCAACCATTAATGCCAAAATACTCATCACCACTAACCAACTTAATACACGGTACTTAGACATATTTATAAAAGGTTGTACAGAGCGATTAGGCTTAGCCACAGTGACTGACCCAATAATATTACCATTATCGATTATGGGCGCAGCAACATGCATGACGGTTGAAAGTGGGTCATCTTGAGCAGTTGCGGTTGAGCGAGCACCGTACTCTCCCCGTAATGTGAGATAAACATCATTCCATTGTGAAAAATCTTTTCCTATATCTTGCTGCCAAGAATCAACAACAACGATTCCCGCAGCATCCGTAATATATATACGGTGATTTGTCCCTTGTTTATTTACCCCCCAGATTTTCGCATTTGGTTGCCTGCTGCCATATGAGTTAACCACATTAGTAAAGTGGCTCTGTGACAGCGTACCACGAGCTAAATCATCTCGCGCCATCACTGCAAGCAAATTAGCCATATCAACCAAGGTTTCCTCGGTAACCTGACGAACTGTGGGCTTAATCTCGCGCATAACCGTTGAACTAACTAAGTAAGTCGTTAGTATCACGAGGATAAAATAAAGCAAAAACAATCTCAGCCCAAGCGGGATTTTAGGCCAACGCTTTAAGCGAGCTAATGAATGCGTGGAGCGTTTAAATAGGTTCATAAAAATAACCAAAGCCTCGCTTAGTATGAATCATGGGCTCATGACATACAGCGCGTAATTTATTTCTAATGGCTTTGATATGGCTATCAACATTGCGGCTATATACACTGTCTTGGCATAGTTGTGCTGATGATAGCAGTTGCTCTCGAGAGAATACCTGCTTAGGGGATAACACTAGCTTATCAAGCAATTTAAACTCTAAAGCCGTTAAATTTAACGGGGTATTATTGAAGTAGTAATCAAAATTATTACTGTACAGACCTGATTGCTCAGTAGAAGTATTTATTTGTGTTTCTCTGACAGCATAAGGCTTTAAACGAAGTTTAACGCGAGCAAGCATTTCTCGAGGGCTAAAGGGTTTAGTGACATAGTCGTCTGCGCCAATCTCTAATCCAACAACGCGATCGATTTCATCGTTGCGCGCCGTTAAGAAAATGATGGGTAAAGAAGAAAATTCGCGAACTTGCTTACATAGCTCAAAACCATTTGCATCAGGTAAACCAACGTCTAAAATCAGTAAATCTATCTGTGTAGCTTTAATATAACTAAGACCAGCCCCTGCGGTATCGAACCAAACGACGCTAAAGCCATCCATCTCGAGCGTATGGATCAAGGTGTCTGCAATTGCTTTTTCGTCTTCAATGATCACTATCTGCGCCGTTGCCATACAACTTATTCCTTTACTACAACCTAATAAACACGCTTATAGTTACAGTAAGTAACAAGTCAGTCAATATCCTTTATAAGGATGCTCTTTGAGCACAATGAAGTGGTTAAACGCTTTATTTAAATTAGAGGTGAAATTTTCACAGCCTAAGACCCTCTAGCTATTTCACTTCCCTGCAGATACAAGAAAGCCCGACTCGAAAGAGTCAGGCTTTTTTGTATTTGGAGCCATTGTGCGCTACGCAGTAGGATGACCTACTTTCATACACTTGATGTTCTTTAATGGAGATGCACTTAGCTCTAGACTGGTCGTGGCGTTCTTTTATCCGTGGGGTTCTAGATACTCAACCACGCTACGATGGTCAGGTTAACGCTGTGCAGCTGATAGCTGACGGCTAATACTTTCACTTTCCTGCATACGTAAAAAAGCCCGACTCTTTCGAATCGGGCTTTCTCTTATTTGGAGCCTGGTAATGTCCTACTTTCACATAACAAATGCTACACTATCATCGGCGCTGTTTCGTTTCACTACTGAGTTCGGCATGGGGTCAGGTGGGTCCAAAACGCTATTGTCACCAAGCAAATTTGGTGTCAGTCCGTATCGCTACGTACTAACTAAAATTTGGAATTCTGATAATAAAGTCTTCTAGTATCTACTTTAGTCTATTAACTTCTTCGCTTGTTTCACTATCACATAAAACGCGTTTGGCGTTGTATGGTTAAGCCTCACGGGTAATTAGTACAAGTTAGCTTAATGGCTCACACCACTTCCACATCTTGCCTATCAACGTTGTAGTCTTCAACGGCCCTTCAGAGACTTTAAAAGTCTAGTGAGAACTCATCTCGAGGCCTGCTTCGCGCTTAGATGCTTTCAGCGCTTATCAGTTCCGAACGTAGCTACCGGGCAATGCCATTGGCATGACAACCCGAACACCAGCGGTTCGTTCACTCCGGTCCTCTCGTACTAGGAGCAACCCCTCTCAATTCTCAAACGCCCACGGCAGATAGGGACCGAACTGTCTCACGACGTTCTAAACCCAGCTCGCGTACCACTTTAAATGGCGAACAGCCATACCCTTGGGACCGACTTCAGCCCCAGGATGTGATGAGCCGACATCGAGGTGCCAAACACCGCCGTCGATATGAACTCTTGGGCGGTATCAGCCTGTTATCCCCGGAGTACCTTTTATCCGTTGAGCGATGGCCCTTCCATTCAGAACCACCGGATCACTATGACCTACTTTCGTACCTGCTCGACGTGTCTGTCTCGCAGTTAAGCTGGCTTCTACCATTACACTAACCGTACGATGTCCGACCGTACTTAGCCAACCTTCGTGCTCCTCCGTTACTCTTTGGGAGGAGACCGCCCCAGTCAAACTACCCACCAGGCACTGTCCGTAACCCCGATTCAGGGGCCAACGTTAGAACATCAAAACTACAAGGGTGGTATTTCAAGGACGACTCCAACAAAACTAGCGTCTCATCTTCAAAGTCTCCCACCTATCCTACACATGTAGGTTCAATGTTCAGTGCCAAGCTGTAGTAAAGGTTCACGGGGTCTTTCCGTCTAGCCGCGGGTACACAGCATCTTCACTGCGATTTCAATTTCACTGAGTCTCGGGTGGAGACAGCGTGGCCATGGTTACACCATTCGTGCAGGTCGGAACTTACCCGACAAGGAATTTCGCTACCTTAGGACCGTTATAGTTACGGCCGCCGTTTACCGGGGCTTCGATCAAGAGCTTCTCCGAAGATAACCCCATCAATTAACCTTCCGGCACCGGGCAGGTGTCACACCGTATACGTCATCTTGCGATTTTGCACAGTGCTGTGTTTTTAATAAACAGTCCCAGCCACCTGGTCACTGCGGCTCCAATCAGCTTAGAGAGCAAGTCTCATCACCAATCGGAGCGTACCTTCTCCCGAAGTTACGGTACGATTTTGCCTAGTTCCTTCACCCGAGTTCTCTCAAGCGCCTTAGTATTCTCTACCTGACCACCTGTGTCGGTTTGGGGTACGATTCGGTATAATCTGAAGCTTAGAGGCTTTTCCTGGAAGTATGGCATCAGCAACTTCATCACCGTAGTGACTCGTCTCGTGTCTCAGCCTAACAGCAACCCGGATTTACCTAAGTCGCTAGCCTACACACTTTCACATGGACTACCATCGCCATGCTTGCTTAGCCTGCTCCGTCCCCCCATCGCAATTATACCAAGTACGGAAATATTAATCCGTTTCCCATCGACTACGCCTTTCGGCCTCGCCTTAGGGGTCGACTTACCCTACCCTGATTAACATGGGATAGGAACCCTTGGTCTTCCGGCGTGCGGGTTTTTCACCCGCATTATCGTTACTCATGTCAGCATTCGCACTTCTGATACGTCCAGCATACCTCCCGGTACACCTTCAACCGCTTACAGAACGCTCCCCTACCACTCAGAATAAATTCTGAATCCGCAGCTTCGGTGCATAGTTTAGCCCCGTTACATCTTCCGCGCAGACCGACTCGACCAGTGAGCTATTACGCTTTCTTTAAAGGATGGCTGCTTCTAAGCCAACCTCCTGGCTGTCTGGGCCTTTCCACATCGTTTCCCACTTAACTATGACTTTGGGACCTTAGCTGGCGGTCTGGGTTGTTTCCCTCTTCACGACGGACGTTAGCACCCGCCGTGTGTCTCCCGGATATTACTTTACGGTATTCGGAGTTTGCAAAGGGTTGGTAAGTCGGGATGACCCCCTAGCCTTAACAGTGCTCTACCCCCGTAAGTATTCGTCCGAGGCTCTACCTAAATAGATTTCGGGGAGAACCAGCTATCTCCCGGTTTGATTAGCCTTTCACTCCTAACCACAGGTCATCCCCTAACTTTTCAACGTTAGTGGGTTCGGTCCTCCAGTTGATGTTACTCAACCTTCAACCTGCCCATGGCTAGATCACCGGGTTTCGGGTCTATACCTTGCAACTATTCGCCCAGTTAAGACTCGGTTTCCCTACGGCTACCCTAATCGGTTAACCTCGCTACAAAATATAAGTCGCTGACCCATTATACAAAAGGTACGCAGTCACCCTCGAAGGGCTCCTACTGCTTGTACGTACACGGTTTCAGGTTCTATTTCACTCCCCTCACAGGGGTTCTTTTCGCCTTTCCCTCACGGTACTGGTTCACTATCGGTCAGTTGGGAGTATTTAGCCTTAGATGATGGTCCACCTATATTCAGTCAAAGTTTCACGTGCTCCGACCTACTCGATTTCACTTAAAATGCGTTTTCATGTACGGGACTATCACCCTGTATCGTGGCACTTTCCAGAGCCTTCCATTAACACATAATAAGCTTAAGGGCTGTTCCGATTTCGCTCGCCGCTACTATCGGAATCTCGGTTGATTTCTTTTCCTACGGGTACTTAGATGTTTCAGTTCTCCGCGTTCGCCTCGTTAACCTATGTATTCAGTTAACGATACCTGCAAGCAGGTGGGTTTCCCCATTCGGAAATCCTAGTCTCAAGTGCTTTTTACTAGCTTGACTAGGCTTATCGCAAGTTAATACGTCCTTCATCGCCTCCAACTGCCAAGGCATCCACCGTGTACGCTTAGTCACTTAACCATACAACCCAAACGGGTCTTTGTTTCGTGACAGTTTAACTTCGCCAGAAGTTAATATTGAATACTAAAGTAGATACCAATTAATCCGAAGATTAAATGGCACTGAATGATACTGCTATCATTCTTTTTTACTTTTGAAAACTCTGTACAAATACAATGTATTCATACGAATTTTATTATCAGCTTTTCCAAATTTTTAAAGAGCATATTAATTAGTTAACCCAAAGGGTAAAACTAACTAACAATCATCTGTGTGGACACTACGAACAAATAAGTTCTAAATCGTATAAGGAGGTGATCCAGCCCCAGGTTCCCCTAGGGCTACCTTGTTACGACTTCACCCCAGTCATGAATCACTCCGTGGTAAACGTCCTCCCGAGGGTTAGACTATCTACTTCTGGAGCAACCCACTCCCATGGTGTGACGGGCGGTGTGTACAAGGCCCGGGAACGTATTCACCGCGTCATTCTGATACGCGATTACTAGCGATTCCGACTTCATGGAGTCGAGTTGCAGACTCCAATCCGGACTACGACGCACTTTAAGTGATTCGCTTACCTTCGCAGGTTCGCAGCACTCTGTATGCGCCATTGTAGCACGTGTGTAGCCCTACACGTAAGGGCCATGATGACTTGACGTCGTCCCCACCTTCCTCCGGTTTATCACCGGCAGTCTCCTTAGAGTTCTCAGCATTACCTGCTAGCAACTAAGGATAGGGGTTGCGCTCGTTGCGGGACTTAACCCAACATCTCACAACACGAGCTGACGACAGCCATGCAGCACCTGTATCAGAGTTCCCGAAGGCACCAAACCATCTCTGGTAAGTTCTCTGTATGTCAAGTGTAGGTAAGGTTCTTCGCGTTGCATCGAATTAAACCACATGCTCCACCGCTTGTGCGGGCCCCCGTCAATTCATTTGAGTTTTAACCTTGCGGCCGTACTCCCCAGGCGGTCTACTTAATGCGTTAGCTTTGAAAAACAGAACCGAGATTCCGAGCTTCTAGTAGACATCGTTTACGGCGTGGACTACCAGGGTATCTAATCCTGTTTGCTCCCCACGCTTTCGTACATGAGCGTCAGTGTTGACCCAGGTGGCTGCCTTCGCCATCGGTATTCCTTCAGATCTCTACGCATTTCACCGCTACACCTGAAATTCTACCACCCTCTATCACACTCTAGTTTGCCAGTTCGAAATGCAGTTCCCAGGTTGAGCCCGGGGCTTTCACATCTCGCTTAACAAACCGCCTGCGTACGCTTTACGCCCAGTAATTCCGATTAACGCTCGCACCCTCCGTATTACCGCGGCTGCTGGCACGGAGTTAGCCGGTGCTTCTTCTGTCAGTAACGTCACAGCTAGCAGGTATTAACTACTAACCTTTCCTCCTGACTGAAAGTGCTTTACAACCCGAAGGCCTTCTTCACACACGCGGCATGGCTGCATCAGGCTTGCGCCCATTGTGCAATATTCCCCACTGCTGCCTCCCGTAGGAGTCTGGGCCGTGTCTCAGTCCCAGTGTGGCTGATCATCCTCTCAAACCAGCTAGGGATCGTCGCCTTGGTGAGCCATTACCTCACCAACTAGCTAATCCCACTTGGGCCAATCTAAAGGCGAGAGCCGAAGCCCCCTTTGGTCCGTAGACATTATGCGGTATTAGCAGTCGTTTCCAACTGTTGTCCCCCACCTCAAGGCATGTTCCCAAGCATTACTCACCCGTCCGCCGCTCGTCAGCAAAGTAGCAAGCTACTTTCTGTTACCGCTCGACTTGCATGTGTTAGGCCTGCCGCCAGCGTTCAATCTGAGCCATGATCAAACTCCTTCAATTAAAAAGTTTTATGTCTTTCGACAGCTCAATGAATTCTGAATTTATTTAATATCTTTCGATATTGAATTGACTGTGCTGCAATTCTTTTGCTTAAGTAAAACATAAGTAAGTTATTGCTGTTGGTCACTCAGTTTCAATTGAGACTCTAAATTTGTTTGCCTCACTACCTAAGTAGTTTGGCTGTTAGAACTCAATCTGTACGAGTGCCCACACAGATGATTGCTTTATATTGTTAAAGAACGTTGCGATTAAAGCGTTAAACTTTATCTCGCTAGGGCTGCGCATATTACGCTTTCCTATTTTTTTGTCAACACTTAATTTTCAGTTTCTTTTAAAAGATTTGAAAGCTAAGTTTTACTCGACTCACTTACCGTTTGTTCAGCGCTTTTCATTGCTGCCTGCCGGGTCAGTGGATGCGCATTATAGGGATATTCTGGAGAGGGTCAATGCTTTATTTCAGTTTTATTAAATTAATTTCAATTTAGTACAGTAACCATACAAACAAAGGGCTGCAGAGCTGTTTTTGATTAAAATTCATTCACACAAGGCATGATCGCAAGAGGGGGAGGAAGTAAAAGCGATTTATAGATAACTGCTAATCGCTTTTACATAACACTTTATTAATTACTGAGTTGCTATTTCCCATACGGCAATTGAGCCTGAGATTTCATTACCTACTATAAGCAGTGCTTCGTTTGTTGCACTTTGCGCTGCAGGAACAAACGTCATTCCTTCAGGAGCGAGATCGCCACTTATATCTGCACTTGGTTCTAAACCACGATTATAGAAGTAGTCTTGAAATTTCACATCGTAAGGGTTGGTTATATCAAACACCATTATTGTGCCCATACGCTCTAAGCCAACAAAAGCAAACAACCTATCGCCAACTTTACCTAATGTTAGCGCTTCGGGTTCTGCCCCTTTATCATCTGAGCGTGTATCGCCTTTGTTTTCATCTTCGTTGTTATTAAACGCGTTACCATGAACAGAAGCGGTTACTCGTGCAATTTGATCGCCTGAGTCAAACACCACCAGCCCATTGCTATCCCAAATGGTAAATGAGCGTGCGCCATAGGCATAAAGAGATTCGTATTGGCCATCGTTATTTTTATCACCTTTTACTGTTGTAACTTTCAAACGGCCAATGTCGTTATCATCGTTATTTAAGTAATCGAAGTTAGCTGCGAGAGCTAGATCTTCTACGCGGCTTTCATCTATATATGCCAAACACCCATCTTTAGCGTCATAATCAAGGCCGCCCTTAGCTATACAATCAGCTTCATCGCTGGCATCAAAAAAGTATTCGCGTGCATCACCCTCATTGGCAGATACAATAAAGTTTGCTCCTTTCCAACTAAAACTTGCAATTGTATCTGGCTGATACATGCCATATAAACCAGGGTATGATTTAAAGTTAACACCGCCGTCTTTGTCTGAAGCGTCAAATTGTAAGTTTGACCAATCTTTAAAACCGAGTCCTTTTAGCTCAAGGGAATTATCTTCAAGGTTGATGATGGCTAGAGCGTTATTTTCTTGAATAGAGACATAAGCGTATTTATTATCCTTGGAAATGCTCACATATTCTGGCTCTAAATCCATCGCAACCGTGGTATTTATTAAATTACCATTAATAGTACGTCCAGTAGGATTGGCAAACACTAAGCCCTGCACTTCTAATTCTGCTTGCTTATTATTGTAAGCTTGAAAGTTTATGCTCAAAGCGGTATCGGCAATAGTGCCGTTATTGATATCGATAATGCTAATTGTGCCTTCGGGGTCGATACTGTAGTCGCCATTAGGTTCACCTTCATTAGCAACCACTACTTTTGCACCATCATGGCTAAATGTCACCATGTCGGGTAGGGCACCTACAGTTACATTTTTAATAAATACTGGTGTATCTCCGCCAATATTGTAAAACGCTATTTGGCCAGCTTCGCCCACGTTTGTAGCAGCCATTGCTACCGCTAATAATTGGTTATTTGCATCGATAGCTATGCTGTTTGCATCACCAGGCGTATTTTCATTTAGTGAGAGCGTAATGGCAGAGGCTAAGTTGGTCGCGGTTACAATACCTTCGTTATCTTTTACTAATGCTGCAGTGTCGAACGTATCGGCAGGAATGATATTCACAACTGCCTCATCGCCAGAGCTATTAATGGCATAAATCCACTTTTTAGAGGCTTGGTAGGCGACTATTTCAGCTGCACCCTCTGGGCTTTGTGCATTGAGTACTGCGCGGCCAATAAGATTGATATTTAAAGCTGAATTTGCATTAGTGCCGTTTTCACCATTACTACCCGCTGTACCTTGTACACCCTGTACGCCATCTTGGCCGTCATCACCATCAAGTGAGCAGCCAGTTAATAGTGATAGCAAAGAAAAGGCTATTATTGATTTGTTTAACATTATTGTTTTCCTTAGTGTTGTATTTGTTAAATATCAACACACAGGGATGACAACAGTATGGCATTTTTATTTATAGAATATTTAGACAATAAAAAAGCGAGTTATAAAACTCGCTTTAATAGGGCTTGGCCTGTTACTCATTAAAACGGACTGGCCGCTACATATTATTTATATAATCATCGCGCATTTTTCGAGTTATTTTTATAAACTCTTTTAACTCATCAACGGAAGGTTCAATACCTTGTTGGTTTTTCTGTTCAAACCAATCGGTAATATCACTGATTATGACGGAACCACCCTGTAGGCATAATTCATCATTTTTTAGCCAAACATCGGGACCTCTTAATGATGGACTGGTATACCAATTACAAAAGCTATATCCCTCGAGTGTTAATTTAGACTCAATATAAAAACTATTAGCAATAGATAAAATTATATATAAAGGTATTGCGCGCAGCATAAGCTTTACCATTAACCTTATTGTTTTTTCATTGCGGAAGTTCAATACTTTTTGTAAACCTGCAATTGTCATTAAAACAGGAAATGGAGCCATTACTATTATCGGAGCCAACAAGCCGCTTTCTCGAATATAATAAAGCGACTCATCAAAATAAACATTTTCAACAAACCCATAATAAGAGAAATAAAATAAAGCAATTGTAAATAATATAAAAGCAAACAGGCCTATCACAACAGTTAATTTATGCTCGAAGCTTTGTTCTGTAAAACGTTCCTCGGATTTTTTCCATTCTAAAATAGACATTGTTTATAGCTCATTTTTATTAGGGTGAAATTTACCTCTGGAAGCCAGAAGAATCCTTTTATAAAATTATTTAGCTTATCTGGTTATTTTAAATAAAAATGACAGCAGCAATTTTGAGTTAATTTTAACGATTATACTCTGCTCTAGTTTCTTGTATAAAAACTTCAAGTTCATTAAGTGTTGGCTCAATTCTTTTTTCATTATGCATTTCAAACCAATCATAAATATCACTAGTGATTACAGAGCCATTTTGTAAGCATAACTCATCGTTTTTCAACCAAACATCAGGGGCAATAACTGAAGGAGCTGTATACCAATTACAAAAAGAATAACCTTTATCTTCTAATGTTGATTCTACAAAATAATTAAAAGGAATAACCCCAAGAGCCATAAAAAAACAACTCAAAATTCCACTTTTCATGGTCAACCTCATGGACAATTTAAAACTAAAATTAAGTAAAAATTGAAATGTCGCGATCAGAAAATAAAACCAGAAAGGAAGAAAAGAAACCAGCAAAATTCTTCCACTGCTTTCTTTAAGAAAAAAAGAGGTACTGCCATCATCTAAAAAAAGTAACCGAAACTCAGAGTAAAATGTAGTTGTTACTAGATAGATACCCCCTAAAATCAAAAAAACAGGAATATCTTAGAAAGCCTCTCCTTGTTTCGTGCCTCTTGGAAATTCAACTCCAAAGGCTTCCACTCTAAAAGTTTCATTATTTGTAAGTCTTAGTAAAGTTTAAAATTGGCACACCAAAAATTCCCTTTATAAAATCGACTGGACTATCTTTATAGTCTTTCTCTAATTTTTGTATTTGATTTCTAATTCTAACCTTACCTGCTTGAATGTTTTCTTCACAAATATGCAAATGTTGGGTTAAGTAATCGACATAAACAGTTGTATCACGAAAAACCCACGCAAATAAAAAACCAACAGCAACAATAATTATCAATGGAGCTATTGCAGAACCAGTAATCAATGAACCTCCTAATGCAATTACTCCTGAACTAATTCCAATAGCAACCCCAACAACAGCAACTCCAGCAACTCCAGCAACTAAGTCATACCATGTTTTTTGGTCATTTAAAACCTGGTCGATTGCATGAAATGTCACTGAAATAATTAAACTAACAACGAAGCCGGTTTTCATCGCTTTGGCTGCTTTGAGCTTACCCACCCCTATAGTGAAAAGCTTAGGGTTACTAGCCAAATAACGGGTACCTTTAAGGTAAGCGCGTATTCTAGGATAAGAGTCAATTATGACTGTGGGTAGCCATTGCAAAATTTTGGCTGTAGACATCTCGAACATATAGCCGAATTATTAGGTCTGCTTTATTTTATCTACCAAGTTCCATTCTTGTCTTTTTAATAAAAGCCTCTAATTCATTTAGAGTCGGTTCAGTTCCTTGCTCATTATGCATTTCAAACCAACCATAAATATCACTAGTGATTACAGAGCCATTTTGTAAGCATAACTTATCGTTTTTCAACCAAACATCAGGAGAGCGAAATGAAGGTTTTGTATACCAATTACAATAAGTATAGCCATTGCTTTTTATATATGACTCTACATACAAGTTGAAAGGGATTACTAGCAAAAGAAATAAAGGTAATGCAATAAACAACCCTTTAACAAAGCCTGTCATTAAGTATTCAGATTTATAATTTAATAACTTCTGAATAGAAGCTAAAAAAATAAAGAAAAAGGGAAAAGGAAAAAAAGTAAAAGAACCTTTCCACTTTTTTCTTTAATAAAAGAACTAGACCCAACAGCTTCCAGTAAACTAATTTCTGAGATGACGGTATAAATTAGAGCAAAGCAAAGAATGCAAATTACGATAGACCCTAACAAATTTATACATAATTCTTTAAAAGCGAGGTTTCTGCCACTCTTACTTGCTTTTTCCCATTTAAATATTTTCATAATATTTTTATGCTCGGAACCCCAAATAATGCACCGAATACTCCATAAGGGTCTTCACTCAGTGCTTTATTAAAGCTTATAAATAATGAATAGACTATTACCTGACAAGATACTTTTTAACTGACTTTGGCGTTGTCTTTCAACGATTGCCCAATGAGCATAAGCTGACATGTTACACTTCCTTGAGTTATATTTTAATGTGCTATTGAATAATCTAATTAAGATATATAGACAATAAAAAAGCGAGTTATGAAACTCGCTTTAAATATTTAATAAGTAATAGTCATTACTATTTTTTAACTGGGCGCTTCCAACCATCTAAATTACGTTGCTTGCCACGTGCTACGGCTAGCTGATCATCCGCTACGGCATTGGTAATAACAGAGCCTGCACCAACGGTTGCTGTAGCACCAATATTTACAGGAGCAACCAGTGACGAGTTAGACCCTATAAAGGCATTATCGCCAATAATGGTTTTTGCTTTATTCACGCCATCGTAGTTACAGGTAATTGTGCCTGCGCCAATATTCACTTTCTCGCCAATTTCAGCATCACCTAAGTAACTTAAGTGGTTTGCTTTAGAACCTTTGCCTAAACGGGTTTTTTTCATTTCGACAAAGTTACCAATGTGCGAGTCTTCTTCCATTACTGCACCAGGGCGAAGGCGGGCGTATGGACCGAGTGTACATTTAGCCGCAACTGATGCATCTTCAATTAGTGTATTAGCTTTAATAATAACATTATCGCCGATGCTACAGTTTTTAAGTACGCAGTTAGGACCAATTTGTACGTTATTACCTAAGGTTACTGTACCTTCAAAAATAACGTTGATATCGATGAGGACATCTTCACCTGTTTTAACGTCGCCACGTACGTCAATACGTGCAGGGTCAGCAAGGGTGGCCCCATTTAGCATGAGTTCTTCTGCTTGCCATGCTTGGTAAGCACGCTCTAATCCTGCAAGTTGTACGCGGTTATTTGCACCTTCAACTTCCATTGGGTGATCAGGCTGTGCTGATGTAATTTCTACGCCTTCACTATGCGCCATAGCAACTATATCTGTTAGGTAGTATTCACCTTGGGCATTATTGTTGGATAAATTACCTAACCAGCTTTTTAAAAGCTTACCATTAACCGCCATAATGCCGGTGTTTACTTCGTTAATAAGTAACTGCTCTGCATTGGCATCTTTTTGCTCAACAATACCCACTAGCTTGCCATCAACACGTAGCATACGCCCATAACCATTTGGGTTTGCTAAATTAACGGTTAATACTGCTAAGCCATTTTTAGGTGTCGCTGCTAATAAGCGTTCAAGTGTAGATTGCTTTGTTAAAGGTACGTCACCGTATAAAACCAGTACGGTGTCGTCGTCATTTATATGTGGGTTAGCTTGTGCCACTGCATGGCCTGTACCTAGCTGTTCAGCTTGCAGCACCCAGTTTACGTTATTATCGGCTAATTGTTGTTGTAATAGTTCGCCGCCGTGACCATAAACTAAGTTAGTCGATGTAGCACCTAGCGCATTGGCATTATCGATAACATGTTGCACCATAGGTTTACCTGCCACTTTATGCAGTACCTTAGGGAGAGCAGAGCGCATACGGGTACCTTTACCCGCTGCAAGAATAACCGTTGTTAGAGCCATTAAAACAATTTCCTTTTTCCGTTGTTTTAGCTTAATAGAATAAGTGTGCTGCAAAGTAGATTACGTAAGTCACATCATGTGCAAATACTCAGTAGGCTAAGCAATGACTACTGAATCTTAACTTAAGCAAAGTAACACCTAATAGAATAGGGTTATTGTAGCGAGGATCTTGCGTAGATATAAGTAATAATGAAGAGATATTAGCCATAACGATTAATTTATTTACAAATAGCGACAGGATTTATCATCAGGCACAAAAAAGCCCACATAAAGTGGGCTTTTAAAAACCAGATAGGCTTACTTTTTACGTAATTGCTGAATAACGCGCAGCTGAGCAATTGCTTCAGCTAGTTGCATTGCGGCTTGATTGTAATCAAGCTCAGCAGATGCACCTTTTGCCATTTGGGCTTCAGCGTCACGTTTAGCTTGCTCTGCAGCTTTCTCGTCCAGGTCTTCACCACGAACAGCTGTATCAGCAAGTACGGTTACTATGTTCGGTTGAACTTCTAGTGTACCGCCAGCAATATAGATGAGTTCTTCTTCACCAAATTGCTTAACTAAACGTACCATACCAGGTTTAAGGGCAGTTAGTAGTGGGGCGTGACCGGCATTAACACCTAACTCACCTTCACTACCAGATACTTGAATAGATTCTACTAAACCAGAAAATAATTTCTCTTCAGCACTTACTACATCAAGATGTACAGTCATAGCTGCCATACTACCCTCCTAATTACATGCTTTTGGCTTTTTCTTGAGCTTCTTCAATAGAGCCAACCATGTAGAACGCTTGCTCTGGCATATCATCAAACTCACCGTTTAAGATACCTTTGAAGCCTGCAATTGTGTCTTTAAGTGAAACGTATTTACCTGGCGCACCTGTAAATACCTCTGCCACGAAGAATGGCTGAGATAGGAAACGCTGGATTTTACGTGCACGAGATACAAGTTGCTTATCTTCGTCAGAAAGCTCGTCCATACCTAGAATCGCGATGATGTCTTTAAGTTCTTTGTAACGCTGAAGAACTGTTTGAACGCCGCGCGCTATACCGTAATGCTCTTCACCGATTACTTGTGGATCAAGCTGACGTGAAGATGAATCAAGAGGGTCTACCGCTGGGTAGATACCTAGTGATGCGATATCACGTGAAAGTACCACTGTTGCATCTAAGTGAGCAAACGTTGTTGCTGGAGATGGATCCGTTAAATCATCCGCAGGTACGTATACCGCTTGGATTGAAGTAATTGAACCAGTCTTAGTAGATGCGATACGCTCTTGAAGTACACCCATTTCTTCAGCAAGTGTAGGCTGGTAACCTACCGCTGATGGCATACGACCAAGAAGTGCTGATACTTCTGTACCCGCAAGTGTGTAACGGTAGATGTTATCTACGAAGAAAAGTACGTCGCGACCTTCGTCACGGAACTTCTCAGCCATAGTAAGACCTGTTAACGCTACGCGTAAACGGTTACCCGGTGGCTCGTTCATCTGACCGTATACAAGCGATACTTTATCAAGTACGTTTGAATCGTTCATTTCATGGTAGAAATCGTTACCCTCACGAGTACGCTCACCAACACCTGCGAATACTGAGTAGCCGCTGTGCTCGATTGCGATGTTACGGATAAGTTCCATCATGTTTACGGTTTTACCAACACCGGCACCACCGAATAAACCAACTTTACCACCTTTAGCGAATGGACATACAAGGTCGATTACCTTGATACCCGTTTCTAAAAGTTCAACTGAGCTTGATTGCTCTTCGTAAGTAGGTGCTGCACGGTGGATAGACATACGCTCGTCTTCACCGATTGGACCTGCTTCATCAATTGGCTCACCAAGTACGTTCATGATACGACCTAGGGTCTTAGTACCAACTGGAACTTGAATTGCTTCGCCTGTGTTTTCTACTGAAGCACCACGACGTAAACCGTCTGTAGTACCTAGTGCGATAGTACGTACCACACCGCCACCTAGCTGCTGTTGAACTTCTAAAGTCAAACCAGCTAAATCGCCATCTGTTACTTTTAGCGCGTCATATACGGCTGGCACGCTGTCTTGTGGAAATTCGATATCCACAACGGCGCCGATAATTTGGACGACCTTACCTAAACTCATGTCTATTCCTCTCGTTAATCTTTGCCTGAAGCATTAAACTGCTGCTGAACCAGAACAAATCTCACTAATTTCTTGTGTGATTGCTGCTTGGCGAGCTTTGTTATATACAAGCTGTAACTCATCCATAAGGTCACCGGCATTATCAGTTGCAGCTTTCATTGCAACCATGCGGGCAGCCTGTTCAGAGGCAGCGTTTTCAACTACACCTTGGTATACTTGAGATTCAATGAAACGTACTAACAAAGACTCTAAAATAGCCTCTGGGTTTGGTTCATATAAGTAATCCCACGCATGTGTAGATACTTCTTCTTCAGCTTTTGGCAAAGGGAGTAACTGATCTACTATTGGCTCTTGCTTCATGGTATTAACAAAGTTGTTATATACCAGGAATAAACGGTCAATTTTACCTTCAGAGAATGCATCTAGCATTATTTTTACCGGACCAATTACGTCCTGTACTGAAGGCTTATCTCCAAGACCTGCTTTTTTAGCAAGTACTTGACCACCAAAACGTTGAAAGAAGCCAGCTGCTTTACTACCTAAAGTAGCAAAATCAGCATCTACGCCTTTCTCTTTCCACGCTTTAATGTCTAATGCAACTTTCTTAAACTCATTTGAGTTTAAGCCGCCACATAGACCACGGTCAGTAGAGATAACAATATAACCAACTCGTTTTACTTCACGTTCTTCTAAGAACGGGTGAGTAAAATCAAGATTTGCTTGAGCAACACGACCAATCACTTTACGTAATTTTTCAGCGTATGGACGGCTTGAAGCCACTCGTTCTTGCGCCTTTTTCATTTTAGACGCAGCAACCATTTCCATTGCGCTAGTGATCTTTTGAGTATTTTTAATACTGCCGATCTTGCTTTTAATCTCTTTTCCGCTGGCCATGACTCTCTCTCCGAATCAAGGTGTGCTTTAGGATATAAAGCACACCATTAATAACTAAATTACCAAGTTTGCGTAGACTTGCACTTCTCTAGAAGTTCTTTAAGCTGCGCTTCGATCTCGGCGTTGTAGTTACCAGTTTCATTGATTTGAGCCATAAGCTCTGCGTATGTGCTATTTGCGAAAGAAAGTAATGCCGCTTCGAAATCCATGATTTTAGAGATTTCGATGTCTTGCAAGTAACCTTTCTCAGCTGCGAATAACGACAAAGACATTTCAGCAACAGACATTGGCGCGTACTGTTTCTGCTTCATTAGCTCTGTTACACGCTCACCATGCTCAAGTTGAGCACGAGTAGCATCATCAAGGTCAGACGCGAACTGCGAGAACGCAGCTAATTCACGGTACTGAGCTAGGGCTAGACGGATACCGCCACCTAGTTTCTTAACGATTTTAGTTTGTGCAGCACCACCAACACGCGATACCGAGATACCAGCATTTACTGCCGGACGGATACCTGAGTTGAATAAGTCAGTTTCTAAGAAGATCTGACCATCGGTGATAGAGATAACGTTTGTCGGTACGAACGCAGAAACGTCGCCGCCTTGAGTTTCAATGATAGGCAATGCCGTCAATGAACCTGTTTTACCTTTCACTTCACCATTAGTGAACTTTTCTACGTAATCAGTGTTTACACGTGATGCACGCTCTAAAAGACGCGAGTGAAGGTAGAATACGTCACCTGGGTATGCTTCACGGCCTGGTGGACGCTTAAGTAGCAATGAGATTTGACGGTAAGCAACAGCTTGCTTAGATAAATCATCATATACGATTAATGCGTTTTCACCACGGTCACGGAAGTATTCACCCATAGTACAGCCCGAGAACGGTGCTAAGTACTGAAGTGCCGCAGATTCAGAAGCAGATGCTACAACTACGATAGTATTTGCAAGTGCACCGTGCTCTTCTAATTTACGTACTACGTTAGCAATAGTAGATGCTTTTTGACCAACCGCTACGTACACACACTTAACGCCTGTGTCTTTTTGGTTGATGATTGCATCGATTGCTAGTGCAGTTTTACCTGTTTGGCGGTCACCGATAACAAGCTCACGCTGACCACGACCAACTGGAATCATCGCATCGATAGATTTGTAACCAGTTTGTACTGGCTCATCTACTGATTGACGCTCGATTACACCTGGTGCAATTTTTTCTACAGGTTCAAAACCGTCGTTATCTAAAGCGCCTTTACCATCGATAGGAGCACCTAGCGTGTTTACAACACGACCAAGTAGACCCGCACCAACAGGAACTTCTAAGATACGACCAGTAGTGTATACTTTTACGCCTTCTGTAAGGTCAGCGTAAGGACCCATTACTACTGCACCAATTGAGTCACGCTCAAGGTTTAGTGCGATAGCATAACGGTTGCCAGGAAGCTCAATCATCTCACCTTGCATACAGTCAGCTAGACCGTGGATGCGAATGATACCGTCAGTAACAGATACAATTGTACCTTCGTTACGAGCTTCACTTACAACTTCGAACTTCTCAATACGTTGTTTGATCAGATCTGAAATTTCAGTGGAATTAAGTTGCATGCTCTTTTTCCCAATTACGATTGTAGTGTTGTGGCTAAGCGATTTAATTTACCGCGTAAAGAGCCGTCAATTACAGTGTCGCCTGCCTTAATAATAAGGCCGCCAACTACTGTAGCGTCTTCACTACAATTCAGCTTAACTTTGCGTGCGAAACGTTTTTCAAGTGCCGCTACCAATGATTCTTGCTGGGTTGCAGCAAGAGGTGTTGCCGAAATCACATCAATATCGATTTCTTTTTCATAGTCTGCTTTTAAAGCAGAAAATAAATGAGCAACTTCAGGTAGTGCAATCAAACGTCCATTTTCAGCCATCACCTTAACTAGGTTCTGACCTTGTTCGTTGAGCTGCTCACCACATAAGTTAATAAATAACTCAGCTTGTGCAGTAGCAGTAGGCAATCCAGCTAAAATGGTAGATGCCTGTTCATTGCTGGCAACGTGGCCAGCAAAGAACAACATGTCATTCCAGCTTTCAATAGCGCCTTTTTCAACGGCAAGTTCAAAAGCCGCTTTAGCGTATGGGCGAGCGATAGTAGTCAATTCAGACATGCTCATACCCTCCTAATTACAGCTCAGCGACAAGTTTTTCAACGATGTCACTATGTGCGGCTTGATTGATTTCGCGCTCTAAAATTCTTTCTGCGCCAACCACTGCCAGAGTTGCTACTTGCTTACGTAGCTCTTCTGTCACACGGTTACGCTCTGATTCAATTTCAGAGTGCCCTTGAGCAATAATTTTTTCACGCTCTTGCTGACCACGAACAGTTTCTTCGTCAACAATTAGCACGGCACGCTTTTTAGCTTGATCAATGATATCAGCCGCTTGAGCCTTTGCATCTTTAAGCTGTTCTGCAGCTTTCTGTTGCGCTAGTTCTAAGTCTTTCTCGGCTCTATCAGAGGCAGCTAAACCATCTTCGATTTTCTTCTGGCGAGCTTCAATTGCACCGTTTAGTGGTGGCCATACGTATTTCATACAAAATAATACGAACACCGTAAACGCAATTAATTCACCGATAAGAGTGGCGTTTAAGTTCACAACCGCTCCTCCTTAAATAGTAAGCTGTTCAAAAAATAAAATTAAAGTACGAACAACAATACCATCGCGATACCAACACCAATCATTGCTACAGCATCGATTAGACCAGCAAGGATAAACATTTTAACTTGTAGCGATGGTGCTAGCTCAGGTTGACGTGCACATGCTTCAAGGAATTTACCGCCCATGTTACCAAAACCGATTGCTGTGCCGATTGCACCGAAACCGATAAGTAAAGCTACTGCGATGTATTTTAAGCCGTTTAATAATTCTAAAGCTTCCATTTATTTCTCCAAAGTTTCAATTGTATTAAAAGTAAAAGTAAAATTGTAAATATAGTAATTAGTGATTATCTGAACTTGCCATGCTTAGGTATACGATTGTAAGCATCATGAATACGAATGCTTGCAATACGATTACTAAGATATGGAATACAGCCCACACAAAGTGCAACGGTAGTTGCATTAAACCTACAGCACCTATAAGGATGAAGATTAACTCACCTGCATATAAGTTACCGAACAAACGCAGAGCCAGTGAAAACGGCTTAGAAACCAATGCGATAAGCTCTAGTAATAGGTTGAATGGAATTAAAAGAATCTGCATAGCTGTATTGTTTGAACTAAACGGGTGAAGTGTTAGTTCTTTAATAAAACCGCCGATACCTTTGATTTTAATTGAGTAACCAATCATTAGAATGAACACGCCCAGCGCAAGTGCAGCTGTCATGTTGATATCTGTAGTTGGTACAATTTTCATGTATACGTCGTGTGAATCCATACCGAATGCAGTTTCGCCAACAAAGCCAGCAAATGCAGGTAGGAAGTCAACTGGGATTAAATCCATTAAGTTCATTAAGAATATCCAAACGAATATTGTTAATGCTAATGGTGCAATTAGCTTACTTTTACCGTGGAAGGTATCGCGTACGTTGTCGCCAACGAACTCAACAACCATTTCAATGAAACATTGAAGTTTTCCAGGTACACCCAGAGTTGATTTTTTTGCGGCACTACGGAAGATCCATAAAAATATTAGACCTAGTCCGATAGACCATGCGAGGGTATCTATATGCCATGTCCAGAAGCCACTATCCGTACATGCTTTATTGAAGGCAAGACCGGCGTCGGTCGAGCACATCTTAGCATTGGTTAAGTGGTGCTGAATATGGCTAGATAGAGTAACTTCTTCTGCAGCCATGTTATATCCCAAAAGTTAATGTTTAAAAAAAACGGGTGTAAACAATCCTGTAAACAACACCAACACATAAGCACAAAAGAAAGGTAGCAGTACTACCGGATAAAGCTTTAGCATTAGTGCAAACAAAACGATTGTTAGCATAAATTTTAATCCGTTGCCGCGTTTTAACGAGGCATACGCTTGATTTGCTCGACTTGCACCCATATATCTGAATGCATAAAGCGCAAATACAAAGTTAGGAAGTACTGCGACTGCGCCACCAGCTAGAGCTGAAAGTGCGGCATTGGTTTCCCAACCTATAAAAATTATTAGTGCAGCTAAAAGGGCTACAAATCCCTGAAGGCAAATTAATTTTAATGCGGCAAGCCTATACGGGCTCGCTAACTTATTAGTCACTTTTAATTAACCTTTATGACGCTCTAATTGTCAGGGTATGAAAACTGGCGAAATTATACTTAATCCTGCCAGTTTTGCAACTTGAGTAGGTGCTTTGTAACACAAAATCGCTGTAAATGTCCCTTTTTAGACATCCAATGAATTAATGGTGGGAATAGTCTTGATTGATACGGTTTAAAATACCGTCTAACTCGTCAAGATTAGTGTAAGAAATAACCAACTTCCCTTTGCCTTTTTTGTTGTAATTTATTTCTACCTTTGCCCCTAGGTTATCAGCAAGCTGCTGCTCTAACTGTTTAACATCTGGGTCTTTTTCTATTACTTCTTTTGCTGGAGCTGGCTCTAAAATAGAGCGTACTAGTTTTTCTGTTTCGCGAACGGTCAATGCCTTTGCAACAGCTAAACGGGCTGCATCTGATTGCACTTCACCTTCAAGTGCTAACAGGCAACGTGCGTGGCCCATTTCAATGTCACCATGCTCTAACAAAATTTTTACATCATTATTTAGATTATTTAAGCGTAATAAGTTAGTCACGGTCGTACGTGATTTACCAACGGCATCAGCCACTTGTTGATGCGTTAACTCAAACTCATTAAGCAACCGATTAAGTGCAATCGCTTCTTCCATAGCGTTTAAGTCTTCACGCTGAATATTTTCAATCAGAGCAATAGCAACGGCAGCTTCATCAGGTACGTCTTTAATAATACAGGGTACAAACTCAAGCTTAGCTATTTGCGCAGCACGCCAACGACGTTCACCAGCAATAATCTCGTAGCTGTTATGCGCAACAGGGCGCACAACGATAGGTTGAATAATTCCTTGTGAGCGTATCGAACTGGCGAGTTCTTCGAGTGCCTCTTCAGACATGTCTTTACGAGGTTGGTACTTACCTGAGTGTAAAAGCTCGATCGGTAGTTTTTGTAATTCACTGTTACTAGGCTGCGCTGCATTTTCAACTGCGCTGGTTACGTTAGCATTGTCCTGTTCCTTGCCTTCGCTTGGTGCAGGTTTAGATGAACTTAAAAGCGCATCGAGTCCTCGGCCTAAACCTCGTTTTTTAGCAGACATGTTATTTTTTTACCTCAAAGTTAGGCGACAACGGGAGTTGTTTTTTCTTTTCTGCGTAGCATTTCACCAGCGAGAGCTAAATAAGCTTTCGCGCCACTTGATGCTCGATCGTAGTACATTGCTGGGGCACCAAAACTTGGGGCTTCTGCAAGTCGAACATTGCGTGGGATCACCGTACGGTATACTTTATCGCCAAAATGTTGTTTTAATTGTTCTGATACATCATTTGCTAGTCGATTACGCGGATCGTACATAGTACGAAGTATGCCTTCAATCTGTAAGTTAGGGTTAACTAACTTAGCAAGTTGCGTAATCGTGTCCATTAATGCTGTTAATCCTTCCAGTGCATAATATTCACATTGCATAGGTACTAAAATAGAATCGGCAGCGGCCATGGCATTAACGGTTAACATATTTAAAGAAGGCGGGCAGTCTATAAAAATAAACTCATACTGATCTTGTATTTTTTCAAGCGCGTTACGCAAACGTACTTCTCGCGCAAATAATTCCATCAGCTTAACTTCTGCAGCGGTCACATCACCGTTTGCAGCAATCATATGATATTCGCCTGAGGTTTCTTTAATAATCACTTCATCAATAGGCTTATCTTCTATGAGCAAGTCATAGATAGTAGGGACGTCACCATATTTGTCGACGCCACTGCCCATGGTCGCATTGCCTTGCGGATCGAGATCTATTAACAGCACTTTACGCTTCGTTGCAGCCATAGATGCAGCGAGATTAACGGCAGTGGTAGTTTTACCTACTCCACCTTTTTGATTTGCTAATGCGATGACTTTTGCCACAGTGTCTCTGATCCCTAGTCTTTAGAAAGAATTATTAAATGTCGTTGTGCATCTAAATCCGGTACTTCTAATGCAATTTTTTGCTCAAACTTAACACCTGTAGGGAGTGAGTCTAATTCCTCACTTGGAAATACCCCTTTAAGTGCAATGAACTTACCTGAATGATCAATTAAGTGCGAGCACCAGTCAATCATATCTTGTAACGATGCAAATGCACGACTTAGTACGCCATCTAATTTAACACTTGGTTGATATTCTTCAACTCTTGACTGCACCGGGGTGACATTATCAAGACCAAGTTCATGTTTAACATGCATTAAAAAACGTACACGTTTACCTAAACTATCTAATAATACAAACTGCGTTTCAGGTAAGGCAATAGCTAACACTATGCCCGGTAAACCAGGACCTGTGCCAACATCAATATAATGATGACCGGTCAAGTGAGGAGCAACAACTAAGCTATCCATTATATGTTTAACCATCATTTCTTGAGGCAAACGTACCGAGGTTAAGTTATAGGCTTTATTCCACTTATCGAGTAATTCAACATAGCGGACAAGTTGTTGCTGTTGTTTTTGTGTTAGCGCAATATCAGTTTGCGCTAACAAAGTTGTTAATTGTTGCTGTAACACAATGTACCTTTACCGTTACGCAGTTTTGCGTAACAAGCCTTGCTTCTTCAGATACACTAATAATAGCGAAATCGCCGCTGGGGTGATACCAGAAATACGCGAAGCTTGGCCGATAGTGTCTGGACGAGCATCAATTAGCTTAGCAACTACTTCGTTTGATAAACCAGAGACGGTTTTATAATCAAACTCTTTTGGTAAGATTGTTTCTTCATGACGAAGCTGCTTATTGATCTCATCTTGTTGACGCGCAATGTAACCTGCGTACTTCGTATGAATTTCAACCTGTTCTAGAGCGGCCTGATTAGTGAACTCAGATCCGAGTCCTTCAATCGCCATCAAGTCGTTATAACGCACTTCTGGACGACGCAGTAATTCTTCTAAGCTGGCTTCACGCACAAGTGGCGTTTTTAGTAATTCGTTTACTTTATTAACCATGGCATGATCTTTATGGATCCAGGTATCTTTAATACGCTGTTTCTCTTTAGCGATCACTTCCATTTTTTCGTTGAATGCTTGCCAACGTTCATCGTTAACTAAACCTAGTTCACGACCTTTTTCAGTTAAACGAATATCAGCGTTGTCTTCACGAAGTAGCAAACGGTATTCAGCGCGGCTAGTAAACATACGGTACGGTTCTTTTGTACCCAGTGTTGCTAAGTCGTCAATCAGTACGCCAACATAGGCTTCATCACGACGTGGTGTCCACGACTCTTTACCTTGTACTTGTAATGCTGCATTCATACCTGCGATCAGACCTTGCGCACCCGCTTCTTCGTAACCGGTAGTACCATTAATTTGACCAGCAAAAAATAAGCCATCAATAAACTTTGTTTCTAATGATTGTTTTAAATCGCGTGGATCAAAAAAGTCATATTCAATAGCATAGCCAGGACGACAAATGTGTGCGTTCTCAAAGCCGGTGATCGATTGCACAATTTCTAACTGCACATCGAACGGTAAGCTAGTTGAAATACCGTTAGGGTATAACTCGTATGACGTTAAACCTTCAGGCTCTACAAATATCTGGTGTTTATCTTTATCTGCAAAACGTACAATTTTATCTTCAATAGACGGACAGTAACGTGGGCCTATTCCTTCGATAACACCTGAGTACATAGGTGAGCGATGTAGGTTTTTGCGAATAACATCATGTGTTTTTTCATTGGTGTAAGTGATGTAACACGGAATTTGTTGTGGGTGGTCGCTTTGTTTACCCATAAATGAGAATACCGGTGTTGGTGCATCACCTGGTTGTTCTTGCATTTTACTAAAATCAACAGTCCGGGCATCAATACGCGGTGGCGTGCCGGTTTTTAAGCGATCTACTCTAAATGGTAATTCACGTAAGCGATCAGCTAAGGCAATTGAAGGCGGATCGCCAGCTCGGCCACCTTTGAAATTTTCAAGGCCGATATGAATTTGACCGCCTAAGAATGTACCTACGGTTAGTACCACACTAGGTGCACTAAAACGTAAACCCATTTGCGTCACTACACCAGTTACACGATCATTTTCAACGATTAGATCATCACATGATTGCTGAAAAATCTTTAAGTTTTCTTGGTTTTGAAGTGTGTTTTGAATAGCCGCTTTGTACAAGGCACGATCTGCTTGTGCACGAGTCGCTCGTACAGCAGGGCCTTTAGAAGAATTAAGCGTGCGGAATTGGATCCCGCCTTTGTCGATAGCTTGAGCCATTGCGCCACCTAGGGCATCAATTTCTTTAACCAAATGGCCTTTGCCAATGCCACCAATTGCTGGGTTACAAGACATTTGACCAAGGGTATCCATATTGTGAGTCAGCAGCAGGGTATTCATCCCCATACGGGCAGCTGCCAATGCGGCTTCAGTGCCTGCATGTCCACCACCTACTACGATAACGTCAAAATTTTCGTGAAAAATCATTAATGGGATCCTACTTAAATCAAACCAGTAAACTTCAAAAGGGAGCGTATTCTACCTAGAAATTAGCAGAAGATAAATGATTAAACAGTGCTCAAGATCTAAGTAAGTGATCTCTAATAATATAAAGGATCTTTTAAAGAGATCTTTTAATACTATTACTACTACTGATCGGTTTTTCTGTTGATAAGCTTTAGATCATGATTAAAAACATATAATTAGATCGGATCTAAAGGTGTTAGTATGATCGGATCTTCAGGCAAATAAGCTCTGATCAAAACAGGCTGTTATACACAGGCCGATCAAGTCTCGATCTTATCCCATGGATAAGCATGGCTAAAAAAGCAGTTTAATCAGTGTTTATCCACAAAACTTATTAAATTATTAGCAAATTGTGGGTAACTTTATTTATAACTTTTCGCTTGATCTTTCTATTTTAAACCTGTCTGTGCTATCCATGAGTCTAACCAAGCTAAGGCCGTATCTTCGGGCAGTGCTTCATCAAGAATATTAAGCTCTAAACGTTGTGCTACTTTTACAGCGCCTTTTTGGCTTAAAAGAGTATCTACATTACGCCCTGCAAGGTTATAAGTGTCGTAACTAGTATCGCCAAGTGCAATAACCGAATACTTTAAATGCGAAAGATCATCCACTTGAGATACTTGTTCGATAAAACCAATCAGGTTGTCAGGGTAATCACCCGCACCGTAGGTTGATGTACAAACCAACCAAATAGTATTTTGTTGATCTATTTCATTAAATTCAGGTTGATCATGTAGTTGGCTATTAATCCCTTGGTTGTTAAGTGCATCATTTAACTGCTCTGCAACGTATTCGGCGGATCCCATTTGACTACCAACGATAATATTTACTGAACTCATGAATATGGCTGATCACTATTAGTTTTAATTGCTGCCTATGATAGCTCAGTGAGTATAACAGTAAAGTTAAGAGTGTTATTTTGTATAACTATTTTTGTGGTAATTTAAGCCTTGGTATTAATTGCTTTCTTAACTTACTGATTATTAATGATTTAACAAAATATCTTTAAATGTAATCTTCTGATCAAGTTGTTGATAAGGTTGGGGAAAGCTCTGCTTAACTAAAAACAAATATTATTAATAGTTTGCTAAGTTATTGATTTTATATTGAGTGTTAACCACCAGCTAGTACAAATTTATAGATAAAGACGTGTTGATCTTAGTGTGGATACAAAGCATGTTGATAACTTAAAATTGGGATCGAAAATAATTTTAAAAAATGATCTATTTATGCAGATCAGACTAGAAATCCATTTTTATTTTCTAAAAATCGCTATTTAGCTTATTTAAACACAGCATATTTTTACTTTTTATCGCTTTTAACTCATTTTCAAGGCAATAAAACCCCAATTGTGGATAACTGATCTGCAAAAAAATAATTTTCATCAATTTAAACTAAGAAAATAACTATGTTTTGCTGGTGGAGTGGGTGATCAAGCTTACTTTTTAGGTACGTTTTATTTTTATGGTTTGATAATTACCTATGCCCAAGCTTGGAAAGCTAATGTAATAGGTTCTCTTTTAGGGCGAAATAAGCTTAATTTTTTACTATTAATGTAGGTAGTTTATCTGTTGTTTGGTGTGATTATAGGTTTAGCTCATCTGCCTTAAACACATTTTTAAACATGAATGGAGGCTAATATTGGTGCAATTTAGCTGTATCTTTTAGCCTGTTTGGTTTTTAAAGTGAGTTATTAAAATACATTTTGGCGAGTCGATATTGAAAATAGTAGGACATTAAAAAGGGCACCTAAGTGCCCTTAATGATTAAATTATTAGTTAAACTATTTACCGATACAGAACGAGCTGAAAATTTTGCCAAGCAAATCATCAGAAGTAAATTCACCAGTTATTTCGTTAAGATACTGCTGTGTTAAACGCAGTTCTTCAGCGAGGATTTCACCGGCCACGTGCATCTCTAATTGTGTTTTACCGGTATCTAAGTGATAGGCTGCGTGTTCCAGTGCATCTAAGTGACGACGGCGTGCCATAAACCCGCCCTCTGTGGCACCATCAAAACCAATGCAGGCTTTTAAGTGCTCACGCACTAGTTCTATACCGTCAGCATTTTTAGCGCTTAAACTGATGACCGGATATTGTTGCTCTTGATCCATACCAACCGTATCACCCGATAAATCGGCTTTATTCCTGATCACGGTTACGCCCATACCTTGGGGTAATTTAGCCATAAATTCAGGCCAAATAGCATGTGGATCGGTATCAGTTGTATCGGTACCATCAAGCATAAATAATACCCGATCGGCTTGGTTTATTTCATCCCAGGCACGTTCAATACCTATTTGCTCAACTTTATCTGGGCTTTCTCGTAAGCCTGCGGTATCGATTATATGCAGTGGCATGCCATCTATATGTATATGCTCACGTAATACGTCACGAGTGGTGCCAGCTATTTCAGTTACGATGGCCGCTTCTCGCCCTGCTAATGCATTAAGTAAGCTTGATTTACCTGCATTAGGGCGACCAGCAATTACGACGCGCATACCTTCGCGCATTATGCTGCCTTGTTTGGCTTGATTGGTTACGGCATTAAGCTGCTCAATAATGGCATTTAAATCACCGCCTACTTTTCCATCGGATAAAAAATCGATTTCTTCATCAGGAAAATCAATAGCGGCTTCTACGTACATCCGCAAGTGAATGACTTTTTCAACTAAGGTTTCTATGTGCTTAGAGAATTGGCCTTGAAGTGACTGTAGGGCGCTTTTAGCCGCTTGCTCACTGGTTGCATTAATTAAGTCGGCGATTGCTTCTGCTTGAGTTAAATCAAGCTTGTCGTTCATAAACGCACGCTCAGAGAATTCACCAGGCTTTGCTAAACGTACCCCATCTATTTTACTAATTTCTTTAAGTAGCATATCAAGCACAACAGGGCCGCCATGGCCTTGAAGTTCGAGTACGTCTTCACCGGTAAATGAGTGTGGGCCGGCAAAGTAAATCGCAATACCTTGGTCAAGTTGCTGACCTGCAAGGGTGTTAAATGGCACATAGTCGGCATAACGAACTTTAGGGACTTTGCCAATTATTTTTTCAGCAACCTGTTTGGCTAGGTTTCCTGAAACGCGAATAATACCAACACCGCCTCGGCCTGGGGCAGTGGCTTGTGCTGCAATTGTATCGTGATTGATCATGCGGTTTATTTGCCAACTTAAATAACGTAATGGCGGTATTGTAACCTATCAAATAGGCACTCGCGAATGCTGTTATAAAAAATTGGCAATAAAAAAGGCGACCTAAGTCGCCTTTATATAAGTAGGGAGGATTAATCGCCCCTTACTTTAATACCTTTCTTTTCCATGCCACGGTAGATGATTAACATCTGGACAATAGAGATAAGGTTAGACACTAACCAGTAAAGTACTAAACCAGATGGGAACCATAAGAAGAACACAGAGAAGATAACCGGCATAAAGGTCATCATTTTTTGCTGCATTGGATCGGTAACCGTCATAGGTTGTAGTTTTTGCGTTATAAACATACTCGCACCAAATAAGATTGGTAATACGTAGTATGGGTCTTTCGCAGAAAGGTCAGTTAGCCAAAGTACAAATTCAGCGTGACGAAGTTCTGTAGACTCTAAGAATACATAGAACAAGGCTAAGAAGATTGGCATTTGCAGTAAAATAGGGAAACAGCCACCCATAGGGTTTACTTTTTCTTTACGGTACATTTCCATCGTCGCTTGGCCGAATTTTTGACGATCATCGCCATACTTTTCTTTTAGCGCCTTCATCTTAGGCTGTAATGCACGCATTTTAGCCATTGAGGTGTACTGTGCTTTAGTCAGTGGGTACATTAATGATTTAACAATAATAGTGATGGCAATAATTGCTACACCCCAGTTACCTAAAATACTGTGTAACCATTTTAATAGCACAAATAAAGGTTGAGAAATAAACCATAACCAACCGTAATCAACGGTTAAGTCTAAGTCAGTGTGAATCGCTTCAAGTTTATCTGACTCTTTAGGGCCCATGTAATAAGTCGCAGTAAGTACTTGCTCACTACCAGCTTGAACATTTACCGCTTCGTCTTTAACACCAATAATAGCCGCGTTACTTTTAGTGATTAAACTATAAAGTGTATTTGCTTGATCTTGCATTGGTACCCAAGCACTTACAAAGTAATGCTGTATAAAGGCAACATAACCACCTTGGGTGTTTATGTTTAGGTTTTTATCGGCCATATCTGAAAAACTATACTTTTCGTATGGTTCTTCATCAGTACCGTATGCAGCCCCTAAATAGTTTTGATCAACCATGCTGCCTTTTTCTTGTACGGTACGCTTTATTTGTGTGTAAAGCTGAACTTGTACTGGCGAGCTAGTGGTGTTGTTAACTTTATATTCTAAGCCAACATCATATTGACCCTTTTTGAATACATAGGTTTTAGTGAAACTTACACCGTTACTATCAGTAAACTGAAGAGGAACACGAAGTTCATCACCCGTTAAAGTATAAGAAGTTTGTTCTGATTGGTAAGTAGGACGACCATTTGCTGATGCATCTGGGCCATTTAAACCAATTAAACCACTTTGTGAAAAGTATTGTTTACCATCAAACTCACCAAGTAGCATGTAAGGAACATCACTGCCTTTGGTTTCTTTATAATCAATTAAGTCTGTTTCAACAATGTCACCACCTTTGGTGTCAATTTTTACCTTAAACACGTCTGTTGTAATATTTATAACAGCGCGTTTAGCTAAAGTTGTTGAAGCAGGTAAACCTGAGTCTGATGAAGCTGGAACATAATCATCTGATTCTGGTGAATTTGCTTTTAGTGTTTGTGTAGTGGCACTAGGATCGGCTTTTGGTGTGTTGTAGTCATTATTCCACTCTTGAAATAATAAAAACGACACTAGCATTAGGCCGATGAATAAAAACGTGCGTTGCGATTCCATAACAGCTCTTATTTCTCGTGTTGGTGGTTAATACGGGTTAATTTTTCAGGAACGGGGTCGTCTCCGCCTGAATGTAAAGGATGGCATTTTAATATGCGTTTAACAGCTAACCAACACCCTTTTACCGATCCATGCAAATTAATTGCTTGAATAGCGTAACTAGAGCACGTTGGATTAAAACGACAATGCGGACCTAATAGCGGGCTAATCCACTTTTGATAACCGCGGATAAATAAAACTAAACAACGTGTTGGTAAAGCAGCAAGTGGTTTAAGTAACCTCATGTTGTACATGCCCCTACGTTATGTTTAGTGAATAGATACCATGTATTTAAAGACTCACTATGAGATTTTAAACGCATGATTAAAAGGTGAGCTAAAGATACCTTAATTAACCCTGTAATTCTATTGCTATTGGGTTTGTTTAGTCGATTTAGCTGATTTGTTTGGGCGTTTTTTAAATGGTGGCGGTTTAGGGGCACCAGGTTTGCAGCGTTCATTAATCTTACGCCACAGCTTTGTAAGTTGTTTGGTTAATTCTTCATTAGACTGTTCATCAATGCCACTTTTAACCATCAACACAATATCAATATTATCGAGCGTGTGTTGGTTTAAACGAAAACTTTCGCGAGCAAGACGTTTAATACGGTTTCGTTGACATGCCTTTTTTACACGTTTTTTAGCAACAGTAAGGCCTAACCTAGGTTTAGACTGGTCACTTGGTTTTGCTAATAAGGTAAAGAAAGGAGTTGCAGCCCGAGCGGGTTCGTTAAATATGCGAGAGTAATGCGAGGGAGTTAACAGACGTAACTCCCTGCCAAAGCTAAAGTCTTCCACTTATAAATTAAGCAGAAAGAACTTTGCGGCCTTTAGCACGGCGACGAGCTAATACTTTACGGCCATTTACAGTTGCCATACGAGCACGGAAACCGTGTGTACGTTTGCGTTTTAAAACGCTAGGTTGAAAAGTTCTTTTCATAACAATCTCATCCGATCGGTTAAAGTTAAAACATCCTATGCAGGTCGCGATCCTGGCACAGGTGCCATTGCGAGCGCGAGATATTATAGATGAAGTGACGAAAAGTCAATCATAATAGAGTGCGTAAAGCATGTTTATTTATGATCAATTTTCATGATCCGATAGGATCATCATAAATAAGAAGTTTTCCACAGCCCCTGTATAAAAAGTGAATAAAAGCATGGGAAAAGTAAATTGGATCGTAAATTGTGGTCGCGATCTGCTGCCAGTTTTGTTATGATCTCTAATCAAGCTTTAAAATAAAAAGCTATTTAAATCAGTCTGTTATTATATTTATACATCGATA